>PBRN01000251.1 GCA_002725955.1 Pseudobdellovibrionaceae bacterium
AAGAAAATCAGGCTTCCATATGGATTATGGAAGATAGGTTTTTAAAAAAAGCATCAGGTTTTCTGGCTGATTTTGAGCAGAACCCTGATGGTGATCAATATGCAGAATTAAGTGTGCCATCAGAAAAAAAGAAAACTAAAGAAAGCGGCCGGAAGAAAACAATAAATGTGCGGACTCAGATCTTTCACAAGCCGGATTTGGCTAGAGACAATGTCACTCTTGGGCTGATTTTTATTTCAACAATGGTCTATATGGCCATTGATAATAATGCATTTCCTCAATATCACTCTCTTTTGCTTTTCTCTGAGTTTCCAATTCAGCCTTTTTATAATTTAGTTAATGGTGTGGAGCTTTGGCGCCTCGTAACACCTATTTTTATCCATGGTGGCTTCTTCCATATTCTTTTTAATATGCTTTGGTTGTTTCAGCTTGGTGGACAGGTTGAGCGGGTTGCTGGTAGTCGTTACTTGGCTGTATTGGTGATTTTTATTGCAATCGTTTCTAATACTTTTCAGGCAATTTTTGTGAGAGCTATCTTTGGGGGAATGTCTGGAGTTGTCTATGGGCTGTTGGGTTTTTTGTGGATGATGACTCGTTATGACCCGAGTGGTCGCTATTATATTGATAAAGCAACAGTTGGTTTTATGGTTGTTTTACTATTTCTATTTAGTTTTGGCTGGTTTGGGTCAGGCATAGCGAACTGGTGTCATGGGGTTGGATTTGTTTCGGGAATAGCTTGGGGATATGTGGCCTCAGGGGAGTTTAAGCACTTAAGGGATCGCAAGTTTTAAGTGCTCTGTCCATTTCTCTCGATCATGAGATCTACGCATCATTATTTTTTAATGGATGTTTTATTTTTTTCTGATGCCCTGTCCCATGCACAGCGGAAGCTTAGATGGCCGCTGCCGGTGCTGACCTCTCCTCTGCCACGGGATCCGACATAGTATCGACTGCAGTATCTGTCACTACAAAGGTGGGATCCGCCTTTCTGTACCTTCTTCTGTGTTCCGGGCTCCTGTGGATCGATTGAGCTCGTAGGCCCCCGAGGGTTCTTTGCTGGTTTATCTTGTTTAGCTAAATAAGAGAAATAGTCAGGGCGGTACCAGTCACTGGTCCATTGCCAAACATTACCCCCCATATCATAAAGCCCGTAGCCATTGGGGGGGAAGGCTTTTATAGGAGAGAGAGCTTCATAACCATCTTCTTTACTATTAGTCAGAGGGAATGTTCCTTGCCAGATATTGGCTACCCATTTTCCCTTTGGTTTAATTTTGTCTCCCCATGAGTAAGCCTTGCCTTTAAGTCCTCCTCTGGCCGCAAATTCGAATTCAGCTTCAGTGGGTAAACGGCCCTTTCTCCATTTACAATAGGCTTCAGCATCTGAATAGCTGACATGCACCACTGGGTAGTTTGGTTGAGCAGGCGGACCTTTTGGTCCTTGGGGAAGTTTCCATGATGCTCCCACTTTATATTCCCACCATGATAGGTGATCCCACAGTCCTCTAAAAAATGTTGGGACTTTAAATAGAGTAGAGCCACTTTTCAGTTTGTCTTTTGGGACTCCTGGAAAGTCTTTTGGATCTAGCGGTTGTTCAGCTGTGGTTACATAACTGGTGGCATCCACAAAAGCTTTGAACTCAGTATTGCTTGTTACGGTTTGTGCTATTTCGAAAGCATCTAGCATGACTTTATGAATCGGGAGTGCATCCGGCATGTTGCATTTAGTACAACCCATGTCAAAAGAGCCCGCTTTAATTGTTACTCTTTCTGTCTGGCTCATCCCCTGCAGCAAAAGGATACACGACAAGAACACGATAGCATTAAATAGTCGGAAGGTAGTGGTCATATTTATAACTCCTGCGACGATATTAGATCATGAGGAAATCATCATTTATACCATTGTCATTGCTGCCGTTAACATAGCATGTATTGCTGTTATTCTCAGGTACATTATTTTATGGACGGGATTTTTGCCACTGTGATAATCGATGACTCTCGGCGAAAGTTTATCACAGTGACGATGTTGTTACTTGGGTAGGATGCAGCCAGGTTTTTCTAGTTTTAATATTTGTTGTTGGCCTCGACAGCCATATAACCAGGAAGTTTGCTGAGCGTAACCATAGCCTTTTTCATAAGTGATTTTGTTATCAGCAGAAATCTCACAAGGATTATTAAGTGTGCACTTTCCCCCTCTGGCATTAATGCTGTTATTCACGGCGATCACTGTTCTGGTGCCTCGCAGTATGACTGGTGACCCCGAAGTTCCTCCTATGACTTCACAGCCTGGACGACTATAACGGATAGCATCTTTGAAAAACCAATCGCCCTCTTTGAGAGAATAGGCGAAAGCTTCGACTTCGCAGCTATAGCCTCGTTTCCAGTATCCAGATATGACTTCAATATCATCGCCAACTTCGGCGTAATCTCGTGAAAGCGTCAAAGGAGAAATGTCAAAACGCTCGTCAATTTCTTCGAAACTGTCTTTCAGTTCGTAAAGAGCGAGGTCTGTTTTTGTCATTGTGGCATAAAGTAATCGTGATGCTCTTAGGGAGCCTATCTTTTTTGCGTTGGTGTCGAGAACGCCGAAGCTGCGGTTATCCCTACGATTGATGATTACTTTGTCGGGGTTGATAAGTTCTACACAATGCCCATTTGTTAATACGAGGCCTTTATCTGTAGGTTCGCTGTCATCAAATCGCACGAGGCTACCCGAGCATCCTGATAGCGATAGAATGCCCTTGAAATCATAGGTGTTAGCCATTTCAACGTCAGCAAACGCCGGTGCTGCTGGTATTTCTGTCGTTCCATCTGTCGGTATGTTGATCGCTAATGCCGAGCTCCCTGACCACAGCATAGCCGTGATTGCCACACTTATAAATTGTTTCATTTGAAAGTCCTTTTCTTTATTTTGATCCGTTCCATCCTAGAACACGGGCACAATAATATTGATCTACATTCATCGGATTTGGTCCACAATACAGCAAAACTTAAACGTTGTTAATTAGACTAATTGTTGCAGTATTTAATGGCCCACTAGCAGTTAAGGCCTCTGTATTGTTAGATTACTTTAGCCCCGGATTAAATCCATTAATTCTTTGGTCGATACTTGCCCCGCTTTGTTGGTACCTGCCAGCAATTGATTAACCATATCTCTCTTACTGTCGTGCAGTTGAAGAATTTTTTCTTCAATCGTGCCTTCGGTGACAATCCGGTATACCATGACTGGTTTTTTCTGTCCCATCCGCCAAGCACGGTCTGTGGCCTGATCTTCCACTGCCGGGTTCCACCAAGGGTCAAGGTGGAGCACATAGTCAGCCTCAGTCAGCGTCAGTCCTGTTCCGCCTGCCTTAAGGGAAATAAGAAAAAATGGCGTTTCACCTTCTTGGAATTGGTTTACCATTGCCATCCGTTTATCTTGAGGAGTGCTACCATCAAGATACAAGCATTCTAAATTTAAGTTTTTGAGAGCCTCTCTTAATAAGCTCAAGTGGCTCGTAAATTGACTAAAGACTAGTGCTTTGTGCCCGCCGGCGACAAGATTTTGGCTGAGCTCAATGAATCGTTGCATTTTGGCGGAGTCTCCTTGCCACTCATCGTCAATGAGCTGAGGGTGACAGGCCGCTAGTCGAAGGCGGGTCAATGCTCCCAGTATTTTAACTCTTTCCTGTGCCTCTGTTTTTTTATCTTTTGCTGTTTCCTCGTCTTCTTGGTTTTTATTTTCTTGTTCTTCCAGGCTTTCGAGTGCTTCTTGTCTTACAGCCTGGTAGAAAAGTTTCTGATCTTCATTTGGTTCAACTGACATGACCATCTCGGTTTTAGCAGGTAATTCGGGCAAATAATCCTTTTTCATTCTCCTGAGTATGAAAGGTTGAACCAGTCTCTGTAGTTCCGCTGCTGCTTGTTCGCTGCCCCACCGTTGGATAGGAATCCCAAAACGATGACGAAATTTCTCCCATGAACCTAGAATAATAGGGTTAATCGTATGGAACAGGCTCCAGAGTTCTCCCGGGTTGTTTTCCACCGGAGTGCCGCTTAATGCCAGCGCCCAATTAAAATTGAGAGAACGGATTGCCTTAGCCGTTTTAGTTTGAGCGTTTTTGATAGCCTGAGCCTCATCAAGCACCAAAACATTCCAGTCTAATTGATTCAATGCTTTTTGATCACGAAAGGCTAAGCCATAGGACATAATTAAAACATCTTTTGGTTTGAGACTGTCTAGGCAGGCTGATCTCTGATCTCTGTAATTAATTAAATTAAGGTCACGGGCAAACTTCTGGGCTTCTTTAATCCAATTTGGGACGACAGAAGTGGGCGCAATGACAAGTGAAGGGCCACGATGTGCCTGTCGAAGCAAGAGTGCCAGAGTCTGAATTGTTTTTCCTAAACCCATGTCATCAGCGAGGCATGCACCTAACCCCCAATGGCAAAGCCTGCATAGCCAATCGTAACCCTGTTTTTGATAAGATCGTAATTCTCCGTTAAAGCCAGCAGGCAGTTCTGTATTTATGTTCTGTGCCAGGTGAAACTGTTGAGTTAGCTTTTCCCATTGATTGGTATTATTCCATTCAATATTGGTATCTTCCCTGAGCTCTTCCATGATTGGTATGGCGGCCACAGAGAGTTCTAGCTGATTTCTGTGATCCGTGATTCCAGCCATTACTGTTTGCATACGTTTTTTTAAGCTATCAGAAATAACGGCGAATTTACCTGGCTTTATTTGAATATAGCGGACTTTATTTCTGATGGCTTCTATCAGTTCTTTTAGTGCAACTGATTGACCATCAATCTCTAAACTGCCGTCTAATGCAAACCAGTCATTGTCTTGTTTTACCTCCAATTTAAGGTTTATATCGTCCGTAGGTTCTACCACTTCGATTTTTTTCTTTTTCTTTGGCCATTCGACCACTAGCTGCTCTTGGTTTTGATAGCTATTGAGCGCAGATACTAAGTCAAGGCCTTGAGTATCATCGCGCAGATACCACATGTTTTCTTGATAGCTTTGATAGCGATCTAAGCCAAGGCTTAAGGTGAGTGAGCGACATTCTAGTTGTTCTCCTCTGAGATCTCGAATCATGCGTACTGGTTTACCGGTTATTCGAGTATCAAGTATGCTTTCAGCGCCTTCTCCGGGAGGATATAAAGGGCCTTTAGGGTTGGGGCGGCGAAACATTTCGACTTTTAGGCCTCTCGGTTCAAGTGGTGTTAACCGGAGCCATATTTTATTACAAGGTTCGTTAGTACTGGCTGGGGCCATTGCCTCGGGAACTTCGACTTCGATCTTTTGTTCAAGCTTAGTCAGATATTCTAGTAGTTGTTCCTTGTGTTCTAGGGGGATGCCTTCTTTTTGTTTTAATAAGCTTAGCACGAAGTCAGTGGTTTGCTTATCGCAGCCATGAATAAATACCGTGGGTGGATCCATCCGATACACGGCGATACCTTGTTCTGCAAAAACTTTAATATTTTCACTATAGAAGCCGTTCATTTGTGGTAATGCTTTTATGGTCTTGTCATCAACTTCTGCTTTTAATCCTAGGTTTGCTTCTACTACCTTTACTTGTTGTTCACCATCATCGTCGAACACCAGATCATGTCCGGCTAAGTCCTGGAGTAGGCCGAAAAAATTTACTTTATGATCCTTTGCAGCAAAACCTGTGGCCCTCTCTATCCGGGCCGCGGCTAGTTGCGTTGTGTGATGTACCCAAAATTGCGGTGAGTCGAGTAATTCGTTCCATGGCATGGGTCGTCCCCGACTCCACTTAGTTTTTTCTTTGATGACTGATTTTTTTTGCAGATAAGGGGTTGGGCTGAGTTCTTGGCCGATTCTCCAGGATATCCGGACCGGTGCTTCTTCTTGAAAGCTATCTTTGTCGGAGTGGTCGGCCCTTTCAATGAAAGCTTCAAAATTCGCGAAAATTTTATCAGGTTGATTTGACTCGTCGGTATCGAGGCTAGTCACCTTGTCGTATAGCTGTTGTTGAGTGAGCCACATATGATGGCAGCGATTCTCTTCTAGCATAAACCTGTCTTCTTGGCATGAGCATCGAATCGAGCAGTAATCTCCCATATCAAATAATGGTAAAGTCATGGTCACTTCATAAGTTTTACCTTTTTCGGTAACTCTTGAATGAGCCTCATCACCGCCCAGCTCCACCCAAATTGGCGCTGTGTTGAGCTGTCTTTGACCTTTATTGATGGTTGATTTGGAATACCTGATATCTAACTCTTTATGCAGGTGTTCTTTCAAAGTCGGAATTAGTTCCGATTCCAAGTCTATGGTTATACTATTCACAGTTAACTCCCTGATCAGGTGAGAATTATGATTCTGCGGATTTTTTAACGAAGGTCAACCAGCCATGGTTGCAGGCAGAACAGGGTCAACTTTAATTGACAATTTGGCTGCAGTGGGTGGAATTACCTATATTCCTCTAGGCAGCTTAGATTTAGAATATATTGGCTGGAGATCCAACCCAAATCTAAGGTGTACTACATTGAAAGAAACTAGAGAAATTCGATCATGGCTTTCCCCTGCGAAGTCAGATAGCAATTATGTAAATATAACCTCGTCTATTAAAGGCATGGAATCCTTGGGTAGTGAAGTTAGCAATATTTCCTCAGGAGGTATTTTCCTCAAGACCGATAGGTTGCTTAATCCAGGTGATGATGTTGAAGTACAAATAGAAGCCCTGCGGAAGGGCAAAGAAATCAAGTCTAAAGGTATCGTGCGCTGGTGTCGTGCGCAACCAGATGGTCCCTTGAGTCCTGTGGGGATGGGAATTCAATTTAATGAACCTGGGATAGACTTTATTCATCAGTGGCAAAAAGTATTATCTGATCACTTAGACCGTCCTTATGCTATTGATTATATCAACACCAAATATAAAAAAGTTTTCCCAGACCAGTCAGCTTTGTCAGTAGCAAAAGAAATGGTCGCAGAGGGTAAAAGCCTGGCTGTGATTGTTGATAAAGAATCTAAGCCGTTGGGTGTTTTTAATGCTGATGTTTTCTTGAAACACTGGTTGGTTGAGAGCAAAGAAGCTGAATGTCCTGTTGAAACTTGCTTGACAGAAGCGTCAATATGCGGACTCGATATGTTGGTGGAAGATGCCTTTAGGAAATTGGCTGAGACCAACCAATCTGTGCTTCTGCTATGTGCGGACGAAATGTGTGTAGGGATTTTAGAAAGCCGAGATTTTGTCCGTTTCTGGGATCATTTGAAGTATACCAATCGGCGACAGGCAGGTGACAGGTTTGTCCGGGTTATGAATCGTGTTGTTCATGATTTACGTAATCCTATTGGAGTTATAAAAACAGCATCAGACTTGCTGACCCGTGGCTACATGACCCCTGAAGTATTTATGAAAAAAGGGATGCCTGGGATGATACAAAAAAATTGTAATACCATGCTTAAGTTAACCGATGATTTGGTTTTTTCTCGAGAAGAAGATTTTACTTCATACATTAGAGAGATGATTCCCATTGATTTGGGTGGAGTTGTTACTGAACAATGTCAGAACTATCGTTTGCAGGCAGAAAATAAGCCTGTAAAGATCAAATTGAAGATTAAAACTTCGCCAATTATTGTTGAAGGTGATCCAGGGCGACTGGGGCAGGTATTAGCTAATCTTATTAGTAATGGTATTAAATACTCTTGGCCGGATCATACTCTCTTAATTAAGCTGGAGAAAGCAGGTGATCAGGCTCTGCTCCAAGTGCAGGATACAGGAGCAGGAATTCCTTCTGATGAAATAGATGTGATTTTTGATGAATTCTGCAAAGTAAGTACTAAACCTACAGCTGGAGAGTCAAGCATTGGCCTTGGCTTATCTATCACTAAGCAATTGGTAGAGGCTCATGGGGGAACGATAACCGCAAACTCCACTGTCGATAAGGGGACGACTTTTGAGGTTAGATTGCCATTGGCTAGAACTTAGCTTGGTCCCTCACTCCAGCCAATGGTGAGGATCAACTTCTTAAGCATTTGTTATCATCAATAGGCCAAGAGGTTTATCCGTTTTTAGTTGGTAACCCATTGGCCACCCATTCTAAAGTCCCGCCTTCAACATTTATGACCTTGGTGAAGCCTGCTGCGACACATAGTTCAGCTGCTGACTGAGATCTTTTGCCGCTGCGACATATTATATAGGTGTCTTTGTTGGCATCAATATCCTCATTACCAAAGACGCTTGTGGGATCGAAGCTATCTAGGGGGATGTTTTTGGCATAGGCGCAGCGTATATCTTCAAACTCTTCTACTGTCCTCACGTCAATGACTTGGATGGTTTCATCTCTTTCAAAAAGACTATGAAGCTCAGAAGGTCCAATCTGTTTGATACTCATGACATTTCCTTTGTTTACCTTTTTAACTTTGGGAGTATAAGTGGATTTGGCAAAAATCTCTATGGCGAAAGGGTCTGATTTTCAATTATCTGGATGGTAGGAGGTAGGCCCACCTTTACCGTTCCCCCCGGGTTATGGTGGGATCTACCTCCTGAATCGGCTTAAGCCGATTTTCTGGCTGCTTTGTTACCGACAACTCGGCGGTTTTTTCCTGCGGACTCCTGCCAAGATCGATAATATTTTTATTTTGTCCTACAGGAAAATAAGGGTTTAGAATTTTGTCTAATTGTCGCCACTCTACGAGAAATGCGTCATGACCAAAATCAGATATAATTTCATGAAGATCAGCATCGACCCCTATGGTCTTTAGTTTTTGCCATGTTGTTTTCAAATCATCTGGTGAAAATAGTATATCGGATGAGATAATCGTCATAACTATCTTACTTTTAATTACCTTCAATCGTTTTTCGATTTTTGGCAAGGATGTTCGGTGTATCTGGGATCCTAAAAGGTAGTTCATTCTGCGGTAAGCACCATGTGACATTCTTTTGGTTAGTTTGTCTCCTTGGTAGTGCAAATAACTTTCTATTTCGGTCTGATTTTTACCTTCATTCCAAGCTCCGTTGAAACGTTGCTCAAAAGATTTGGGGGTGCGGTAAAACATCATCGCAAGCATCCGAGAAATTTTTTGAGGCTCATCACTGTGAAGAAAAATCTCCTCCTGAATCGCAGTATGGGCTCTCACCCAATCAGAAGTTATGGGGCCCGCAGCGATAGGTAAGATATATTTCGCTAGTTCTGGCTTTTGAATTGCTATTTCCCAAGTGATGAGTCCGCCGAGGGAAGCGCCGATAATTCCCCATAGTCTATATATATTTAGGGCTTGTAGGCCTCGAATAAATAGAGCAGCGATATCTCTGCTTGTGAGCATTTCATCTATATTTATAGTGATATCGTCAGAACCATAACCATTGCCAGGGATGTTAAAGCAGATGACGGAATATTCATTTAGGTCGATTGTCTTGTTGTGGCCAATCGTATCCTGCCACCAACCCTGATCGCCACAGACATTTGAGTTGCCTGTTAGGGCATGTATAGCTAAAACCCCTTTATCTACAAGGTTTACTGGATCTCCAAAGATTTCATAAGTAAGTGGGAATTCTTTGAAATACAGGCCTTTTTCAGTTGTGAACTCTTGAACTATGATTTTGAACAAAGATTTCATGAACCTTTTTACACCTGTCTTTAGCAGTTATTTGCAGAAAAAAAGCCTTCCAGTTTTGTCGCTGGAAGGCTTATTCTTTAAAGATAGAATCAAGCTACCAACGGGTTACTTAATGAAACAATAACAGCATTCATAGAGATGATAGTTATCCATGATAGGCGGCATGTGATTCAGTTTTTGGCTTTTATTGCTCATTATATGAAACGTTCTCTGTCAGATAAGAAAATCAGAAAAATCATGAAAAGACTGATTTCTAGCTTCTTGGAGGCTACTGTTCTAACTCTTAATTGTCAACTTAATTTAGTTTTTACCCGACCATTGATCATGTGAAAGCCCAGTGATATTAGGTTGAATTTCGATCACGACAGGGATTTAACTGGAATTATTATAGGAAATAGGTTACAGCTTCCTAAGGCTTTTTTTGCATAAATTTTGCATATTTAGTATCTGAAATACATGTGTTTTTATACCATGACTAGTAATGATTGAGGTTCGTACATGAATGATTCTCCATGGGGTGCCGAGACCCAATTTTTTTATGATTTGACTCCCGATCGGATTCTTGATGCTTTTGAAAGGTCTACTGGTTTAAGGTCGACAGGTAGGTGTTTGGCTTTAAATAGTATGGAGAATAGAGTCTATGAAATAGAAATAGAAACTGAAGAAAAACTCAGACACCCTTGGGAGCGTTTTAGGATTTTGAAGTTCTATCGCCCTGGGCGCTGGAATGAAAATCAGATTCTTGATGAGCATAGATTTTTACAACAGCTATGTGATGATGAAATTCCTGCAGTAGCTCCGCAGCCGTTTCTAGATGGTAAAACCCTACACTTAGATGATAGCACTGGGCTTTGGTATACGGTTTTCCCGAAAGTGGGAGGGCGATCACCATATGAGCTTGATGAGGATCAATTAAAAATGTGTGGTCGTTTGTTGGCTAGGCTTCACTCTGTTGGTGGAGTCTCTGATGCTGAACATCGGGTTCATTTAACCCCTGATACCTATGGTCGTAATAGTCTATCTTGGTTACTTGAAAAGCAGATTATACCCATACAGTTTGAAAAGCGTTACGAGTCAGTTGTGACTGAAATTTGCGATAGAACACAACCTCTTTTTGAAAAATTCCCTCAGCAGCGCATTCATGGGGACTGTCACTTAGGTAATCTACTTTGGGGTGACCAGGGACCTTTTTGGGTGGATTTTGATGATATGGTGATGGGGCAATGTGTTCAAGACTTGTGGCTTATGATTGCTGGGCGTGATGAGCATGGGCTGAAACAGATGTCGTTTTTACTAGAAGGTTATGAACAGATGAGGGACTTCTCACGGGAATCTCTAGCACTCATTGAGCCTTTGCGAGCATTGCGTTTTGTTCATTTTAATGCTTGGATTTCGAAAAGATGGGAAGATAAATCGTTCCAGAGAGCATTTCCTCAGTACGAAACTATGGGTTTTTGGCAGGAGCAAGTTTCGGATCTCGATGAGCAACTTAGAGTTATCGAAAATAATCCATGGCGACCACTCATGTACTGATAACTAAAATCTAAATTTTGACTTTCAATTTATGATTCTAGTGGCGATGAGCTCGAAGTTTAGCTGAACATCGTCGTAGATTAATTTATTACCTAGAGTTTTCGGATCGATAATAGATCCCGAATGATATTCAATACCCCATTTAGTTCTGTCAAAGATTAGCTTGCCAGAAAATTTTTGATTTTCAAGTTTAGCATCTATGTTTGCAGGGTATGTTTTTCCTTTTATTTCAAGTACGCCCGATATTTGTAGTTGATCATTCTTTCCTGTTGCCTTTTTGAAAATAAAAGTTGATTCGGGAAATTCTTGCACGTTAAAGAAATCTTTATCTTTTAGATGGTTGACTAACTTTTGGTTGTATTCTGCATTTTGAATATCGACGCAGCTAATCGTTGACATGTCGATAATGAACTTTCCACCAACTATCTTTTTGTTTTGAATGTCGATGGTGCCTTGCTTGAGTTTAATAGTGCCACTATGTGATCCTGTTAATTTTTTACCAATCCATTGCACCTGATTGTCGCTGTTAAAAGATAATGTAGTTCCATTGGCATAAGAACTAATGGCTATAGTAGCTATGATATGGATAATTATATTTTGCATATTCTGCTTTCCTGTTATTCTTTATTCAGATTTATATTGTTGAACTAACTTATGCCGAAATCAAGTTTTTTTGGAGCTTTTATCAATGCAGTTCATACAATGAGTGCTTTCAGGGATTAATTCTAGTCTAGCCAAAGGTATTTCATCAGAGCATTCTATACAACAACCATAATCCCCATTGTCTAACTGTTTTTGTGCGAAAATCAGCTTGTTGAGTTTTAGTTTTGCGGCATTCAGTGATTGTTCAGATACTGTCTTAGTATTCAGAGCTTCCATGCGACTAAGGCGTCCGATTGCATTATCGGGTGCGATAGGCTTACTTTGTTCTTCAAGCTGTTTAATAATGATCTTGGTTTCGGTCAGGCTCTTCTTAAGAAGTGCTATTAGATTGTCGAGTGTTTCTTGATCCATTTCATACTCTATCGAACTTTCTGTTCGTTCTTAATTGCTACCGATTTGAGTCTAAATGAATCATAGAGCTAATTGACTAAATGCTCTAGTAAAAAGTTCATAGTTATAGTCACATACTATCCAGTTCGTTCTCCTGTCAGTGTATTTCTATAAAAAAATTATTGAATCT
>PBRN01000252.1 GCA_002725955.1 Pseudobdellovibrionaceae bacterium
ATCGACGATAGTATTTTGTTGAATAGTAAAAGCGGTGTAGGCATCACCTTTGTTTGCTGGGGGATCAAGAAACACAGAATTAATAGCTAATACTTCACCAGCATAAGGCGTTTCGACATTGGCTTCTTCGTAAACCAGAGCTTTATCTGGTGAGCCATTTAAAATAACAGCATAAGCCAAAGAATAGTAGCTGGTAATTGTGTCGGTATCCTCTCGGTTCTCGATGATGGAAAACTGCTTTGGTCCGGTCCCTTGCCAGGGTGATGAAACAAGCTGCTCTGATAGTGGGGTCGGTTGGTCTCCGTTACAGAGCAAAGCGATATTACTTGCCATATCTTGCGGACTTTTCTCCATAAGCGCTATGCTATATTGACAAAAAGTTTGCATGTCACTAGCACCTTTTTCGGTGCGGGGAACTGATCTTTGTCCTGGGATTGTTGTCTCTTGTGCGTCGTTTTCTGATACCCGTTGACCTGATGGCGTTGAGCTACTTCGAGAATCTTGAAAATTTCCACTTTCGCAAGCGGTAAGCATAACTATCAAAATTATTATTTTTGCAAAAATCATTTTCATGTCATCTCACCCCAGAGCAATATTCTTGACAATGCATCGATTCCAATTGCATGTCTCTAAATCAATATTTTTTTTGGATCGTTCCCTAATGATGCAAATAGCACACCAACAAAAAGACATTGATAAGTATTGATAATAACGGCATCACACAATGTTGGTGGCTTTGTTATCTTAAAGAGGGTGGTCACTTAAGTGTCTGTTATCATTAATTTATATCTTGAGTCTGCACGGATTTCTTTAGATGTCTAAGGATTAGATATATGACTAAAGTAGTGACAACAATGTTTTCAATAAGTTAGTTATTCAATCATAAATTATTACTCAAAGGTGGTGCAACGGCTATGTGTGAAATTGGATAGTTATAATGGACCACTTATTGCAGCGTAAATAAAAAATACATTTGAAATCCAATTGAAAAGAACGAGCCTGGCAAAACGTTAGATGAAAACGTCAGCGCTATAGAAAAGAGGTACCGATGAAGGCTTTAATCAGACTATCAACGTCAGTATTTTACCTATTTGTGATCATTGGTCTTATTGCCTGTGAGCAATCGGATTTTAAAGAAGGTAATAAAAATTCTGGCCTTAGTCAGGAGTCATACAAAGATGCTTTCTCTCGGAAAGCTGAAACAGCAGCACCTCCGTTGCCTCTTAAACAGCTGGCTTGTAGTGAAGGGCTTCGACGAGCGAATGCTCCAGGCAAGACAGATTTCAAAGAATTGTTTGAGATCGTTTGTAAAGGTAAGCAACCTAATGAACGTTTTGATCAATTGATTGCTTCTCCATATAATGGCATTGGCGATCCAGCTGTAGAAACTGTTTTAAACGACCCCTCTAATGAGGTTACTCGGATGCTATTTGCCTTTTCCGTAGCCATTAAAAATCCAAATCCAGCAAATGTCGGAGCACAGACGATCCAAGAGTACTTTGGGGACGGTATCAATGAAGGTAATTCAGAATTGACTATTGATATTGAAAACAAGGTGAATTTTCCAGGAGGAGGTAGTTCTCGTACTATCGTGTTGAACTATGATCTCATAAACGCTAATGGAGCAGGTATTTTCGACCAGCGACGCACTGAGGTTAACAATTACCTTCTTGATGAGCGAGTGCACGATATCACTTTAACTACCGAGTACCTGCTGGATGCGTCCGAGAATCCATTTTATGCTTCCTCAAAAAGTATCGCTTTCACAATGCAAAATGAAAAAGGAGATGGTTCAATCATTGTCTTCATCTCCGAGATGACTATGTTGAATCGGATTGATCCCGAAAGAATGATTGTTACGATGCGAGACCTAAATATTGGTTCGGCACGGGTTCTTGCTCAGGAGTTGAATGGTGCACCATCGACGGAAGCACCAGCTACAGAAGATGTTCCTGAAGAAGATGATTAAACACCTTCATATCTGATCAGAATTAAACAGGTAGTAACTACTAAGCAAAATAATTTATCTTGATAAGATATAAAGTCTGGATTGATTTTGCTTTAGGTAGTTACATCGATCCAGGTACAATCTATTTGATTTTATGAAATCTGATCAGGCTAGTGGTGGAGCATGCGTTGATAGGTTGCTACATTAGCTATTTGCTGACCATCAGGTAGGCGTACCATCTGCGTGATCCTCATAGCTTGGCCTGTTTCGTCCAGTTGTCTCTGCGCTATCATCAGTTCTCTACCCTGAAAGAAGGCAGCAGAGTTTAGTTCTCTTGGCGATACGGCGGTGATCGTCATTTCGTCAGCTAGGTCGCCGCCGTTAAAAGGAGTGGGTACCCCGTTGGGAATACCGGCAAATTCAATTTCTTCTTTTTTGCCGCCAGCATCAGTCCATTCCATAATGAAGCGCACCTGACCATCTGATTCCACAATATAGCAGCTAGCTGCCGTAGGAGGCTCTCCCTGATCATAAGAGCAACTCTCAGGGATCATAACCCAGTGGCCCAGAAAGTCATAATAGATGGGTTTATCAGCCATAGAGAACCTCTTGTTTAATAAGATGAAGGTCTCTTAATGTAACCTTGAGGGCACCAACTTTCAAGCTATTAACTTTCAAGCTATTAACTATTTATGCCAATAAATCGTTTTTGATAGTTAAGCGGCTATATATCATGCTGAGGAATCATACAGTTCTTTGATGCGGCTTGGTTCAGGTTCGCCGACCCAAAGCTTTAATGGGATTTTAGATTTCGCATCTCAAACATAGGTGTTTTTAATCTTTAGGTACTCCAAAGTAACCCCATAGCTAAAATAACTAGGCTCCCAAAGTGTTTCTCCTCGGCTTTTTCGCTTGAGATTGATCCCCTTCTGCCCTAGTCTGACCGGCAAAGATTTATAGGAGAACAAAATGACTCGAAGAATGGCTACTATGGCTGTGTTTCTGTTATGGGCAGTTACTGGTTATTCCCAGGGTGCGGCAGAATTAAATACGGATTGCAATTTCGGTTTTGGGAGTCTGTGTGTAGCTAAATCATTGCCTCCCACCGCCGGTTCAAGTTCCTATAGAGTGGAAAGCTTTGGTGGCTATAAGCCGGGGATGAGTTATTATGCTACGGAGCAGAAAAACTGTGCTGCTGCTGACTGCCAGTTTTCTCAAACTGGTGCAGTCTATGGTTTTGACATTTACGCTAATGTCGAGGGCCACAACCGTAGTGAAAATTATACTGATCTCGGGTTTCAGTATCTATCGATTCCCGTCGGTAGCTGGCAGAGTGACTCAGCATTTACTGGGACCGCAGATAAAGTCATCTCTAAAGGGGCTGGTTCATTACGGTATCACTTTCTGAGAGCCACGGTTAAAAGAGGGCATTTTCTGTATCTTTTGCGCAGTAAATACTTGATTAGTTCGTTTGGGGTTGGGATTGCTATCCCCGAAACAGTGGGTACTGGTAGGGATATTGTTGCAGCCGATCGGGTGTTACCTAGTATTGGTGGTAAGCTAGGTTTTCAATACCCGATCACACCAAACTTCGATATTGGTATGGCCTCAGGCTGGAGTGTCTTGTGGTATGGTGGAGAATTAATCAAATCAGCCTTCATAGCAGGCTATGGTATGAATATATCCTGGCGCATTTAATCTTCTGGTCTCAAAATCCAAGGAAAGTGTGGTCGGACTTGGATTCTCTATTCCAGTTGATTGAGCAAGACTGATCGTCTCGTATTTTGAATCCAGCCTTATTGAGATCAAGTCTTTCAAAGTTGACCTTCTGATTCTCCGGAAGTGAATCATCGCCAACTATAGCACAATATAAATTAGCTCCATTTATTTTTTTGTACTTAGGCTTTGAAGATCTTTTTAGAGCTAAATCACGTTCATTATACTCAACAAAAAAATGCGACTGAACCCATCTGGTCTTAGCTTGCTTGCTACTTCAGAAGACACCGGCAAAACTCTATACATTTCATACTAGAGTAATTCTAGGCGCTGATTGGCTGTTGTTAACGAAATTGAGTTATGGGTCCCGTGAAATTTTAAGCACAGTTTATCCATATATAACCATTTCCAAACCGTTTTTGAGATGTAGACCACTGTTATTTTACATTTTAAATATAATCCCCCTGCAGGTTGGGGAAATGGCTCACCTTGGGTGCGAAATTTGCAGATTTAAAGTGGCTACATACCTAACCAAGATGAACAACAAACTCAAGGAATGTATTTATGTACAAAAAAATAAATCTCTTGTTATGCGTTGTTGCAGGGATAATCCTATTAAACTCGTGCAGAAGCAGAACGCAATGGCAAGACAATCTGAGAGCACCGATAAGACAACCTTCAGCTTCTCCGATAGAACCTGAACTAACGCAAAAACAAAATGAACTGAGTGAAGAGCAGAGTCGTCGCGATCTTGAGGAAAACCTTGACCAAGG
This sequence comes from Pseudobdellovibrionaceae bacterium, assembly GCA_002725955.1. Classification (GTDB taxonomy): domain Bacteria; phylum Bdellovibrionota_B; class Oligoflexia; order Oligoflexales; family Oligoflexaceae. The sequence goes on from PBRN01000252.1 coordinate 4,438, forward strand.
TAGAGATGAAACGTCTTCAAACTGTTTGAAGACTGCCAGCTATGACTTTACTGTGAGTGGTCCGTATCAAGTGGCCACTGGTCGCGTGGGAATGGTTAATACATATACTCCCACTAATTTGCCATCAGGTTGTAAGGCACCAGTGATCCATTTTAATAATGGGACGGGGGCTACCTGTGGTTTTTATACTAGTATCAACACTCATTTAGCCAGTCATGGCTTTGTGGTTGGGTGTTACGAATCCACTGAAACGGGTTCGGGGGATGAATGTGTTGCTGCGATTAATACACTGATGAGTCAATTTTCTGCAATTGCTGATCGAACGAAAATAGGTACTACTGGTCACTCCCAAGGTGGGGCGGCAGCTATCACCTGTTTGTACCAAGGGGAGAGCAGGTGGCCTAATAGTCAGTTAACCGCTCATGCTATTCAACCTGCTCACGGTATGAACCGCGATGGATGGCAGAGTGAGTATCCTCAAATTAATTCGCCGATTTTTATGTTCTCTGGATCAGACGATACCGTTGTTTCTGACGAGTGGGTTGCTTGGGGTTTTAACCAGCTGAATACGACAACCTATTGGTACCAGGCGAATGGAGCGACACACTTTAATCCTCACAATTGGGCAAAATCCTCTGGGGTGGCTTGGTTCCGCTGGCAATTACTCGGTGATGCCAAGGCTGGTAGTACCTTGCAAAGCTATCTTAACAGCCAATATTGGTCATCAATAGGTAGTAAGTAGATCGTATATTCTGTCTCAGGCAGTTACTAGTGCTGTCTCAGAAAAAATGATGAGAGCGATCTACTTGTAGTTTACTTTTTGCAAATAGATCTGCTGGCAAGAAAGTCACCGCAGTTAGATTTTACCTCATCCCATGAAATCATTTTCATAGGACCGATCTCTCTATTTTTATTGATAGGGCCCAGTTGGATGCCTTTACCAGTGATCACTGTTATTGGAGTAATGCCGAACTCATCCACTGCTGCTGCAATGGATAATAGGGGCATTCCTGCGCGGATCATTCCATTACCGCTTAGTTGTCCTGTCATTTCACCTGCCTCTTCCACCACCTCATAGCCTAGGGTTAAGGATGCCTCTAGGACTTCATCGATGCATAGATCGGCTAATTCAAGACCAACCCGATATTTGCGAGCACAGCTGCCGTCAGGTCTTTTCACCTTCCGGTAGCGAAGGTCGAGTCGGCCAGCAATGCCGGGCACATTTACTTGTGCGCTCAAGTCATCTAATAACGTGATCTGACAGCTGTTATCCATGCAGAAGGCTTTTTTGGATTTTACGATCCGCTGACCGAGAAAATCTAGTTTCAGGTTAGAACTCATCTGCCCTCCTTGCCCTAATACCGTGCTGCTGGCTGCTCCTACCCGCAAAGGCATGAAGGACAAAGGACTTTTTTGAAAGCGACAGCTTATGAATTTCGCCGGATCGAAAGCAACGTCAGGCTTTGAATTGGTCATGGGTTTACAGGCGGCCATCCCGACGACAGTAGTTATCAGTAAAAGTCTGAGGTCTGGGTAGGGTTTGGTCAGAAAAACCACATTTAATTCCAGTTAGTTAATGAGCCAGTTAGGTTTGTATGAAGCTATAGATACAGTCTGAGTTATGCAAATATAGCGCCATGTATGTTTTGGGCATTCCGCTAGATTCTTGAGTGGGGCCTGATGAATGGGCATAGCCTGAAAGCTGGACTCGATAGGATCACAGAATTATGATCGATACTCATTAATTTATTCGGGCCAATGGTTCGTAGTTAAATCTATGGCATTTGTAGTAGTCATATCCCATCGGTTGTAACACCTATATCGGCTTGGCACGCCAAATACATCGAAGGTTGTAAGCGTTTTCCGATGGTAAACTAGCGTCTTCTATATTTGTTAAATATTTGTTAATAAAAAGCCGACCAAATGATATAGTGGTCTCGCTATAGGGTAGTAGTAGACATCAACGGGGCGCCAAGCCATTACGAAGTTGTGGAGAGCAATGAGTTTTTACACCGAATATCTAAAAGAAATTGAAGAACGGAAAGCGGAAGGTTTGAAACCAAAGCCAATTGATGATTCCGCACTTACCGAAGAGATTATAAACCAAATAAAGGATACGAAAAACGAGCACCGCAAGGACTCACTCCAGTTTTTCATTTATAATACCCTTCCGGGTACTACTAGTGCTGCAATTGAGAAGGCTAAATTTCTGAAAGAAATTATCCTGGGTGAGTATGTGGTAGATGAAATTTCACCCTCTTTCGCATTCGAGTTGCTATCTCATATGAAGGGTGGCCCTTCTGTCGAAGCGTTGCTGGATTTAGCATTAGGAACTGATGCTGCGATTGCCAAGGAAGCGGGGGAAGTTCTTAAAACTCAAGTTTTCTTGTATGAAGCAGATACCCAGCGATTAAAAGATGCATTTAAACAAGGTAATGAAGTCGTTAAGGGTATTCTGGAAAGCTATGCTAGTGCAGAGTTTTTCACAAAGCTTCACGAGGTGGAAGAAGAAATTAAAGTGGTGACCTATGTGGCTGCCGAAGGTGATATCTCCACCGACTTGCTTTCTCCCGGTAATCAGGCTCATTCTCGTTCAGACCGGGAACTACATGGCAAATGTATGATCTCGGAAGCGGCTCAGGTTGAAATTGGTGATCTACAAAAACAGCACCCTGATACCAGAGTTATGATTCTGTCTGAAAAAGGCACTATGGGAGTAGGGTCTTCCAGAATGTCGGGGGTGAATAATGTGGCGTTATGGACAGGTAAGCAGGCCAGTCCTTATGTGCCCTTTGTCAATATAGCTCCCATTGTGGGTGGTACTAATGGTATTTCCCCGATATTTTTGACCACAGTAAATGTGACTGGTGGGATTGGGATCGATTTAAAGAATTGGGTGAAAAAGCTAGATGCTGCTGGCAATGCCGTTTTAGATAAAAATGGCGACCCTATCTTGGAGCAGGCATACTCGGTAGCAACCGGAACCGTTCTGACCATTAATACTAAAAAGAAAAAACTCTACAACGGCGATAAAGAGCTGGTGGATATTTCTTCGGCGTTGACGCCGCAAAAACTGGAGTCCATCAAGGCTGGTGGATCCTATGCGGTGGTCTTTGGTAAAAAACTGCAGGGTTTTGCTGCGGAGACTCTGGGGAGAACTTTAAAGTCTGCTTTCGCCACTTCTAAAGAAATTTCTCATGCGGGACAGGGATTAACTGCGGTTGAAAAAATCTTTAATAAGAATGCCATGGATGTGGAAGCAGGTAAGGTTTTACACGCTGGCTCTGATGTAAGGGTCAAAGTTAATATTGTTGGTTCTCAGGACACGACTGGTTTGATGACTTCGCAAGAACTGGAGTCCATGGCAGCAACCTTGATATCGCCTACTGTCGATGGGGCCTATCAATCAGGATGTCACACCGCTTCGGTGTGGGATCGCAAAGCGCAGGCTAATATACCGAAATTAATGAAGTTTATGAACAAATTCGGTCTGATTACCGCTCGAGATCCAGAGGGCAAATACCATGCGATGACTGATGTGATTCACAAGGTTCTTAATGATCTTACCATTGATGATTGGGCCATTATCATTGGGGGTGATTCACATACTCGGATGTCTAAAGGTGTTGCTTTTGGGGCCGATTCCGGAACTGTAGCTCTTGCTTTGGCCACTGGTGAAGCCTCTATGCCGATTCCTGAATCAGTGAAAGTAACTTTTAAGGGTAAACTCCAGCCTCATATGGACTTTCGTGATGTTGTTCATGCGACTCAAGCGCAAATGTTGAAAAAGTTTGGAGATAATGTTTTCCAGGGACGGATCATCGAAGTAAGCTTGGGTACATTACTAGCAGATCAGGCCTTTACCTTTACGGACTGGACCGCAGAAATGAAGGCGAAAGCTTCTATTTGTATTTCTCAGAATGAAACTCTTATTGAATCTTTAGAGATTGCCAAAAGTCGTATTCAGATCATGATTGATAAAGGTATGGATAATCATGCTAAGGTGCTTCAAGGTCTTATCGGAAAGGCAGATAAGAGAATTGCAGATATAAAGTCCGGTGAACAGTCGGCGTTGAAGCCCGATGCCAATGCCAAATACTTTGCCGAGTTCGTTGTAGATTTAGATCTGATTGATGAACCGGTGATCGCTGATCCCGATGTAAATAATGAAGATGTCTCTAAGCGTTATACTCACGATATCTTACGACCCGTTTCTTACTATGAAGGTGAGAAAAAGGTAGACCTTGGTTTTGTGGGTTCTTGCATGGTTCACAAAGGTGATTTAAAAATTCTCTCCCAAATGCTGATCAACCTGGAGAAACTACATGGTACGGTTGAGTTTAAAGCTCCGTTAATCATCGCGCCGCCAACCTATAACATTATTGACGAATTAAAGGCTGAAGGTGACTGGGAAATACTCCAGAAGTACTCTGGTTTCGAGTTTGATGATAGTGCACCGAAGAATGCCGCTCGGGTTGAGTATCAAAACATGATGTATTTGGAGCGACCTGGTTGTAACCTTTGCATGGGTAATCAGGAAAAAGCTGCGAAGGGTGACACGGTAATGGCTACCTCAACTCGTCTCTTTCAAGGGCGTGTGGTGGAAGATTCGAACGAAAAGAAAGGGGAATCATTGTTAGCCTCCACTCCTGTAGTGGTGCTTTCGGCTATTTTGGGACGTATTCCAAACATGACAGAATATAAAGCTGCCGTGGATGGTATTAATCTCACTAGCTTTGCCCCACCTGTAGACTAATAAAAACTAAGGGCATCCAGCCTGTAGGATGCCCTTTTGTAGATATTTATCCTTTTCTTTTAAAACATTTCGTTTAAGTTGAAAATTTTTCCCTTCGCTGTTTACATGTTACATAAAATTAAATGTACTGATCTCTAGACGATTAATTCGTTAATGATGTTTCTGCGCATAGTAAGTTCCATTGAAAGATGATTTTATATTCTTACCCTGCCTGTTTTTTTTCTGCTTGTGAACTGTGTACAGGTACGTAATGGAAGCAGGCTCAAAACTAGTGATATACTGATTGCAGTTGATCGGTTGTGAATCGGCTGCATTTTCAAACTGACCAGCAATTTCGATTACCATATTATCTTTATTTAAGCTGGTGCTCATATCTTTGCTACTGCCTACTTCCAGACAGAAGTAGAATTGATTTTGAGAATTACCCAGACGAGGTTTCTGACATCTTTTAAGCTCGCCTTCGTATATTTCTGGTTTCCATGCTTTAATAAATGTTTGATTATCAGAACGGCTTGCGACCGTTGGAAAAAAAGTATGGATATCTGTATTCTGGCAAGATTCCTTGAGGGATTCATCTACCAGTTCTGCCACTTGTAAAATCATATTTTTGCCGATGTCGGCGCTATCATTTTTAAGCTCTAGCGCTTTATTAGTTTTGTCGCTGACAACGTTAGTTTTAGCGATGACTAATGCAAGCCCAATGACGACGCTTGTACTAATAAGAGCTTCGAGCATCGAGAAACCTTGATTGTCTTTTAATAGATTGGTCATGATGTTGATTACCTATTCTTAAGTTTCCGGTGGTTACACGAAAAAACTAGATTATATTTTAGCGCCATCTATTTCTTTTGTTCTTCTTTGATCTTTTGTTCTGCTTTTTACCATTAATCCGGCCATTATTCTTTTTTGCCTTAACATTCGCATTGCTGCTCCTGATTGACGTTTTTCTAGTTATTTTCTCAGCCTTTACCCTGACATTCTTGGCCTTGATTTTTGTTTTACCAATGTTTCTTCTGGCCTTAATCTTGACGGTTTTAGCTTTAATGTTAACTCTACGGATGTTTTTAGCCTTGACCTTAACATTTTTAGCCCGAACCTTGGTTTTTCTTATGTTTTTAGCACTGATCTTTACATTCTTGCCTTTAATTTTCGATTTGCCGATATGCTTGGCTTTGATCTTTAGGTTTTTACCCTTAATTTTAGTTTTTCTAATCTTCTTGCCGCGTACTTTAATATTATTACCGGTAATGGCTGATTTTCTGATTTTCTTCGAGGCATCGATATCGATATCGTTAGCCGATACATTACTTTTAAACATTTTCCTGGTGTTGATTTCTACTTCCGCAAGTTTAGCACCAGGAGCAACCCGAATCGAAGAACGATTAAATTTCTTAGAATTGATTGTTACGCAGTATCTTCCGTTAGGATTTGCTAGGTATAGATCTAGCTTTTTGATTCTATTTTTTGCCGTGATATTGATAAATGCGAATTCCGCATTTATTCTCAAAGTCTTTTTCTTTAGGTTTTTCGCATCAATATTAATCACCTTATAATTTTCTTTCGGCGGTGATTTGTGAAAGTCAGCACATGTCTTTGGATTTGCCGGTGGCGCAGTGACAGGTGGTTGTAGAACATCGAAATTAACCATGGCTTCTTGGGTTACTGGATGATCCATCTTTTTTGGGCTTGAGGCTTCGACCAAAATCAGACCTTCTGCCGCATTGCGTCTTTTCACTCGAATGGTTACTTTTTGTTTTCCTGGAAAATCTTTTCGTTTTCCTTCGTATAGGGATTTTAGATGATCCTCATTGATAGCTGCGATGTGAGATACTTCCCAGGTGGAGGTGTCAGGGATTTGATCCATAGATTCAAGAGTATTGGCATATGCAGTAAATCGTTTTAAAGCTTGGCGGTTAGCTTTATCATGGTCAGTTTTCATTTTCAAAACTTTGGTTACGTTTTGCCGCTGAGATACGGTTTTAAATTTTTGGGTTGTGTACATGGCCGCAGAAATACCCAGAGCAGCGACTATAAGGAGACTTGCTCCTCCTCGCTCGGATTTGATATTTGTATGCCTACTAAATAAGGACAAGCCCATACTTTGTTCTCCCTGCCTGCAAGATAAATTCAAGATCGGCCTGCAGAATCGCGTACTTGAGGGATTGTTAAAAAAAGCCAAAAGATCTATCGAAACAATTGCTTGAGGTGTTGGTTTTTTGCTCTTTTCATCCAGCAAAATAGGTAAGAATCACACAATTTCAACTAAAGTAAACAAATCAGGTTGTTGGCTGACTATCTGTATAAAACTGGGCGTAGCGACATAAATTTAACCTATTTTTGGTATATCGATAAATATTATCTGAATATATTTTAAGAATTTAACAGCTTCCACCGATCAAGATGGCGGTGGGCTACTGGTGTTTGATATTCATTCGACAACCTCCTAAATCTTGGTATTTGAGGTTTTTTTAGAACATCATGGATAGACCTTATTAGTTGTTTCAATCTTGGGTCTCATTGGGAAAAGTTTTCGAAAAGGTTACGATGATGGAGCACTTGTCGTTAAAACAGCAAAGCGGTATGACCCTGACGTCGGTCCTGACCGGCATGGGTATTATGGCTTTGGCTTTGGTTGGCGTTATCAGAACCCAGAGCAGTATGAATAAGAGTACTCAGCTGGATGCCAGACGGATGGCTAGTATCAATGCCACTGCTATGATCAAAGATAAAATCAATAAAGGGGTCTATCACCAGAATGAAACCTCATGGGATAAACTAAAAGATAATACTACGAGCCAGACCTTTGAAGCCATTAAGGAAGGGGACTTGACCTCCAGTTACATGGTCCATATTGAAAGCATATGCCGTCCTCGTCCGGCATCACTGGAAGGGATTGAACTGGAATATAAAAGAGCTCCTGATATCGTTGGGGTTCCGGATTGTTTCTCAATGGTGAGCTGCGATCAAGGAGAAATACCGACGGTGACGGTTAGATTTTCAGGTGATCATGGTATGAAACCTAATAGTGGAGAAGATTATATTGACAGTATCTATCCTAAAGCTAAAGCTCATCCTATGAAAGAACCTTTGGCTATGGCCGTCTGTTACGGTTGGACTCAAAAAAGTCTGATGGTATTTATTGATACTGCGTGGTTGCTTCACGAGGTTGATAAGGGTAAGAAATATAGTGTATTTATAAAGTCTAATCAATTTCATTACGATCGCAATGAAGTGAGTGGATTTCAGCTGGTGCGATAAATGCAGATAAAATGCGGTTGCTCAATCATCTAGATACGAAATAATTTCTACCCGGAATGATCGGTAATTCCTGAGTGGAATGCTGTTCTTCAAATTAATGAGTGAAATTAGAGTTTTATTTTTTGACTTGTCGTCATTAATTGGTTGGAAAGGCATTTTATTATTTCGACATCGATACATTCATAAAATCATAGATAATAATCATCTGCCTGTTATCAATCATGAATGACTTCGATGATTTTATTTTCAACATTTGATCGTTAAGGTTATTTGATCTTTTAAAAAATTTTCTGACTGAACAAGGAAGTTACAATGTTATTAAACAAGACATCGTATCGATTTAATACCTCCATATACCCAAAAACTTAAGCTATTTATGTGGAACTAGTTGGCAGGAATTTGTCTTTTAACCCAGCCTTATACCCACTTCTTACTATGTAAACAATAGTTATTGCAATTTCTGATAATCACCCTTTTTTGGAATGAAAAATGAATACTCGCCCACTATGAGGTTCTGATTGCAGAACTCAAGAGTCAAGGAATCCAAAAGGAGTTGAGAATGAGATTATACCCTAGCATTTTAGCAGTATTTCTAACCGCCTGTGTCCCCAGTAAACAATCAGAATTAAAACATGATTGGTCGAAGCTTAGGAGGGATGGAACAAACTCTATGATTCAACAATGCAAATATGGGGAAGTGCCTGCACCTATGGATAAGATATCCGAGCTTAATATAGCTACAAAGTATTTGCAGGATCTTGGGTCATTGATCACGACCAATGTGACCAATAGTCTCTTAGCAGAAGGAAAGATGAGTCCTTTTACCGATAAGTTAGCCTATAATAATCTTTGTCTTGAAGTCGTTGAATTAGGTGAAAGCAACGCTTATTCAGTACCCAGAACAGGCAATATTTATTTTGGGATCCAGATGCTCAAAAATGCTGCCAATGATGCTCAGGTAGCTGCGATTTTAACTCATGAAATGGTCCATATTTTAATGGCTCATGAATCTGATAATGTTTCACCTAATCTAAGACTTTCTGAAATTGTCAGTGAGGAACGATTTGCTGAAATCGGTAGCCTCTGTGACAGTGCTGACTACCGAGATTTAGATGATATGTTTTTTCAAGATGTCTTAGGCTATTCGCAAGAAGTCCGTGAAGCCCAAAGTAGGCTTACCAGTGTCCTCATTAGTTTCAAGAAGAAACCAGAGCCCTTTCAAACACTCTTTGAATGTGCTTTTGCAGCTGCCAGACAAGCTGATGTAGCCAAATTATTTGAGTTGAGTGAACAACCACTAAAAACGAGGGATGCCGCCTTCATAGAAAGCTGGAATCAGAGAAAAAATGCATTTGTGGCTTTAGCTAATGACGTCAGTATTCAAACTGCTATCCAGGAAGCCCAGTATATCACAGATCGTATTAAAGGTGAGTTTAAAGGTGATGAAGATGCAATGTATAACTGGCGAGAAGATGAAGCCGATGAAGTCGGTTTAGAACTGCTACATCGAGCAGGATTTAAAGTAAAAGAGGCGGTTCGATTCTGGATGGCTGAGTTACAAAGAAACGAAGGCACATTAGTGGAATGTGGTGAAGCTATGTCAAGTGATAGCGTCCCTCCAAGAGGGGACAGATCTCATCCGAACACATGTCACAGAATCAAAAATATGGGAGTGGACGAGATGAGAGCTCATATGTCAGAATATAGAGATAATCCTTCTAATGTGGTTACTGTTTTTGAAGGTGTGCTTGACGATATAAAGAGCAGATAGTTGTAGAATGTAGAATGTGATGGTAGAAGCTCCCTTTTTTAGGGAGCTTTTTTGCTTTATTAATGTTAGCGATGGATATAAGAATCGCTGTTTAACGCCTCAATCGTTCTTCTTGTAACATGAAGGAATATTGACTAAATTACCCTGCTGGCAGTAAGCGTTATTATAGGATGTGTCATTATCTATGTATAATGGTTTGTTTCGTTGTTGACTTGTAAAAAACATACAGTCTTCTGACGGGACGAAATCTGATTCAGCAATAATGTTATTTTCAGATGAATCAGTGGGGCAATTGGTTGTTTCTGGTAAAACCTCTTGCCATGAAACAGTAACGAAACTAAGGGCGTCGATCACATGACCAGCCCGGCCTTTGATGCCGGCTATAAAGCCGTCATTGCGGGCATCATAAATGAATTTCTCGTAGGTGACATCTACCTGTTGTTTTACTGGGTTATTTTCAGGCCTTTGTGAATATCTGACCACTTGTTTATCGCCTTCCTCATCGAGGACCTCAAATTCATCGGTAGCAAAGTGTTTAAAAGCCTTGCAGTCTTGGTTGCCATAGCCATAGGTCGTTTGTGAATCTGTATATAGTTTTATGCCTGATATGTAAACACCGCTATTGCCATTAGTCACATTAATATTGATTTGGCAGATCTCCGCTCTAATGAATAATTCACTTTGGAGGTCTAAAATTTCACCCTCTTCTTCTCTCCTGTCTGGTAAACCCTCCTCGTCAGTTCCTGCAACGAAACCAGTCTTTTCAGAAGTGTAGTCCGCAGGATAAGCTGCAAAGGAATCATTTTGATAGATTTGTGCTATTCTGTAGTCGAGAACACCACCAACCATAATAGACTCTTTAAGGATTCTTAACTTACTTACTCCAGGACTTTTTCCCTGATCGATTTGATTTTTTATGTGATTAAATAGGTTATCTTCCTCTTTAGTTGAGCCAAAAAGGCCACCGCCAGTGCCCCCAAATGAATCAGTTTCATCATTGATTTGGAAGGTAAATAATAAATTAGTATTTTGCTGCTGGTCGGAACCAGAGTTTTCTGGGGATTTGTTTAAAGTAGGAAGTTGACGCCCACTTCTTATCTGACAACCATTATTTAAAGTTGCTAAAATCAGCCACGGTAATGTCATCCACAATCGCATTAATGCCTCATTCATTTTTAAATCAATTAGTTTGCTATTCAGATGCAAAATATACGCCCTTTTAAGGAGATAACTATATTGTGTTTTTTTTTACGATACTGACTAAAAGGAAAACAATGATCAGTATTTGGTCAGAAAAATCAGTTTACTAACAAGTTTAGGCAGGTTACGCTAATTAAGTGACGGTAGACATCAGTTGAAGGCTTTATTTTTATTGAGATATATGACTGAGGCGCATTGGTTGTTTTCAGTTTTCATCTCCTCATAGACATCGGCTAAGGTAGATCCAATAATAATTTACCCTCCATTGATATAGACTCCGAATTAAAATTGTAAACGTTATCTGGTTCTTACTGAATGGTTTAAGTTTCGATAATGATTTCTGCTGTAATGGCTTGAAGCTTGCATAAGCTATTTCGATCATTTAATTCTAGAAGCTTTCATCTATGTATATCATTAGTTTGATGAGCTAATAATTTAGAAATGCAACTATAACCCTACATCCTAGAGACCGAAATGAATCGAACTTTTCTGACTACACTTCTTACAACTTCTTTTGTATTAACGACCGCCTGCCAGCAATCTGGAAATTCAAATTTGGATGAAGCCTGGAATATACGAAACGATCCAAGGCAAATGGGCTGGGATTTTATGAAATCAGAATATAGCTATACTAATAATCTGGAAGAACTGCCTATGAGTGGTTCTCTGGAGAAAGACCCTTGGTCAGGTGACTATTGGCCAACGTATAAAGGAGGGATTACTTATCGTTGGAATAGTGGTGATCCAGTAAACGATAGGTATGCGTATGATATCATCAGTGCCCAAAAAGATATTCAGGGGGTGGATGTGGCTACTCTTTCTCCCGCTGAAAAGTACGATCTTTATCTGGGAGCATGGGATATGCCGCTAACAAATTATGAACGTCAGCGGACTCAGGTCATGAAAACAGTTACCGGTAGTAATACTTTCGATCCTGGCTTTACAATCCCACAGTGGGAAGGCCTGTGCCATGCTTGGGCTCCTGCTACGATTATGTATGATGCACCCAAGGCGGTAACATTAAATTCTAGGGATGGTATTGCTATACCCTTTGGAGCTTCTGATATTAAAGCTTTGCTGACTTATAATGTGCATTCGACTCAAAAACAGAATCGTACTTACTTTTTGGGGAGGCGCTGTAATCTGAATGTTGAAGATCTTGGGGATCAACTAGACAGAGGGGATATTGATCCTGAAGAATATCGTCTGCAGTATCGTGAGCGGCTTTCGGTTACAGAATGTGCCGATACCAATGCAGGTGCTTTTCACATCACATTGGCTAATCAAATTGGTCTTAAAAATGAAGGTTTTATTGTTGATATTACCCGAGATGCTGAAGTTTGGAATCAAGCTGTATCTGGTTTTGATACCACTATTATTGACGAACTACAGGGAGCCCGGCCCAATGCCGCAGAAGGCACGGTCCGTTCACTTTTAGTGCAGACTGCTATGACCTATACTAATGAAATTGAGCACTCTTTTTCAGGAAATCTGGGCGAAAGGGATAGGCCTCATGTTGAGATGTATTACTTATATTGGCTTGAGTTAGATGAAAAAAATGAGATTATTGGCGGTGAATGGGCTCAACCTAAGGATTATTTCGAAGTAGGTTTTGATGCCAGTGAATATCTAGATCGACCTGATTTCCTTTGGAAAGTCGATGATATCGGTTTTACTGGTGTGTTTGAAGGTCTAAAAGATATATATGAGGCTTCAATTAAAGGGCCATAGTTGTTTTGCAACGATGAATCTTTGAGGAAACCTTACGAGCCAAGTGCATGCCATAACTCCCTAGATAACAAGTTCAGGCTGTCCATGACCAGCATACAGCTGGGCATTGATGGCCTGGGTTTAATATAAAGGCCAGGTAAAAATCATTCCTGACAAGGTTAGTCCCGACACTATTGCTACTACTAAGATCACCCCTGAACAGATGGCTAGCCAACCTGGAATGCCAATAATTTGCGGATCTAGAGCGTGAAAGCTGCTGTGTGACAAGGCGTAGGCTGCAGGGAGATGTTCTTCTGTATCCGGCATCGCTCCATCTCCGGGTATTCTTCTGATTTTCATAGCCAAAACTCCATACGATTGATAACCGTTTGGTAGAAAAATATGTGCCTGTTATGAATGACTGTTATGAATGACTTTGACCCTGAATTGGTTCACTGGAACTATTAGTATTGTAGTACAAAACTTCTCCCATAATTATAAGTATTTCATCAATTTTATGGTCAGGCAAAAATAGTTCTCTACTTATCTATATAGTTGACCGGGTATTAAGCTGGATGTGAATAGACAGGAAATCATACCCAGAGTAAGGGGAGACCCCTTTTCGGGGCCAAAATCAGCACATCAGATTCATAGCTATTTTTAAAACCCCCGAAAAGTCATCTTTCAATATATCGTAATCATAAACAAAAGAGATAAAAATATGTTTTTTGTCAAGTGGCGACTAGAAATTCCGATACTGTAATTAGGACAAAAATTGACATAAATGGGTGATGCTTCGCGGCATCTAAAAAGGGAGAGTTTCTATGAGAAACATAGGTACCATTGCGTTTTGCGGGATACTACTTACTAGTGCATGCCAAAGCCAGAAAGAAGAGATTAATACGAGAATAAGAACTTTTGAAACACCTGAGCAAGCAGAGGCTATATTAGAGGAACAGCCTGGTTCAGATGATTTCACTCAGACCGTTGACATCTTTCCTGTAGCTCTGGAAGGTAGTGAATGGGCACCGGAAGGTGAAACGTATCAAGAATATATGGCCCGTGATAAATCTGGTATCGAAGCTTCCAGTACTATGTTCTACTCTGAACCTCAAGAACAAGATATGCCTGAAAATCAAGTAGCTATGGATCCTAACGAACTGCAGTGTCATTGGATGCGTAATGTTGCTCCTTATGATTGGGTGCAGTGGCCATCGATCACCACTCAACAAGAATGCGAGTCTGCGGGTATGTTCTGTCAATCAGGTGGCGCTTGTTATTCGTGGCGATTGACCGGAGATATGGAAAACACTGGTAGCAATGCTCCTGCAGAAGATGATTACGTAGAACCAACCAGTGCTTGCGAAGCCTACTATAGTGGTGTTGATTTGCCGTTAAACTCAATTAACATTGACACTCAGATTATCAGAAATAATGTTTATAAAGATTTCAGCACCGGAGCAAAACTAGAGGATATTGTTTTCCAAGCTGATACCAGGATCTCAAAGCTAAGACTTGCTTTAATGAATCCTAATGCGAATTACTGCGTTAGTCTAGAAGCCGGCAATAAAATCAAAAATGTAAAAATTAGAGCCCATTGTGATGCTAATGTTGTTCTGCTCAATGTTGAAGCTGGTAAAGTTGTTAAAGGCATAAAGGTTAATACTTGTTCTAAAAAGTACAAAGCAAAAAAGAAACGAGCTAACTGGAATGGATTCTCTGAACCAACTACACCATCTATTGGTGAAGTTTTGGAAGAAGAAGGTGTTGACCCATGTGATTCATCTTTATCTAACTTTGAAGGCTACCCTGTCAA
>PBRN01000253.1 GCA_002725955.1 Pseudobdellovibrionaceae bacterium
AAACAAAAGTGCGTCTCCAACCGACCTAACCCACCTTCATGTGGTGCAGGACGCAAATGGGACAGCAGGAAACAAAAGTGCATCGATAACTATCGTCCAAGACCCACCCGACCTGACTGCAGCCGAGGCAAACGCTGGGACCCACGCAAAAATAAATGTGTGAGCAACAACAGATCCAGACCAGTCAAACCAAACTGTAGCAGCGGCAGTCACTGGAGTTCCCGTAAAAACAAGTGCGTTAAGGATGATAGATCATCATCGAGAAATAAGTGTAAAAACGGACGCCGATGGAGCAACCGTAAACAAAAGTGTGTTAGGTAGAAAAAAAAACACCTCCCTTGGCGATGCAAGGGAGGTATTAAAAGGGACTTTGAATGATATCTGAAGAATCATCAAATTCTTCAAACACAAAGTAAGAGTTTTTTTTCAGAAAGCCCTAGAAGCACTAATACCCCCCTGATTTTCTGAATTGCGTGTGTTCCAATTTTTTGGTTTACACTGTAATAAATGCAAGGGTCAGACCAACTTTGGCATTTTTTAAGTAGCTGATATTCATTAGTATTTTTTAAAACTTACCGAACCTGTACTGTCTAACAAAAAAACCAAATCAACTATATACCACTGTTATTAAACAGTAAAACTCAAGTGTAAGCTGTTTTCATCTCCCTACACGGATAGAAATCAGGCTCGTATTTATGGACAGGCTCCCATCATTTCAATAACACCTTTATTTTCAGCAACTTAAAATATCTCAGACTATTATTTATTTAATAAATAATTCTAACCTGTTTCTTAAGGCTGACCTTTCAACCCCAATCCTCGCCCACAGAAGGCCCTTCTGTTTGCTGCTCCATATAAATAGATTTTATCTATTTATTATTAGAGATTATCGATTTGATTTATAGACTTCATTCACCGATACTGCCTAGATGAATCAGGGGGCATAGGCTAACCCAGTCGATGTTCTTTTTGGAAGGGGTTCCAAATTGTTTTAATCGATTACATATTTTTTCATCCAACTGGAGCAGATTATGAGTCACTTAGCGAACAAAGAAGGCCAACTAGTACCACAAGTAGCATTTCAGATTAGAGAAGGAGATAGCTGGCAACAAATCACCACAAACGATTTGTTCAAAGGACAGAAAGTCATCGTTTTTGCCTTACCTGGAGCATTTACCCCGACCTGCTCATCATCGCACCTCCCTCGCTACAACGAGCTGACAGCGGTATTTAAGAATTATGGAGTAGACCGTATTATTTGCTTGTCAGTGAATGACACCTTTGTGATGAACGCTTGGCAAGAAAATCAAAACGCTGCAAACATTACTTTTATACCGGACGGAAATGGCGATTTCAGCAAGGAATTGGGTATGCTGGTTGACAAACGTGACCTCGGTTTCGGTATGCGGTCGTGGCGTTATTCCATGTTTGTAGATGACGGTGAAATCAAAAAAATGTTTATCGAAGCAGATGTTGCGGGAGATCCATTTGAAGTTTCCGACGCAGATACCATGCTCCACTACCTAGCCCCAAAAGCTGAATTGCCAAAGGACATCACAATTTTCACCAAACCTGGCTGCAGCTTCTGTGCCCAAGCTAAGAAGGAATTAGCTGATCATGGCTATGGTTTTGAAGAAATTTCCCTCGGGGTAGAAGTTAGCTTTAGCTCTATCAGGGCAGTCACTGGGAGGGAAACGGTACCTCAACTGTTTATCAGCGGGGAGCATGTTGGTGGCGGTGAGAATATCGCTAGATGGCTCCAGGAAAATCCCGGCAACTCTTAAGGGATTTCTAGGTAAATCCACGAAATCAGTTAAAGGGCAATTCTAATCTTTAGATTTCATCACAGCACTGAAAATCATATCTAAACTAACCTCATGACCTCTAATGACTCCCAGCTGCAGGGGCCATGAGCCTGTTTAGATCATCAGCTATTTTACCTTTTTTCAGTGGCGGCCCGTAATATGCCTGCCACTGACCTTCAGGGTTAACGAGATAAATATAAGGAGGATGATTAACAGTATATTCCTCCGATCCCGGGACCTTTTCCGGCTCAAACCAGGCTCCAAACATCCCACTAAATCTTACGAGCTGTTTTTCCGTTCCTGTCAATCCAACAATGTCTTTATGAAAGTATTCAACCCAGCTTTTAATTTTATCCAATTTATCTCTTTCAGGATCTACACTCACGAAAATAAACTGACTATTGCTCAAATCATTGTTTATCAGTTTCATTTCCTGCATAAAAAAAGATAGCGTTGTTGGGCAAATATCAGGACAACTGGTAAAGCCAAAAGAAACCAAACTCCACTTACCTTGAAAAATATCCTTCGTAACAGTCTGACCATTAACATCAGTCAATTGAAAATTATCAACTGTCCGGGCAGGATCTACAATTTTGCCATTCTTAATGAGATCAGGACTGGCGGAATTCAAATAGAATATCATGCCAATGGCAGCCACCAACGCGGTTATGAAAAACCAAGGTGCTAATTTTCTCATACTTATCCTGCCTATGCTGTTTGCGTTTATTTTATTACTTTCATCAACATAAGATATAGTCATCATGTTTTGCCCGCAAAAGGCTTAAGTACGATGATCGCAGCGCAAGAAGTATTGCCACAAAAAAACCCTCATCAATAAATCTGAGGGCTTTTCAATCTAAGATGTTATATTCTTTTATTCACCTTGCCAAGAGGCAGCGTTTCTATATTTGACATCTGGCCTAAGCACATCAAGCCAAGTCATGTCTTTAGTCTTAGGTATCTCGGCAGTGGTATTGACCTGAAAACTATCCAAGATAGTGTCGAAGCCTGCATGAGCTTTAAATGAAAGCATCATCCCATTGAGCAGAGTATCATCCACAAATAAATACCTTTTCTGATCTGTTTCGAGATCTCCTTTTAGAAAGCCTACAGTATCTACAGTCCATGCCATCTTATCAAAGAGCTCCTTATCCTTAAACTCCTTAGCCGCCAACATCCCAAAAATAGTTGCTACCCTATTAGGTCCTCCATTAGGAGCTTCCTTAACGTAAACAAATGGGCCTATTTCTACCACAAACATTTTTTTCCAAACTGGGTAGAGGGCCGTATATTTTTCTGGATCAAATACTTTTAATAAGGCCAAAGCCCAAGCATTAGTGTAACCAGAAATTTCACGGGTTGCTACGTCATGTGACGGATGATAAACCTTCCAGAATAAACCTGTTTCGGGGTCAGCCAAGCGTGTATTAATATAATCTAAGGTCTTACGCACTTCAACTTGGGTATAGTTAGTGTTATACAATCGATCATAAATATGGAGACTTAACAGACCAATCGCATTGCAATGAATAAAATACTGATTTGGCTCGCAAACGACCCCTTGATAAACCCGCTTTTTATCTTCATTATCGCGAATTTCATTGACTATCTGTTCCGTCAACCATCGGTATTCCTTAGCGTAGCGCTCATCTCCACTCATGAGTTGATAAAGACCGTACATCAGATTGAGATGCCCTTTATACATTATATTCTGCACACACAGTGGGTCCTCACCAAACCCAAACCTTTGCCAATCATCCCAAACTTGTTTCGATTTCATCTTGTCGATCATAATAGAGAAGTACAGCAGATATTCTTTTTTGTTATCTGGATCTATCAAAGCTAAAGACGGCATGCCGTAGCCCAAGAAGGCAATAGCATATTTGCACCAATATTGGAATTTAGGATCCCAGTCCATGAATAGATCGCCACTGGCGTCCATCCTTCGATATTGCCATTTAACATAAGCCCACTGGCCTTTCTCATCTTCCTGTAAGGACCTTTCCCCGATGGGTTCAAAATACGGACTAGGACCGTCTGGTATCAATGACCCAATCATCATAATAGCCACTAAAAGTCCTGATATGTACAACGCAGCCCGTTTCTTGGTCATTCGAATATCTTTTAATTGCTGCCATTTAATTTTAACCATGGAATCACCCCTAGGTCATTTATTCAAATAATTCTCGGCACCTCCAATTTGCCCAGACAGTCACGTTTAAGGTATTCAAGGAGCCTAACTTAAGGAAATTCATAACCAGACACCACAATCACCTAGATCAGATGAGTTACTTGCTAGCCAGCAACCAGCAATTAAACTAGCAAAAACATATATACCACTGTTTTTAATTTAATTTTTCCGTTATTTTTCAGATACATGACTATCGGGGAGGATTCATACAAAAAGGAAAAAATGCTAATTTTTGCAGGATTCAAGCAACTTCTGTTAGTTTTTTACGAGTGCGATTCTCAAATTGCAAAAAGAAATTAACTGGCTTGATCGTCATTGTTTCTTCAATCTGTAATCGATAATTGGGGTCACCTTTAAACAGATAATCTCGCAGGATATAAGCTAATGTGATTGTCGATTCCAAAACTGCAAAATTTTGGCCTGTACAACTTCTTTTACCATTTCCAAACGGCCGATAAGCAGACGTCGGTATTTTGTTGGCATTTTCGGGACTAAAGCGTTCAGGAATAAATTCTTCCGCATTGTTTCCCCAAACTGCGGGGTCTCTATGAAGACGATAGAGATGAACATAACAGGTCTGGCCTGCGGGTATCATATACTTACCGCCTATAACTTGATCTGTTTCTGATGCGACTAAAAAGCCTGGGGCAGTTGGGTATAGTCGCTGGGTCTCTTTGAGAACCTGAGACAAATACTTGAATTGGCTCATGTTACCAAGAGCTAACGGATTGTCTCCGATTGTATCAAATACCTCATCTACCTCTAAACGAGCCTTATCCAAAACCTGAGGGTTCCGGCTCAGCAGATAGAGGCAAAAACCTAGTAAACCTGCCGTTGTTTCATGCCCTGCAATAAGAAAAGTTAAGAGCTGATATCGTATATTTTCATGATCGAGCTTATCCCCATCTTTATTGGTATCGTGGAGCATCCTATCAAGTAGATCGGGATGTTCTGCTGTTGTATTCTGACGTTGCTCGATAATCTGATCAACGAATTGATTCATATACTTTCGATCATTATTAAACTTCCTGTTATCGAATAATTTCATTTTTTTATGAAAAGGGAGCAAGCGACTTTTAACCATAGCTATACTTAATGATCGAATCATGGCCTTCACAAATGGATGGTCACCAGCGTGCTCAAATGAATCAAACCCTTCACAAAAACCACACTGCCCAATCGTTTCCATAGTCATAGCCGTCATCAGACCGCTCACATCAATAGCCTGACCGGCTCTACTACTAATATTTTTGTTCATTTCTCTGGCTATACCATCCATAACTGGAATGTAGTTTTTCATAAGCTTCATACTAAATGCAGGCTTTAAAATTTGATTAGCGAGAGACCAATTTTTTTCATCATTGCGAGCCGTAAATAAGCCATCTCCTGACAAAGCCCGTATCTCATCTAACCCACTGTCCACTACTTTTGAAAATTTTTTTGTATCACAGACATCTGCAGTAAGCTCGTTCGAATAAACAACATAAAACTGGGTTGTAGGAAAAACCAGTTGGTACAATGAATCATATTTTTCCGCAATTTCATCCATCCGGCTAAAGGTCTTATTATCCAAAAACAACCATAAATGACCGATGAAAGGTATTTTCCTCGGCATCTTAATTTTTTTTAATCCACCCATGTACCCAGAACCTCCTGTATTCAGTTATTTCTCGGCTTTATTGGGCAAACATTAAATTAATTTATATGTCTTTGTTTTTTTAAGCGATAAACACCTTACTATGCAGCTACTTAGCCAGCTTAACAACACTGATTCAATCACCTAAACTAACCGGATCAAATAAAGAGGCATGATGAAGGCCATTGAACATCTACAACAACTTTCGCTAAGTTGATTTAATTATTGATTTGAGGGAATTAACAATGAGATTGAGAAGGTAGTCATTAAAATGCAACTATACGTAGGAATAATAATGCATAAGTATCATACTCTAAGATTTATTTGACTACCGATATCAGATGCCGTGAGTGGTAATTTCTTCACCGTACCGAAAGTTAATTCAGAGGACTTTTCTGTATGGGAACTCCAAGATTGAATGGACTTGTATTTAACTGCAGCATCCATATCAGCCATTTTCTCGATGTAAGCCATATGGAGCGATGATGCCATCGGACCGCTAATTTTCATGAATTTACTCCTAACAATATCCGAGGAGAATCTTCCTCAAAGATCCACTTATATCAATTTTAAGCGATATTTTTAAGCTTAAAGGTTAAACAACGTTTTCTGAGTAAGATCTTTTGAAAACTTAAAGAAATTAGAAAACAAAAACATACCTTATACTTTCTTAAACCGATATTCCTATTTCTGCTCTATAAAAACAGATTAAATTTGAGTTCAGGCCGTAGAGATTGAGCTCTAGTAGATATGATCTAAATCAAAAAAAACACCTTAAGTCAAAGTAATTAATCACCTTTCGCTAGCCATATACTTACCGTAAAATCTAAATTTACTCTTACAAAATAGGACTTTACTACCGATAGCACTAAGACGAAGGGTAAACCTACAAAAATATAGAGCTTTAAAATTTAATGAAATATCATTTTAAACACATGATTTTCAGAGCACTACCAGTAATACTGCTAATCTTCCCATTCATTAGCAAAGGTGGTTCACTCAGCGCATCTCCCGTTGCTAAGGATGGTGTCCTTGATGCCTCGCAATGGAATTTCTTAGCCAATGGACCTATCCAACTCAGAGGCGAATGGCGATTTGTTTCTGAAACTCTCCTAAATGATAATGATGTCGAAAAATTTCGAGAAAGCTATCCTGATAAAATACAAGTTCCTGGATTCTGGCGCACCACTAGAACAGATCCACAGAAACCGAAATCGATCGAAAACTCTAACTATGGTACCTACATGTTAGAGATCGTCGTAAACCCTCGGCTGCATAATCAAATTACGTATGGTGTAAAACTTAATGAAGCTTGGTCTGCAGCTGCAGTCATCTTATATGACCCCTTGCATAAGAAAAAACTTGCTCATTTCTATCAGGGAAAGCCATCCATTCATGCAGCCAAAGAAGTACCTATTTTTATCAGCAAGGTTCGTCCAATTAATAATACCGATAGTCAAAAGTTAATATTAATCATTCAGGTCAGCAATCATCACACTCACCGCGGGGGTATCAGAAAGCCTCCAGAATTTGGAACAATTGGACAACTTCAAACGGCTCAATTTAGCGAAATTCTGCCAAGTATATTACTTATCGGAGCACTTCTAATCATAAGTATTTATCATCTTGTGCTTTTTGCTCAACGTTCTGAAGACAAAGCTTCACTTGTGTTCTTTATCTTTTGTACTTGTGTTGCATTCCGCGAAATGACAACTTCACGACTGTTGCAAAACCTAGGGTGGGGTCATAGCATCTCTGGATTTTTGACACTTCAAACATTTCAAATTTTTTCTGCCTCACTTGCGGTAAGTAGCACCGGCTACTTTATTCAAACTATGGTACCAGGGAAACTTTTTTTGAAAGTATGCAGAATTTGGTTTTATGGTGGCGGCACTATTTTAGCTGTCACTGCTCTAGTAAATCGAGGCGAAATCAACAGTTTTTTCTACATCATGGCTGAATTTTATGCGTTAATTGCCGGCATCATGGCAATGATTCATTTAGTCACCGAAAGCCTACGAAAAAATAAGATGGCTCAGTGGTTTGCAGCTAGTCTGCTTCTCGTCATAGCAGGAACTATTAATGATATTCTTTTTGTGCACAATATTATTGTTACTGGTTACTATGCTGTATATTCTGTAATCGGGTTCATCTTGTTGCAAAGCACACTAATTTCAGGCCGAGCAGCTAAAGCTTTCCGAAAAGCAAGGCATCTGAGTATCAACCTAAAAGAAGAAGTTAAACAACAAACGATAGCTCTTGAATCTAAAACTGAACTAGCGATCGCAGCTAAGATGGAATCTGAGAATGCGCATAGAGAAGCTTTAGTATCAAAAGAAGAATCTGATAAGGCACATAATGAAGCCGATAAACTTCGATTAAAAGCAGAAGGTCAAACTGAGAGGCTTAAAGAAATTGATCGAGAGAAGACGACTTTTTTTCAAAACATATCTCATGAACTCCGCACCCCGCTCACACTAATCCTTAACCCACTGGAGCATGCATCCCAAAAATATAGTGAAGACAAAAACATCGAAATTGCTCAAAAAAATGCTCGCCGCCTTTTACGCTTAGTCAACCAGCTACTAGATTTCCAAAAACTAGAAGCAGGAAAAAGAAAGCTGAAGCTATCGCCTATTGACCTAATCGACTTTTGTAAAGTCTGCAGTCAATATTTTTCGACCGCCTGTCTCAACAAAGGTATAATATTCAATTTCAGTTATCCGCAAGAATATTCCGCCCCATCTGACAAGAGTCTTTGGGTTATGTCTGAAATCGATGCTCTAGAAAAAATAGCCTTTAACTATCTTTCGAATGCTCTAAAATTTACAAAAAGAGGAGGTCGAATAGACCTCCAACTTACGGTTGAAGGCGATCAAATAAAAATGTCAGTTTCAGACACAGGTCCTGGTATATCTACCGAAAACCAGAAAAAGCTGTTTCAGGTCTTTAGCCAGGCAAATGAATCCACGACTCGTATGTATGAAGGTTCAGGCCTTGGTCTAGCTTTGGTCAAATCCTTAGTCGATGAAATGGATGGCGAAGTAGGAGTCGTCAGTTCTAGCGGAAAAGGTTGTACATTCTGGGTGAAACTAGACATGCTGAAAAATGATGTCCCTTCCATTCATGTTCTGATTGTTGAAGATGACGAAATGATACGAAATTCTTTATATAGACGAATATCTACTAATCTCGATCTAGATGACGAAGAAATAATCGCTAAATCTTCAGTAGAAGAAGCCCTTGAGGTTATTCAAAACCATGAAATTGCCTGTCTGATTTCAGACTATCAATTAACAGGAAAAAATGGCTTAGACCTAATGACAGTTATCTCGCAAAAATCCCCAAAAACGTATCGAATATTAATGACAGCCCAAGCTGATTTTGAGCTCTTAGAAAGAGCCGTAAACGACAGACTGGTTCATCAAGTGGTTCACAAAACAGGCGACCACAACCAATTTATGGATAAAATCGAAAAAAATATCAAAGAAAACATAGCTACTTTTCAACATCAAGTGCCACAAATGCCAGTCGTGGATGTACTAATTTTAGATGATGATGAGAACCTACTCACTACATTATCTAATCTAGTCAGCGAAGAACTCGATCTAGATCCTAACAATGTTGTACAAAAAAAATCAGTAGACGACGCACTAAAATTCCTAGCCAAGAATAGTGTGCGTTGCATTTTATCAGACTACAATCTTATGGGGCCCAAGACCGGTTTACACCTGCTAGAAGAGGTGACTCAGGAATACCCTGATACGAAGAGAATATTGATGACAGCTGAAGCTGACCTTGAAATCATGCAAAGAGCAGTAAATCAGGGTTCAGTCGATCAAGTGTTTTACAAGCCCTTTAGCATGGAAGAAATCCTATCGACTATCAAAATCATGATCGACGAAAGTAATATTCAGAAAGAATTCAGTACCACTCATTTCGAAATTAAACCTTGGTTATTAGACGAAACCCATTTATCGGACAACGAATGTATTGAAAAAAATACGATAACCGAAGATTCCGTTTCATCTGAAGAACAAGAGGTTATTCTTGTCGTAGATGACATCACTGATATGAGAGCTCTGATTAAGGATTATCTATCAAGCAAAAACTACAAAGTAATTACAGCTGCTAATGGCCAACAAGGAGTCGACTTAGTATTAGAAAAGAGGCCTGACCTTGTTATCACTGACTGGATGATGCCCCTAAAAAGTGGACCTGAAATGATTAAGGAGATTAGCTCCTATCCTGAGCTGACATCCATACCAACTATTTTACTTAGCGCAAAAAGTGATGATGAAAGCAGGATTCTCGGGACTGAAATCGGAGCAGATGCCTACCTAGGGAAACCATTTAATCAAAAGGAATTAATTAGTATTGTAAGAAACCTTCTCTCATTAAAAGCTCACGAGCGAACAGTAAAAGATCTGAATAACCAATTGACAGAAAACATCTTAAAGAGATTTCTACCACCAACTTTAGTCGATCAAATAATACGAGGAGATATTGCCATTGAAGAAAGTCCAAAACTATTAACAGCAACAATATTGTTTTCTGATTTAGTGGGATTTACCGATTTGAGTAATGATATTCGTGTGACTAAAGCCTCGAGAATCCTGAACAAATACCTTGAAACCATGAATGAGGTGATTTTTAACCATGGTGGTACCATCGATAAGTTTATGGGAGATTCAATCATGGTTATCTTTGGGGCTCCTGTGGAATCAGGCCCCAGCGAACAAGCAAAAAAGGCAACTCAATGTGCCATAGCTATGCAAGAATCGATGAATGATTTAAATGCAGAGTGGGAAAAAGAAAGTATCAAAAAATTGAAAATGAGGATTGGGATTCATCAAGGACCCGTTATGATAGGAACGTTTGGCTCGAAAAGACGTTCAGATTACACTGCGATCGGACCTACAGTCAATAAAGCATCTCGAATCGAAGGGAAGTGTGAGCCGGGTCATGTATATATTTCTGCTGAGGTATGTGATTTTTTAGATGAGAAAATGGCTACTAAGGTGGGAGACTTTAATCTTAAAGGAATAAATGGTATTCATAACCTTTATAAGCTAGCTTCTTAGAGAAGAAATCCGATTATCATCTTAATCGGTATCTCAGTGCTTAACCATACCCAGTCGTCTTTCCATTTTCAAACAGCCCAATAACATATTATCTTTTATCATTAGATCATTAAAAAGCCCGGATCATCGTAAAAAAGATCCGGGCTTTTTAGTTTTAGGATTTAATTCTAAGACTCATTCTTTTTCAGATATCCTATGACTAACCAGTAAAGACCTGGCGCCATAAATAGCCAAGGCATTTGGCTCTGTAACGTAATAGTTCTATCTCGAAACTCAAATAGGACTGGGTTGTACCAAGGTCCTGTCGGAGCCAAAGGAGCCCATGAAAGAGGTTTACCTTCGGCTAGCTGATCATGGTATAAAAACATTTCTACGAAGATATTCTGTCCCATCGCCCAAACAAATAAAATCAGAAAAGCACTCCAATCCCACTTACGAAAGATATCAGTATTACGCCCGGTAAACCGCCACATAAGCCAAAGTCCAGGCAAACAGATAGAACCAGCATCCGCAAGAGAATTCATTAGCCAATTGATATGAATAGGTATCGCTGCCGTAAGAGCAGCAGAGCGCCTAAGATCAACAGCATCTCCATCAACCCAACCATAAGTGAACCACATTTCCCAGCCCAAGGCACAACACAAAAATGAAATTATATATATAGGTAAAACCCATGAAGGAACAACCTTCTTTCTAACAAGATAAGGTACCAAGAATACAGGAGAGAGCACTTATATAAACGACGCATATTAAACGCATTTCTTCGAAAGTCATCTGCATATACTCCAATAGTTTCGATATCAAATAAATCTTTGCAGTTTAAATCTAATTCAATACACCAGAGAATCTTTGTTTATATATTGTCCCATGAAATATTCTAAACGTATAATATAATAACATAAAAACCCTAGAAGATAAAAAAGACGCATAGTTAAAAACTACCCACCCGATATCGGCTATTAAAAGATCAAATTAAGCACATATCTTTCTCATTTTATCGTCTGATAACTTTATGAACTGTTTTATTTTTATATCACTACCAAACTAATATAGATAAATCGAATACAATCTATTTACACATCTGTTTTTACTTATTTTTTTGTGATTTTCATTAATGACTAAATTTTTAGAACATTTGTTCCGATAGTGTCTGTAATCTTAAATAATAAGGCAGCTCTTTAGTCGTCTCACCAAAAACCAACTTAATCAGCGTCATACGCAAATTTAAAGGAGCCCTTTATGGCGAATATACTTGTAGTGGAAGATAACAAAACTACTTTAAATGGATTAACAGCAGTTCTTTCG
>PBRN01000254.1 GCA_002725955.1 Pseudobdellovibrionaceae bacterium
ATAAGACCCTGGAAGGAGAATTACATAAGTTCATGTTAGAACGAGATTACTACGAAGAAAAATCTAAGCGCCTTGAGGAAGAAAATAAAAAGGTAGCGCTGCAACAAAGCCTTGCACTCGGCAAGGTTGTGCAAGATCTATTGCTACCAGCAAAACTTCACGGCCAGTTTGATCGCTACTATTTTGAAATGAAATATACTCCTTCTCAGGTTATGGGAGGAGACTGGATTTATGTCTGGGATGTCGGTAAAGAAGAACGCCGTATCATAATTGGCGACGTCATGGGCAAAGGACCTTCAGCAGCAATACCTGTCGCCGTAATTATTGGAGTCATAAAAGGAGCGCAGCTGGAAAACCTTTCTTTGACTGATACTATATCTAGAATCAATAAGAGACTGATCGACTTATTTGGTGGTCAGATTACCTCGACCATGGCAGTAGCCATACTTAAAAATGATGGTAATGTTACTTTCTACAATGCTGGATCTCCCGGTTGGTATATCTATGGAAAAGAGATCGAAGCTAGGTTTATTCCTCTAAGAAGCAACCCTCTAGGATTAACTTCTGATCTGGTACCATCGAAAACCACAATAAAAATAGAGCAACCTTTGATATGCTTCACTTTTACTGACGGCTATATGGAAGGTTCAAGAGCAGCTCGAAAACTTTTAGCTAAGTTAAATAAGAAAGATTTGTTTGATGACGGCTCACAAGTTCTTCATGACATTTTAATGGACTCTGGTATCGGTCATAGGCTTGAAGACGATCGCTCTATGCTTGCAATAAAAGCCTCATAATCAATCAAAATTAGTACACTAGCTGTTCATAATATCTACATTGATGCACTTCAAATAAGCTATTCTATACTAATAAAAAAGCAAATTTTGCCCAGCTATAAATTGATTAGGTTATATGATTCCCTCTTTATCCTGCAATAACAGCGGAGGAGGGAGTATTCATCAAAAATCCTATCGAACATCAATGAACTTCATCCACACCCGATACTTTTATTTTTATTTTCGGTTTGATATTATATAAAGGTATCAAGTTTAACTTAAAGCTGTACATCGGAAATGTCTTACAAAAAACCTCAAGAAATTATATTACTTGTAACAGAATTGTTACAACACTTTTCAACCATCAAGGGTAAGTTGATAACCCGTTTGATCGCCTATTTTATGGCCATAGTGATCATCGGCGTTGGCGGCATAAGCTACTTTGAGTTATCAGTGAACGATCAATTCGAAACGTTGTTTGATGTCATCTATTACACCTTCACCACTATGTCCACCGTTGGCTTTGGTGATAAAGTTCCTTACTCAGTCGGTGGAAAACTAATCACTATCGTCGTCATCCTAACCTCAGTTGTCTTTGTCGCATTATTTTCGGCGATGGTAGCGGCATTATTTATCGAATCAAAGTTACGGGAGGAGATGGGTATGAAACAAACAAATTTTACTGACCATATCGTCATTATTGGTTGGAATTTGAAAGGGCCAAGAATCATTGAACTCCTGCACAAAAAAGAAGAATTTCAAAAAAAACATATGGTAGTATGTGCCGACATTGAGAAAAACCCTCTTGATCATCCTTATATAGCATTTTCGCGATATCGAGGCACAGTCCATGAGGCCGACCTGCTTAAGGCTTCAGCTGATAAAGCTGAAATTATAATATTTTTAGCAGACTACAGTATCAAGCAAGGTTCTGATGCCATGACTTGCGTCAATTGTCTCGTAACCAGAAAAGTTAATCCTAATGCCAAAATAATCGTGGAAATGCTTAACCCACAAGCACGTGACTACCTTGAACTAGCCGGATCAGATTTAATCATTGGTGTTGGTGAAGTTGGCGGCTTAATGATTACAGAAGCATGCTTTGGTAATGAAAAGATCAAAAGCACCTTGGAAGAACTGGCTATGTTCCAATAAACCTGCGGCCATATGCATATTGATACAGCGATTGAGAATGGTTTTTTATGATCAGTAACTTACATCATGGAAAGCCAGTTTTTTGACCGCTAGCTTTCCATCATAATATTTATAGCTTGATGAACTCTCTTGCCGATATCTTTTCCCTTATCAGTCAAAAAAGGCCGGTAGTTTTTCCGATCAAACATGCCACCTATTTTTTTATCGATCTTTACGATGCGATGAGAAATAGCTGGTCTCGTAAGTGATAATTCTCGAGCAGCTTTAGCGGATGAACCACCCTGATAAAAATGATCTATTAACAAAAGATCAACAAAATCAAGCGATCTCATTTCTGAAAAACAAGGATCCAAACTCATCGTTGCATAACCTTATATGAAAAATCAGATGGATTTATAACGAAAAAATATTTAACTTTTTTCCGGAAATATATAAAAAAACTAAATTGTTCTGACAAATTATATTTTGTTGAAATTTTCTAGCAGCCATCAGCTCATAAAAAATATTTAATACCAATATAAAATAGTGGAAGCTAATTTGCACTTAAAACATAGGTAATTTTGACAATGTGATCAAGCAAAGAATACATGACACAATTATTCTTAACATATATTTTAGAACATATGATTTAAAACAAAGATGAATTCACCGTCATAATCAGCATCTACTCCAGCTAGCAAAACCGTTATTTTTTTTAACTTATCATTGCACCAGATAAAAAACCCTTTAGCCCAAGCCATCCGCCAGTTTATCTTCCAATGAATTTCGTGACAATTTACTTGATTCATATTCACTAAATAATTTCTAATAAATGAGATCTATATACTGATACTCATTTAAATCTTTACTAATGATGGTCTATGCTGAATTAGACAGAAGTTGGACGCAGGAGACATTCACCTGAAAATTGAGAGCAATCCCACAACACCATCCTGAGCTATATCGCTTTAAGAATTAACGGTGGATCGCTTTCCGAAGGCCCATTCGAGGAAACGATTGGTAGCAGTCATTATGGCGCGCAAGACGCCGGTTGCTCCTGACTCGGAAGGTGGATTTGCTAAAAATTCACCTGGATTCGCCTGGATCACCATTGACAGAGATCTCAAGATGATACCAGCTATTTATACATATTCAACCAAACCGACACTATCATACTGAAAATACCGGAAAAATAAATCATAAGCATTGTGGTACGATCTTCGCATAGTAGTAACCTGAGATGCACGACCTAACAGAAAGGATCAGATAATGAAACTAGCTATCATAGCAACACTGGCCTTAGTAAGTCACTATGGACACGCCACTGAACTGGTAAAAGAAGTCATTATGAATGGGGCTGGCTGTCCACAAGAAACCTCAAGTTACTTGGTTAATGATAAGTCTGAAGTAGAAATTTTCAGCTCAGATTTTGATGCATATAGTGCGACGAGCCCAGGCAACAGAGCCCGCAAAGCTTGCGCCGTCGGCGTCACTCTTAATGTTCCAAGTGGTATGCAAGTATCGCTAGGCACTGTTACTTATGATGGTTTTGTCGCCGTTCCCATCGGGGGCAAAGCAAACTTCCGAACAGAAGCTTTTTTTGCCGGCCAGAGAGGCAAAGTGGTTGAAAGGGAATGGAGCTCAGCCTCAGAAAACATAGTTGAGTCTTTTGATATCAGCTCTCCTGTCGGGAATTCATGGTCTGACTGTGGCGAAGATGTTATTGCCAGAGTTAATGCTTCCATACGCACAAAGTCGTCAAAAACCAGAGGTACTTATATCGGCGTCGGCGAAGGAGGAGATAAAATCCTCACTCTCAATCTGATATGGCAAAAGTGTGACGGCAACTAATCACTCTAATAGAATAAAGAGGTGCAACCTCCAGAAAATATCTGGAGCTGGAGCATCGCCCCCCCCAAATGAGCGATGGCGGTAGACTTTTAAAGTCGACAGCCTATTGCAAATCTAGTTATTGTTAGCCATACTGGCTTCTTCAGACAGCTACATTTTATGATAGGTAGATAGGTCTTTATGGAGAAGTGATATTATGGCGGCTCGAATAGGCATCACTCCGGATATAGAAGCAGAAAAGTGGCAAATAGAACATGACTTCCACAACACCCGCAATTGGAAAGTCACACCTGAATTTAGCAATAAAAAGGATGCGAAGTCTTGGGAAGTAAAGACAGCAGCTGAAAAGAACGTAAAAACAGTTAAGTCTAACCTCGATACCAAAAGAATTCGCATAAAGTGGGTGGGTTTTTATTTTGAACATGATGGTCCAAAACGCTAGATAATATGAAAAATATAACTGATCCAATTAAATATAAATCTGATCTAAAAAAAATCCTTATCAACAATTTGCAAGCAAAACTAAAAGACACTTTAGAATCGGCCAACTCAGCTCATGGTGGAGCAACCCATAGCGATGCCATCGCAAAAAGCAAGTATGATACTCATGGATTAGAGCTTTCGTACCTTGCAGGATCACTATTTGAACGAGCAAAATCTCTCGAACTCGCAATAACTAGATTAAATGCCTGGAAAGTCATTAACCAAGTCAATTGCCCGGTTGATCGTGGGTGTTTGATTAGATGTAGCAATAATAAAAATTATTTACTGGTGGACGGTGGCGCTGGCGAGGTGTTGAAGTACAAGGAAAATACTATTCAAGTCATCACTCCGGAGTCACCTCTGGGCAGCGAATTACTAGGACTTTACGAAGAAGATGAAATTCAAGATGGGAAAGTCGTGATTACAGAAATCTGGTAGCGAGACGGCTACAGACCCAATGAAAGGCAATCAATGGCCCTAGATTTTAAACGATCGGATAACGCTTTTTCAATCAGACTAAACGGACAAATCGTATTTAGCCATAGCACTCAGCACCCTGCGCTGGAAATCGGTATAGGACAACCCACTTATAAAGAACATCACAGCCTATTTAAGATCACAGATCAACTATCATATCGAAAAAAGCTGACGAGCTGGAGCATACTAAGTGATAACAATGATACTAATCAAAACAAGATAACTGTTATCCTCGAAGACCAGCTAACCATAACATTTAATTATATCGCCCCCCATCTCAATCTCGAATTTAAATGCACCAACAAGGACTGGAATCGATGTTGGATTCATTTACCAGCTAACCCTAACGAGAAAATATATGGATGCGGCGAACAATATTCGGAGTTAAATCTGAGAGGAAAGAAGCTACCATTATGGGTTGAAGAGCAAGGGATAGGAAGAGGTAAAGATCTTATAACCTGCCTGGCCAACCTACATAATGGTACAGGCGGAAAATGGCATACAACATACTATGCACAACCAACGTTCTTCTCGTCAGCTAACAAATACTTCCATGCCACATCCAACTCTTATGCTATATTTAACTTTAGTCATCCTGATAAACATACTCTGCAACTTTGGGAAATCCCCGAAAAAGTTACTTTAGGCGCTGGAACTAACCCGCTTGACTTGTTAAGCGAGCTATCACAACTATTAGGACGGCAACCTCCCTTACCTTCATGGGCTTATGATGGCCTTTGGCTTGGTATCCAAGGTGGCACCGATACGGTCAAACGTAAACTAGACGACGCTTTAAACGCAGGTGTCAATGTAGCGGCTATTTGGGCTCAGGACTGGGAAGGCAGCCGGAAGACCGCATTCGGGCAACAACTCATGTGGAATTGGCAATACGACCGGAAGCTTTACCAAAACCTACCTGACACTATCGCAAACTATAGAGCACAAGGAATCAGGTTCCTCGGCTATATTAATCCAATGTTAGTGCCAGAAGGGGCACTATATAATGAAGCTCTTCAAAAGGGATATTTTGTCAAAGATCAAAATAATGAGCCCATGCATGTCAAGATTACAACATTTCCATCAGCTCTTATTGATTTCACGAATCCGGCTGCAGCCACTTGGTATAAGTCAGTAATCAAGAAAGAAATGATTGATATCGGGCTTTCGGGCTGGATGGCTGATTTTGGTGAAGCACTTCCCATCAATGCTCAAATGCATTCTGGCCTTTCATGGGAACAAGCTCATAATCAATATCCTGTTATGTGGGCTAAGGCCAATCGAGAAGTTCTCGAAGAATCACAAAAATTAGGCGAGATAGTATTCTTCATGCGAGCGGGATATACTGGGAGCTCTCAATATGCTACAGCATTTTGGGCCGGTGACCAGTTGATGAATTGGAGCCGCAACGACGGTCTTGCGACGGTAATACCAGCCGCTATTTCTTTAGGGTTCTCTGGAGTAGGACATACTCACTCAGACATTGGCGGTTACACTTCTGTCGCTTGGATAAAAAGAAAACAAGAACTCTTTATGCGATGGGCCGAACATAGCGCCTTTACCCCAATTATGAGGACTCACGAAGGTAATCGACCTAGTAACAGTCATCAATTTAACTCCGACTCAGAGACATTAAAACATTTAGCTCAGTGCACAAGAATATATAAAGCATTAAATCCTATCCATAAATCTCTGGGAGCTGATTACTATGAAAATGGAATCCCTCCTATAAGACACCCATACCTACACTATACCAATGATCAACAGTTGCATAAGTTGAAGTATCAATACATGTACGGCCCTGATCTAATGATCGCAAATGTCATCACCGAAAAAACACGAACAAAAAAACTATATCTACCCGATGATGAATGGGTTCACCTTTGGACAAATAAAGAATATCGGCAAGGTTGGCACAAAGTCGATGCTCCGTTGGGGCAACCGCCAGTATTTTTCCGTAAAAATTCTGATCAAACGAAATTATATGAAGAGGTAGCAGCTGCCGGGCAAGACACGTTTCAGCTAACTAAATCAAGGCTATAATCTTTTAGAAATTTTTCTGCAATTTCCACACCTTGCCTATAACCTAAATCATAACCGACGCCTATCTGACGAGAAGTACAAGCTATTGGGTTAAGTATATTAATCGTCAAATCAATAACCCGATCATAAACCCCTTTGTCTCTATTCCTTTTGGGATGCAAGGAGGTTTTATGACCAATCAACCAACGTTGAGACACCTCATGACGAGAGGGAAACTGGGCTCTCAGGAACCCTCCATCCACAGCCCCATCTAAATGAGGTGCATGATGAGTAACAAAAGGAATCATAGATGACTTCATAATCACCCTATAAGCTTTTCTTGGATCGTCGATTTTAGTAATATCTTCGACTAAGAAGGTCTTAGTTTTGAGATCTGTATATCCAACGTAAAAATGCTTTAATCCTGAGTTAATAAAAGTGTCTTGTGAAACCAAAAAAGGCCGGCTTTCGTGTTGAACTGTATTAGCCATAATGTCCCATGGTGGTAAGAATCGCATCAAAGGTTTTCTCTTAAAATGAGATCTGCTGACATGAAACCACTCGATAATCTCGGCACGTTCATGCCCTCCATAGGCCATATATGCAGCATAACCACCACAAGAGACCCCGGTTATGATATCGGGATTTAGACCGACATCCATCATGCCTTTCAAGGCCCCAACTGTGGTTATTCCCCTCAATCCTCCACCGGGTAAACAAAACTCTAAAATAAGACCACCCCCCTAAATTAATCAGGAGAGTTTTCGGTTCCTTCAAATTAAAATTTAACTTCTATCAAAATTTTCATTGCAATTTACTGTATAAAGATTTTTTAAAAACATAAAAAAACAATACTTTCTTCTAATTATCCAGCAACTAACACAGCAATCAAATCACAGCCACTACTTAACAATATTAGGGGTGATTTTTATCAACTCTCAAGTCGATCCATATAATTCTCAACATATCATCACTATTTCGAATTATTCTAATGATCTGCCTGAAATTCAATTTTTCTAAAAACATAATCCTTCTGCCACGCTAGCCCAATTCTAGAAATCGCACTAATAAGCAATCTAGGTTAATTCGCTTTATAGAACTTTAGATTCTCCACCAAAATCTGATCCATATCGAACTCAACATCAAAAAGGCTATGAATATACGAATAGCTAGCCAAATTGCG
Organism: Pseudobdellovibrionaceae bacterium; assembly: GCA_002725955.1. Lineage (GTDB taxonomy): Bacteria > Bdellovibrionota_B > Oligoflexia > Oligoflexales > Oligoflexaceae. The sequence continues at coordinate 7,924 of PBRN01000254.1, forward strand.
GAGCCCTATCAAATCTGATGATGACCACAATTGAAAGATTTTATGCCACTCTGGATTTGTAGTGACCTCAAAAGCGAGCCTATTATAAGCATCGATATGTTCCGATGTTACTTTTTGTGGCCCTTCTGACAAATAATCCCAAATAATTTTATATTTCGTTGATATTGCATCAACAAAACTCTCTATACTTTCTTGACCTTTACCGTAGTAATTGAACAAATCTATTTTAACGGATTCAAAATCCCGTTTTTGTACATGGGTAAGAACTGAATGCCAGAGAGCTACTTTATGGGGAAGTTTTTCTATAGTAAAGCCAAAATCAAGGAAAACGACCCTGTTACCATCCAACAAAAAATTGTCCGGATGAGTATCCCCCTGAAAAATATGACCTGAAAAATAAGATTTCCCAAACATTTTTAGCATAGTCCTTAATGCGTTAACTTTTTCCTTTTCAGTCGCACTTCGACTAAAATCTAAAATATTTAGGCCCTCATGGTAATCCATTACTACCACTTTATCTGTACACAACGTATGATGAATCTCTGGTATTACAATATCTTCATCCTCAGTAAATAAATCCGAAAAACGTTTTTGGCACTTCGCTTCACGAACATAGTTAGTTTCGGCCAAGAGTTTTTCTTCTAACTCGTCTAAAATAATTCCTAAATCATAATCTTTAAAGAAACTATTTACGATCGGCAATAAAATCATTCGCAATGTCTTGAGATCCGCTTTTATAATATTACTGATTTCGGGATACTGCACTTTGATAGCAACTAGTTTCCCATCTAACAACTCGCCTTTATGAACCTGCCCAATACTAGCAGATGATATTGGTTGTTCATCAATAAACCTAAACAAATTATGGAGGTCACCTCCCAACTCCCTTTCCAAGATACCTCGTATCTCTTCAAAGTTAATTGCAGGTATATTCGCATACATCTGAGGGATCAAAGCGCTTATCTCTGAACTCAACTTCTGATTCAAATAGATCTGTTGCCCGATCTTTAAAGCGGGACCCTTAAGATGACCAAATGTATGGATCACACTCAAAAAAACGTCTTCATAAGAAGCCGCTTCTAAGTCTCTCCCAAGAAAATACTTACCTATCTTGTTTCTAGCCACACTCAGAAAGACCTTACCTGAAAGCTTAGCAATGAGAAGGTTCCTCTGTGACTGACTGGTTATCATACGATGCTCTTTCGGCTCCGTAACTCTCAACAAACGCTCCAACCAGTATACTTCTATCCCTCGTTCTTGACCCAAACTCTTTAGAATTCCGAGAATATCATCAGATATTCTTTCGGTAACTCGTTGAGATAAAGTTTTATACTCGACTAACAGAAAGCCTAAGAACTGTTTCTGATGAAAACGACAAACCCACTTGCACATTGAACCAAGAACTAATAACTGATATTCGGGTGACCCTAAATTCTGATAAATAGAAACTATCTTTTCAAGCTTTGATAACCTGATAAAAATCGGAAGATCCTGATCGTACGCCTCCTGAAGCAAAACAAGAACTTTCAATATATTCGAATATTCCTGCAAGGGTACTTCCTTGGGAATTTTTTTTCTTAGAGTAGTAACTTTAGGTATATTCTTAATCAAATTCCGTTGATCGCTACAATACAGCCACAACACTACTTTCGGAAACCAAGGCCATTCACTGTATTGCTTCCCATTTTTTAGACACAAAGCTAAGGATTTCGCATTGTCTTCCTTTTTGCATTGATACAGCATATACTCGAAATCAACCTCTAATCGGGCCAATTCCGAGAGATTACCGTTGACTATTTTTTGATACAATCGGTAATATTCGCGGTCTCTACCTGATACTCTCAAACTATGTAAGGCTTTCAGAGCAATTTTTTCTTTATCATCTGAATAATCAGAACTTTCAGCTACCATATAAATTTCGCTAGCACTTCTAATATGACCCAACAAATAAAAGCTATCTGCCTGACCCAACATAATGTTCATAACGGTCTTATAGTCTTCTTTGGAAGTCGTCTGATCAGCCAATGCCAAGTTCCACAGCGCACTAGTTGAATCTCCTCGAGAAGCTTGTACTCGGCTTAGCGCTAAGTAAAGATTACTATGCAGACCCGAATACCTGGCTGAACTCACTTTAAGATTGTTCTTTATTAAAATTGTTCTGCCTAAAGAAACTAATTTTTGAATTTCACTCTGCGAAAATGTTTGATCTGTGGTTATCAAAGATAGTGCTTCTAAAATGTATTGAAATTTAGCGATCTCTTCGTAGTTATCTTTGATAGGTAGAAAGATCTGTTCTAAACAAAATTCTAGAGCAGCTGACTCTCCATTATCAACTAACTCTGATTTTACAGCGCCTTTTACTTTTTCAAAAACTAATGATATTTTCTCTATATTTAGAGCAGCATACCGAACCATAATCACCAAACCTAAAGCCTCTAGAATCTCAAGCATTCATCGGCATAAAGTAAAACCAATTAAGATTATTTATTAGTATTTATCAGCCCTTGGTTAATAATATCAGCGACTTCATCGACTAAGGGATGAATCGAATCATTTTTTAAGAAATAGACGAAAATGCTAAATATTTCATTAAGCAATTCCGAATAAAACCTAGACTGCGAAGGAAAAATAGGTTTAATTCATGACGATGCAGATTTTGTCTACGAATAGCGTTATTGGAATCACGAATAGAGGTGAGGCTGCTATGCGGTTCATCCATGCTGTTCGTGAATACAATAGCGCACATGAAACCCGCCTTGAAACGGTGGCATTTTTTTACGACAACGAAGCGAATGCTCTCTTTGTTAGAGAA
>PBRN01000255.1 GCA_002725955.1 Pseudobdellovibrionaceae bacterium
AGAAAAGAAAAATTTACAGGAAGTGAGTTTTAAGGTTGCGAAAAAAAATATAGAAATTAAATCGCTACGAAAAATTGCGCTACTCGATATCAAGAATAAGAAAGCAACCAAAACAATTAAAAGACTGGCAAAGAGGAATCTCGCTTGGGCACAATACCTTTTTTCTCAGGTATACAAGACTAAGAGACCTAACACCTATAAGAGCTATATACTTATGGCAAGTAAAAATCGCTATAATCTGGCTTGTAACGAGATCGGAAAAGCTTATTTAATCGGTAACAAAATATTCCCCAAAAACCCCAAGACTGCTTTAGCCTACTTTGGTATATCGGCTGATCAAGATGATCCAGAAGGGCTTTTCCTGAGAGGTAAACTACTATTCCAAGGCGACAAAGAGTTCCAAGGAAACCAAACCGATGGTAGTAAGTATATAAGAAAATCTGCGGAGAAAGGTTACACTCCCGCCAAAACATTCATGGAATCTGGTGCTTGGAAAAGCTGGGACAAAGCAACAGACCAACCTAATGGTTCTACAACGAAGGCCGAAACAGGTTCAGAACAGACAGACGACACAGAACAACAGCAAGACGCTAGCCAAAAGAACGAAGAAAATGAATCAAACCAAGAAGAGGAAACGATACCTACCTCTACGCAAAATGGCCGAAGAGGTTAGATTTTAATCCGATTAACGACTCCCGATAATTATCGTTCTTACTAAAAAACATTGGACAGTAGGCCATTACTGGCTGTTAATCCCTGCTAATTTCCTAGCCATATTTTTTTTCTCGTCCACCTTGGAAAGGCTTGCTATCCGGATACGTTGAGCCTGGGGAGATCCGGCACCATGCATAGATTCCGTCAAGTAACCTACCGCATTTCGGCCTAAAGTCATGTTCTCGAGTAGCCTCAGCAAACGACGACGGTCTTCTACAGCAACCCCAGGAACCACTTGCAAGTATTTCTCGAGAATGGGTCCAATCTCCTCATGTTCAAATTCATCAGCAGCAGGTAAAGTACCCATCAAACCTCCTGCTAGGTCCTGGGCTAATCGTGCGATTTCAAAAGGGAAACGCGTCACATGCTGCTTGCAAATATTTGCCAGCAGTTCATCTGGCTGAAAGGAACCAGCAGGAGTAGATTTTGACTGATAGCAAGCTGCCAGAGCAGTCCCTGCGATAGTCTCATTCAATAGATTCATTTCAATTATTTTATCTTTGATGTGAGATGCTTTTTCCACCCCATGATATTCAGCAGCTTGAGCAGCAGCACCAATCAAAACATCACCCACACCGGCTTTACAAATGTAACTACGCCGATGAAAACCAGTAAATTGATTCACCAGCGGTGAAGCCATTTCAACTTCACCATCCATAAATACCTGAGCAGCGGGAATATGAACCCTATCAAAAACGATCATTGCCTCCTGCCCACCAAAACACGAATTGCCAGTGTCCCTTGGGTTATCGAGGCTAATATTTTCTTCTGCAGCCCGATCATCACAACTTTGCCTGCCATAAATATAGGTAATTCCAGGAGCATCCACCTTCACAGCACCGGCAATCGCCCAGTCACTATCTTCTGGACGCATTCGAATCGTTGGCATTAACAACAGCCAGTGAGCATTCAAACAACCTGTTTGGTGCATCTTAGCTCCACTGACATAGACTCCAGTAGCATCCCGATCAACCACACGCAAAAAAAGGTCAGGGTCCACCTGATCCGCCGGTCCCTTGCTACGGTCCCCTTTGGGATCGGTCATCGCTCCACCAATGACCTCATCAATTTTTTGCCTTGCGACCAAAAACTCCACAAAGCGCCGATGATACATAGTTTTGTGTTTTTGGTCGCAATCATAAGTAACCGAATACAGTGCATTGCTGGCATCCATACCGACGCACCTCTGAAAACAAGTGCCCGTCATCTGACCAAGCTTTCTCTGCATTCTATTCTGTGCCACTACATCTTCGGTGGATTGAGCTATGTGTAAAAACCGATTAATCTGCTGCTCGGCCAAGGGGGACCAACAGCTACCTATTTCAGGTTCTGAATGAGCCAAATCAAATGTTGCGGCTACCGCACGCACAGAAGGTGCAATAACGGGGTGATCTACTGGATCTACGATTTTTTTCCCCCGATACCATACCGTTAATTCCCGATTTCGGAGAGATTCAATATATTCTGCACCAGTTCGCATCCAACCCTCCAGTCAGCATAGCTTTCTGCATTTAACATTTAATGTAGATCAATATTAATAGTTCCAGAACTATTAGGAAACTACAAGGTCATGTCTGAGTATTCCAGCCACAAATATGTCAATATAGCATAAGTGATGTAATTTAGGCTAAGCTACATGAAGACCTTCATGATAGACAGGTAAACGAACGACAAAGCAGGTATTAGTGGACATTTCATCCAAGTAAAAATCACCACTATGGCTGCGAATAATACCACGGGAAATACTTAAACCCAATCCCGTCCCTTTACCCGGCGCCTTTGTTGTAAAGAATGGTTCAAAAATTTTTGCAGCAACATCCTTGGGAATGCCACAGCCACTATCAATAACTCTCACCTCAATCCAGTTACCATTTTTCTTAACGACTAATTTAACCCAAGGGTTCTCGCTCTCTTCAACTGCATCCACTGCGTTATTCAATATATTAATCAAAATCTGAGCTATCTGAGCTTGACGGCAATAGGCCAAGAGATCATCTTCACATTCGGAAACCGTAATATTAACCATCGATCTCTTATTACGGGCACGCACAATAGCAATTGTCTGACTTACAATTTCTTTAAAAGGTACTTTTTCAAATGCATCATGTTCCCCATCTCTAGCAACATTTTTCATACCCTTGATAATCTGGTTAATCAATTCAATGTTGGCATCGATCCGCTGACAGAACTTCATTTCCATACCGAAGTCACCATCACGCTGCTCTAGTTGCATTTCAAGGTTCTCGGTGTAACCCGAAATAGCTGCCAAAGGGTTATTAATCTCATGGACAATCCCAGCCGACATTTCTCCCATGGCTACTAATTTCGCATTATTCAAAGATCTTTGATGATATTCATTGATTTCAGAAGAAGAATCGTCCAGGGAGCGCTCTAGTATAGCATGGCTGTCTTCATGGTTATGGTAAGTATTAGCTATCGTCTCGAGTAATTTTTGCCATGCCTCCAGATCCTTAGGTAAGTCTTCAACTGAAAGACCAAGCTCATTCAGCTGAAGCTGCAATGTCTTGTGGTTCTTACCATCACCCATAACCTTTAGAAACCTTTCTTACTACTTATTTTACGGAACAGTTAATGCCATCGTTAAATTAAGAACAACAAAAAATAATATTTGAAGACCAGATATTTGATGTTAATGCTGACTGATCAGTTTTATTTTTCAATCCAGTCAAAAACAACTGCCCAATTACAATGATGCGGAAGAAAATAGCAGAGACATTCGAAACTTTTACCCAGCTTTTCCTGGCTTCATAGATCGTCCACCAGAAATGAGTATTGACTAATGGCTATCAACGCCATCTAAAGCAGAAAACGAATCAAGCACTGGTAAGTCTAGTGAAAATAGCCTCGACCTCATCCATAAGTAGGGCTTCCATTGGATCCTCAAGAAACAAGTCTGGTTGCTCTCTGGTTCCTCCTAGGTTTGTTGTTTGTTCCTCACCTTGCATAGCTACACAAATGACCGGAATATCTAAGCTTATCTGATGAACAGACCAGCATAACTGATATGCATCCATATCAGCCAAATGCAGACCGGTAATGATCATTGAAATATTAGGCTTATCTTTAAATAACTGAATGGCGCCTTCGCCTGAATCCACGATTTGTAAACTATATCCAAACTCTTCGAGAGATTCGGCCTTAACCATCAGCATAGGATCGTCAGAAACCAACATGATTACCTTGTCCTTAACCAATTCAGCTTTCTGCTGCTCCTTAAAATCAACAGGTACATCAATAATTTTTTTCACGTATGCAATCAGAGCATCAGGCTTAAAGGGCTTGCTCATAAAACCACAAGCTCCCAATTCCCTAGCTCTTTCCACAGTTTTCTTAGCAGTATCAGTCGTCAACATCAAAATTGGAATATGAGCAAGTGTACGAAGGTTCTTAATAGCTTCAAGCATATCAATACCCGTCATTCCCGGCATATTAATATCGCTAATAATTAAACGGATATCTCTATTTTGCCGGATCGAGGCCATACCAGAGAATGCATCATTAGCCTTAGTGACCTGAAAACCACCATCTTTTAGATATTTTTCTAATATAATAAGAACCGTATCATCATCATCAATAATCAAAATATGAGGAGATTCCATGACGCCTCCAACCAGAATGTTCATCACTGTGTCGGATAGTTTACAGTTACACTTACATACTAAATGGTAATAACACTTGGCCAAGGATCAGCTATTTAGATCAATCAATGGAAAGTGCCGATCCGTATACAAATCCAGACTATTGATTCATACAACAAACGAAAAACAAGAAACTCTATCATCAAAAATCGTCAATAAGTATGTTTTATAAGACGAAAGCTAAATCAAATCGTACATCGGATCTAAATTTCAGACGAATCTGGCAAATGCTATGCGTTGGCATTATAATGATCAAAAGGGGGATATACCTATGCCTAGTCAGCCTAAGCCAAATCTTATTCCTAGAATGTTTCGCCTGACTGTCCGAGCCGGATTACTGCTCATTGCTGGCTGCAGCACAATGAGAACAGAGGAAGGTTATAAAGAACGGCTGAACCTATGGGTCGATAAACCTCTAGACAAACTAATCGACGAATTTGGCTACCCCTCTAAAAAACATAAATCTCCAGACGGAAATATAGTTTATGAATACGAAAGCCAAAGCACGTTGATCCATGGCATCAACCAACCCAGCAACACAACATCAGTCTACAGTACTCGTATAATCGTCAACGACTATGTCTGCAAGACTTGGTTTGAGTTAAAAGAGCAAAAAATCATCAAGGTAAGTTATAAAGGGAATGACTGCAAAGCCGAGCCACTATAGTCTCGCCAGAAGACCCAATCTAGAGCTGACGCCCCATCACCCCCAGTATAGGTTCGACTGATTTGACCAAGTCAGCCATCGCATTTAGCGACAGAGCCTGACGCGCATCGCTAACGGACTCTTGAGGCCGAGGATGACATTCAATCATCAGACCATCAGCACCTGCAGCTACGGCTGCCTTAGCCAGCCCATCTATGAGCTCACTCTTACCAGCTGCGTGACTGGGGTCAACAATGACGGGTAAATGGGTCAATTGTTTTAAAGCAACAACTGCAGCCAAATCTAAAACATTACGGGTATAGGGATCATAGCTACGAATACCACGTTCACATAAAATCACATTAGGGTTACCATAAGCCATCAGATATTCTGCCGCCCCCAGAAACTCTTCTAAAGTGGCGGCTAAGCCTCTTTTTAGTAAAACTGGTTTCTCACTTTTGCCCAAAACTTTTAATAAATCAAAATTTTGCATATTGCGGCTGCCAATTTGAAGGATAGACGCATATTTCTCAACCAAGGGAACCTGCTCAATGGCCATCACTTCAGTCACAACCCCAAGCTGATATTGATCCGCCGCAGACCGGATATACCTAAGACCATCCTCACCTAACCCCTGAAAAGAGTATGGCGATGTTCTGGGCTTAAAGGCTCCCCCTCGCAGCAACGATACCTTAGTTCGACCAAGAAAACCCGCAGAATGGCGTATCATTTCTTCATCTTCAATAGCACAAGGACCGCCTATAAATACGAACTGTTCGCCACCGATCGCTTGTCCTTCAGCCGTTCGCACCACCGATTGATGATCTTTATTTCGGCGTAGCGTTAATTTGAGATGCTTCATCACGTCACCCTGCTTAACTGTAAACTATAAAAACTTCTTGATACATACAGAAAGTTTGCACGGAAGAGTATATATGAGGCACTAACATAGTTCCTAAAATGAGGTCAATCCTAGCCTAGATCGCAGATGACCTTTACTCTCGGACCGCACACACTGCTCAATCCTATCAAGCAAAACATTCAACCTACTCAAAAGTTCAAACCAAGAAGACAAATTCATCTTGAATCGGCTTAATACAAACTTGAGATTAATGTGAACAAATAGCGGTTGAATCACAGCAGGACACTTGTCAGCCGGGCATTATGCCAAAGTTAAATCATCAGAACAAGAATTTTTAAACAACCACAACTCGTTTAACGACCTATTCGAACTTCTGCAAAAATTATTTATTTTTTCTAAAGTCATTGGAGAAAAATTTCCATTTTTCAGATGCCCATGACCATCGAAAAAACTGAAAATCTTTTGTCGTAAGTTCTAAAATAACAATATTATCTTGAGAAATTACCTGTAGTTTCCGGTAGCTTCATGGTATAGCCAATCTATAGGCAGCTCATACTTTAACTATTAATTACTAGGTATTAAACCCAATCTGTTTTCTACTCTTTGCGAATATATGACGCGGTTTTTTATTGACGCAGAGAGACTGGCAAATAGCAGCAAAGATAATTAGATTGGCCTATAGTTTAAGTTGCCTTTTAGGATTATAAAGCACAGGAAAGGCAGTAAGGATCTACCCGTAATCTATATAACGTAGATCTACCAGAGGAAGGTAAAGCTGCACCCTGCTTACTCAGATTTTACAGTGTTACTGCGATCAATATTAGGGATTTAGTCAGAGGTATCAGAATGTTCCATGCTCAATTAGCTGCCCTAGCAACAATCATTGCTCTGATCTTTCAATCAGGCGCATCGGCTGCTCCGTTGATTCAAAACATAACCATACACTTTGAGAAACCCGATCTGTGGGAAGAAGCATGGATCTGGTTTGATCGAGATTCAGACGGCAGCTGGGAAACCCTGGACTTAGCCTCTGCACCAGGTGACATGGTTGCTTACCGTACGCAAGGAGGACGCACATGGTACAAAAAAGAAATCAATGGCACTTCATCTGTCTCATTCTTATTTAACGATGGTACATGGCAACAGAAGATGACGACCAATGAAGGTCAAAACTTCTTAGCTCAAAGGGATGTATGGGTTCAAGCCAATGGACTCATGAGTTTGATCGACCCCTTGGGTGAAGGCAAAACCATCACAATCCATTTTGAAAAGCCTGACCGATGGCAAGAAGCATGGATTTGGTTCGACAAGAATTCAGACTATGAGTGGGAAACCACCGAATTAAAAAGCCCCCCTGGGGATATGATTGCGTATCGCCCCGGCTGGTACCAGAAAACCATCAAAAAGGCCCTATCCGTTACATTCCTCTTCAATGACGGCAGTTGGAATCAAAAATTTCCCCTTGATCGTCAG
>PBRN01000256.1 GCA_002725955.1 Pseudobdellovibrionaceae bacterium
ATAACTCTAATCGAGATAAGGTTTGCTTTCCAGCAAACTCCTGCAACACCAATTGCATTATTACCGCTGGCTCCAATGGTACCTGCCACATGAGTACCATGCCCATTGACATCAGCAAAATCCAAAGGACCGCCCACATCAGTAAAGTTTCTGCTTTCCGCAAGGTTCATCTGATCAATAAGATCGGGATGGTTTGGATCAATACCTGAGTCGACTACTGCGACTGGAATCTGGCTGCAATCGGTATTTAAATCCCAGGCCAGCGGCACCTTGCCGTCAAAACTCTGCTGGAAGTTTCTGGCTTGCTCCGGTTGTGCTAGCTGTGTGGAAATATTGTCAACTCCGTTATTCTCCATAGCCCACAGGTATGGGTAATAGGGATCGTTGGGTGTGGCAGTCACAAAAGTGATACGATTTGGAAAGACCCCAATGACTCCAGGTATCTTGGCTAGTTTATGTTTGATCTGATTTCTTTGATCGAGGGATTCGGCTGAAAACTCCACCCTCAAGGTTTCAGTTACCACTTTCTCTACAGTCTCTATTTCAGGTATGCTTTCCTTGATTCGTTGTTGATTGAATTTAACCGTAGGGTCCAATTGTACCAGCCAGTGTCCTGCAATAATCACATCCTGGACCGGTTTACTGCGTCCCGGATAAGGTATTGTTCTAAGAATCACCTGATCATATTTATGATTGATATGATAGAGGCTTTCATGGAAAGGAACTGAAGCAATCCTGGCATTCTCAACGCGCTGCCGATCCACAGCTGTGATGCCGGTAAACCGATCCAGGAATTTTGCCTTAGCGCTCATCCTCGCTGGACGCTTTGAGTCAGCGTGGCTGCTTTTTGCAGTCTGATCTGGATTAGAGTGTGTCCTGTCATCACTGTTATCGATAGTATTAATTTGCTTATTTTTCTTGCGGTTGCTCTTGCTATGAGTATTTGTTGTGCTTTTGTGATGAATCAAACTCTGGTGATGATCATCAGACTCTTGATTCACGGTCCAGTCATGATTTTCATCGGAGAATATGTCTTCAGCAGACAGCTGTATTTCCGTGGTTTTGAACCAAATCATCAAAATGGAAATTGCTATCACTAACAGGCTCATCACTAAGCCGACCTTCTCACTGCTTTTCTTTGTAACCATAAATCTTTTCTCCGAGCTTGCTCGTTTATGTCTCTAGATATTCATTGCTCAAACACACCATGCGCCTATGACCAACTAAGATCAGAGATGCTCGGTGCTTTTTTTTAATTGATATTAAAACTGGTATTGTTAATGCAACATGCTGCCCAAAATCCTAATGAGCTAAGCAAAATTGAGAGCTCTAATTAACTTAGTTAAAACGTAAAGTTTTTTCAGTTCTGGGGTAAGGCCCTGTATAAGAATAGCTACTTTACATTGTGTAAAATGACTTGACGAGGTATCCACGGGGTGTTGCTAATATCAATCTTAGATCAATAATAGTAGTATGTTATCTGTGTTTTAAACGTTGATCACTGCTTTTGATAGTGGGTTTACACCATAGTATGACCTAAGGTGTTAAAATAATTAAATTATTAGATGATAGATGAGTCGATGGCTCTGGTTTGTCCGTGGTCATAACCACTGAGTTTTGCGTAAAATAGCAGCTAAAGCATATAGTGGAGCTGGAACCTAATAGCCGAAGTGAATGGATTTGATGTGACACACCTTAATCAGTTCAGTATCATTTTTTCCGGCAGGACGGAGATGGATATGATCCATTGGTTTGGAAATGTGGACGCAGCGAACCGCCAGTTTATTTTGTTTTCTGCGGACCACTGCCGTAGGGGGGACAAACCAACCCCAGATTTTACTGCGAGGCATAAATAGAAAAAGAGAAGAAGATGAAGGCCTAAAGTTAAGTTTGGGCGCCATCTTAATGATGTCTCCCCTGACTACCGAACCTCCATTGAGGCGGACTTCATCCCAGGTTGGTAAATCCTGCAGAGCTTTCAGTGCCCCTTTAAAATTGATAAGGCGGGGCGGTTCAGGGAAAAATAGAAACCGTTTCTTTCTGACCAACGAATTCAGATAGTGAATAAGGGTTTCACTGCTTACCAGTCTGCGGTCCTTAGCGAGTTCTTTACTCAGAACAAGGTTTTTATTGGTGTTAATCAGGACAGCTTCAAAATGTTCCGGTGCATATGCAAAACCCTTGTTTTCTAAAAACTTTTGGACTGATTTTTTTTTCAGGTCTAATAAACTAAGAGGGTTTTTGTGGACGATACTCTTGCCGGAGCTCTTTTTTTGCAGCCAGTCCCCTGAAGCTTTATCCTGCTGAATAAATCCGCCTAAATTTTTCACTTCAATTAACAGGACACCCTGAGAAGAGACGACCAGGTAGTCTATTTCGTACTTACCTTTGCTTTGAGACTGGGGCACTCTTAGTGCATGAAAACTATAAATACCTCGGGCAGTGAGTCCCTGAAACTTTTTGATGCTGGCCCCTACCTGTTCTTCACCATGACGGCCGGCACGATCTCGATCGGATTCGTTAAAATGTTGAGATGACTCTTGGATGAGTTGCCAGTGGCTCATTTAGATCTCCAAAAAAATGACAAGGCGTATTAGTCAAATAAAATCTCTGCAAGCGCTGTTCCTAAAGTAACATATTAATATAATTAAACTTTATGCGTGTTTTTTGCCGAGTTTTTGGACAGCAAGCGCTTTTTTAGTGACTATGCATTAAACCGATTCCTATCCCTCTCAGTATAGTGGAGGTTGAGTCAATTTTGATTGTTCATTATTGCCCGCCTAGGAAAAGTGGCTGCAATAGAGCTGTTTAGATAGGGTGTCATATTTTAGCCTCCATATAAATGCAGATTTAAGCAAAATATTGATTTTTCCGATACACCATTGAGAAGTGCTGCGGTGACAGATGATAGTCATAATCTATTTTGACTATCTCGCACTTCGGCAAGCAAATAGAGACTTTAAAAACTAAGTGTTAAGAAGGACAGGACAGATGAAATTTATTCTTACCTGTATGATATTTTTTTCTGGAATTTCTTATGGTCAATCTTTTGAATCTAAGAGAAACAAGTTTGTTCAGCAAGTGATGTACAAACTCAATGAGGTACGCAAGATTAGCAATAATAATATGAAGGATAAAAGATACGATAGGAGCATGAAGCTATTGATGAATGCGTGGGATTGTGCAGATTTCGCCAGAAACGAAAGGCAGCTAAAGGTCTGCAAGGTGAAGTACGCTCGGATTAGATACCCCAAATAATAGCTTCGGCGGGCGATCCGTTGCCAGATCCTTGATAGCTTAATGGAATTCTGCGACGACGAGCATTGGGATCAGTCACTGGTGCCTCAAAGCATATTCGATTGGGGTTTTTGATGCAGATGGTTAAAGATTGTGGTGGTTCGGGAACTGCGCTTTTGATGATTAACATACCTGATTTTGTAGTACGCAAAGCAGACGGTTTTGGGGCCGTTATAGTTGCTTGCGATTGATCAAGATCATATACACCCTCCATATAAAGCGACTGCTTGTTATTTGGCTGATGGTTGGGTTTATAGTCCTCAGCTATTGACATCCCTACGACGAGAGCTGCAATGGCTATGTTTTCAGATGCAGAGCCACCTCCTTGACTTCCCAGACTAGCAGCCGTGATAGCTGAGGTGCTCACGATTGCAGTAGGGAATTTACTCTTTTTTATCAGGAACATTTGTTCTGCGGTCATTATTTCATGTTTATTATTGTTTGACTTAATCATTTCAAATTCTAAAGGGTGACCTCTATCAATTAAAACCTGGCAACTAAGGTAGTAGGCTGAAATTTTATCGATATTTTTAACCCCGCTTACTTTGCATTGGTTAACTGGATACGAGGTATCACTATTGCTGGTGGTGCATGAAATATTGATGGCGCCCATGGTGATGGTTAAGATCACTAGTGATATTTTTTTAAAAGCTCTCTCCATGCTATTCCTCTTTCGACTGGTCTGTCATTCCTTACTGTTCGTAACCCCTTATAAAAAGCAATATATGTGCCATGCTACATAGCTTTGGATTTACCGTAAGTCCTTAGAATCTAACAGATCGAATGCGATTGGTTTGGCTATGATGTCACCCTACGTGCACACTAGAAATCAATGGGCTACAGACAAATTCCTCTGAGGTCTCAATGGCTTAATCTCGATCAGTTGTGATGCTGATTGGCCCAGGCTAGGGAGCAGCCGATAGCTCTATCACCGTTGTATTGTCATTCACAAAGATTTGGCTGAGTCTGATTTGTAAACCACTGATTATATATAAAAAAAAATCAATATATAATCGTTATTAAATTCCTATTCTCAACTGGCCGATACCGACATTGCGGATGCTTAAATGCGAAGCTTTGTTAATACTGGGAAAATTTTGGCGAGTTAAAAAATGGTGAATATAATATGATTTCACTACTGAAAGATAAAAACTATGGGCAAAAGGGATCATCCCTTGTAGCTGTCTTGGGTTTTGTTGGAATAGCAGGCTTATTGGTTCATTCTTATCAGAGAGAATTTACTACCCAGCTTGAAGGTCGAGCAAGAGCTCTGATTAAATCTAGCCTTGAGCAAGAAAATAATTCTGCTTTACTGATTGCCTGGGCCCGTCATTATCAATCAATAACATCCCCACCTTTGCCGACAACAGGAAGTGAGGTGGGAGTACCCGACGTCTATTCAATGTCAGTAGAGCAATTTGACAATATTTTTGATTCAAAGTCAGCCGATGGGGCGCCTGTAAAAAACATAGATGTTTCTGCTGAGGGCAGCACTCTGAAGGCAACCAATTCATATCATGGTATTACTGTCGTTAGTCGAACCATATTGAGTCTTGGCACGCTTCAACCTATTATACCTTCAGGTAACTCAAATCTTGTGGTGGCTACTACTACTCCTAATATTGGTTTGATATCGACTGATCCTCCCTTTGATCGCAGTGCTCTGACCATTAATGATGATGTCATTGCGGTGAATGACGAAGAGGTGGGGCGGGTGACTACAGCGCCGTCTGGGATCTGTGAAAATTACGTCCCGGGTAATGGTACCCTTGCCCGCACAGAAGTTCGTTTTTATTTTTCTAAAACAGCAGACTGTAATTGGGGAAGCAATGGCAACCTTAACGAAAGGCAGCAGTATACGGTTGCCCGTAAAGAAGAGTATAGAAGAATTCAGTTACCTGGCGCTCCATGTCATTTAAGAGTTATCTCTCCCACCCAGGATCAGAAGTATGATGATCATTTGCTGGTTACGATCAATGGTAAAGTAATTTTGACAACCGAAAAAAAGCTTACCGCAAAGTTTAATATGGCTGATGGCTTTCCTATATATGACTGGCAGGCCATAAAAGGAATGGCTTTACGTACAGGTACGGACATCCCTGATAACCCAGATTGCTTTGTGGGTGCCAACGCTTGTGATGCTCCTAGTACACAGCGTTTAGGTCCTTTTGGTTTTGATGTGAATGAAAGTTATACTCAGAAGCTATTTCCTCCCGGGGAGGCTAATGATTATATCACCATGGGCATTATCACCACTGGTGATAATGATAGTTCTGATTGTTCACACAAGAACCTGAATGCGATGGCGGAGATTTTTTATGTTATTCCAAACCAAGACTAATCAACAAGGTTCAGCTATTCTGTCTGCTCTCGTCGGCATTGCTGTGGTCGCTGTTTTGGCTGTACAAATCAGTAGTGATTTATCGGCACAAAAAAAGATCCAGCAATCGGCTGATGGCAGTTTCAGACTAAAGGAGGTGATGGCTGTTTCCCAAAAAGATGTGGTTCAGACCCTGACGGAATCATTAGCAAACGGTTGCGGTGATGTTTCTGAAGCTTCTTTCGATGAAAGCCTTCTGTTGAAACTTTACCAAGGTGATAGTGATGATCCCAAGATAGCTGTAGTCTCCCAGCGTTGTCAGAAGCCATCTATGGGTCATGCTCAGGGTAAATATTATTTTTGTAACCAATTGTTGAGTAAAATTAACAATGATGATGATCTTGCTGGTAAACCGATACCTCAGACCTCGTTTATTGGGAAGTATAATTTAACCATTGAGACTTTTGCTGAGCTAGTGGACTTGTCCGCTTCAGGTTCTCCGGCCGCAATTTCCTGTGACCAATTTAGTAATCCGACAAATGAAGTTCCGGGATTTCGAGTCTATCAATCTTTTCATTGGTATAGGGATACAGGCAAAGGCAATTATAAGCTTCATCGCAAGAACATGGTGTACTATGCAGAAAAAATTTAGATTCCATAATGAAAATGGTTATTCCATGATAGAAATGGTGATGGGGCTTGGAATCCTAGCCGTTGTTGCTGTCATTGGTCCTAAATTATTGAGTCAATGGCAAAAGCAATATGCTGGATTGACTCTAAGTGCTACAGTGAACAAGGACTCTGACAATTTTTTATCAGTTCTTAGTTTTATCAATACTAGAAAATCGCAGGGATCTTTTGAGGATCTTCCTCAAACCTACGAATTGTCAGGTACCTTTTATGTCGCCACCGAGGGGGCTTCTTATCCTGTGGAATTTCAAACCAAATGCCGCAATATTCCTTCCTACTATAACAAAGATGATGTAGCTAAAGTTATTAAGGCATTAGAAAAAAGAACTAAAGATCGTTTAGGAAAGTGCTATCTGAGGCAGCAATGCCCTTCTGATCAGGCTCCTTTTGTGGAAATTTCAGTTGCAGATCCCGATGCTCCCAAGCTGAATAGATCATTTCCGCATCTAACCAAATCTCACAAGGGTGCGGTGATGTTATCAGCAGTGGGCTGTCTTCGCTATTATCCAGGTAAGATGGTGCACGTAATTATGGAAGGGATGATGCAGCGACCGATGAAGAAAAAATCTACCAGTGTTCGGGTTTGGTCCAGAGAGATCTACCTTCCGGATGATGCTTTATATAGTTTCCAGAGGTATTGACGCGGACAATGAATGACATTTAGTTTGTCTGCAGATTGGTGATTTGCCTCTGGCTTTATCTTGGTGTTTGATCACTCGAGTCAATCTTAAATATTGTAATAATTATGAATGCTCAAAGATAACCATCTTTTTTCGACTGTGATACTAGATATCCCAGCCTA
Organism: Pseudobdellovibrionaceae bacterium; assembly: GCA_002725955.1. Classification (GTDB taxonomy): domain Bacteria; phylum Bdellovibrionota_B; class Oligoflexia; order Oligoflexales; family Oligoflexaceae. The sequence goes on from PBRN01000256.1 coordinate 7,110, forward strand.
ACCCGAGTTGGATGATGGTACCACCGCTGTTGGCATTTCCTGACAGATAACCATAAAACTTGGGAGAACCAAACATGAGGCCAAGCCCTGCATAGCCGCCGCCGATATTTAGGCTCGCTTGGTTATCTTCCCCGACTGAGACAAAGGCTCCAGCACTAAAGCCGCCCTGCAAATAAGGGCGGATGCCAGACTTTGAAAAAAAGTACTTAATATTGGCAGCCCCCAGCACGATGGCTTGAGCATTATCAGATTCGTTATCATTATCATTATTTACTGTCCCGAGAGTGCTGTAGCCAACCCCGAGCTCATATGACAAACTTGAACCAAAGTAGAGAAAATTGATTCCGAACGTAGAGTTTGGAGGGTTATGATAGCCCAGATTAAGGGTCCAGTTACCAAGGCCTGTGGCTGGGATAACTAACAAACAGGTAACAATTAATGTTCTCAACATATCAACCGAAAATCGTGTGCTAGTATTCATAAATAGCTCTCCTTTATTTGACCCCTATCATAACATATCAAACGAGTTCTACTTACTGATCTCGTCCATATAGTAGATATATTCACTCATTAATAGGTTTCTGCTCAGTTCATGTCGTCCTAGTCCAATTCGTAGTTTTTAAAGAAATCCCAGAGTGCTGCGGAGGCATTGATCGAAGCATTGCAGCCCAGCGATCCTGGCCAGCAGTGTAGCCCTCGGTAAACGGTGCAGAGGACTTGTTTTTTTTCCGCTATCCCGCCGCAACCAGGATAAGCCAGGCACATAGTGTTGCCACGCTCGTAGTAAGGTTCAGATTCTGGGCGGCATTGGTTCACTGTCAGCAGATGGTTAAATCCATCTTCTACTGGCTTGAAAACACCAGCGGAAGAGGCGCCTCCATCCCAGCGAACGACCCGATCCCAAGTGCCATGGATATGAATCATAGGAGTTGCGATCGTGGGTTGGCATTCTCGTTTTTCGATACCGAGCACACCTGCTACTGAGCCCACCGCAGCAAAAAAACCTGGAGCCTGGCAGGCGGCACGATAGGCCATAAAACCGCCATTTGAATAACCAGCAAGATAAATGCGGTTGGAATCGATACAGACTCTTTCCTTGATGTGGCGGACCAGGATTTTCAGATAACCGATATCGTCGGTTCCTTCTGCTGCTGCTTCGCCACAGCAGTCACCACCATTCCAGGATTGTAGATCGCTATTGGGGTAAGCCACCACAAAGCCTTCTGCGTTGGCAAGTGAGGACATCCCGGAGATAGATTCTAGATCATCGGCGCTACTGGTATACCCATGCATATTGATCACTAGTGGCAGGGGGGACTTTTTCGCAGATGGTACCACTAGATTGTAGCTTCGTTCTCGTCCGTCATAAATGGTCGAACCATCGTGCTTCCCAGGAGACAGCGGGGAATTGGGACAGGTGGACTCATTAGCTCTGAGCTCCAATGGCAGAGTCGTGATGAGCAACAGAGCTAAGGTTACCAAAGGACCGGGTAATAATGATGTGATGGACTTTATGGGCTGATAACGGCCTTGGCTAATTATCTTCATGAAAATGTTCTTTCCTAGGTTAGAGAGCTAAAAGGACTGATGATGGGAGCCCCTGGTCAGATTTTAACCATACTTATGTCTTATCTCGGGGCAGATTGATTTCATTCTAACCAGTTTGATAGGGTTGTTCAAAAGAATGAAACAAATACCTAGTTTATTTATCTACCAAAGCTGCTGGTCCAGACAGCTAGAACATTGGCTGTTGGCGTCTTTTCGGCTTATACTCAATAGCTATCGAATGTTCATTTTTGATTGGGTGGGAAGGCCTTATGTCTCAGTTTGTTGGTAAAACGATCATTATCACAGGTGCTTCCCAAGGGGTTGGGGCAGCGGTAGCTAAGGCCTTTGCGGCGCAGAAGGCCAAACTTGTCCTGATCGCCAGAACGAAGGATGTGCTGGAATCTTTTGGGGCAACATTGATCGAGAAGACAGAAGTTATGACCTTCGCTATGAATGTGGGTGATATGAAGGCATGTTCGGAGATGATAGACACTGTTGTGAAAAAATGGGGGCGGATAGATTATCTGATTAATAATGCAGGTTACCATCAGCGAGGGCCGGTCACGACTAATGAGCCGGAGGATTTGGCTCGCATGGTCGATATTAACCTGCGGGCGCCCATAGCCTTAACCAGGATGGTGCTGCCGTTCATCCAGAAAAATGGTAATGGTGCCATCGTCAATGTTGGTTCTCTTGCAGGATTGACTCCATTACAAGGGGCGGCAACCTATGCGGCGACCAAAGCTGGTCTCCGGTCCTTCACTTATGCGCTTCATGATGAGTTAAGAGCCACAGGGATACACGTAGGTTTAGTTTCCCCGGGGCCAATTAACACCGGATTTATTATGGCTGACATGGACCAAGTGGAAGATATCGTTTTTTCTCAACCCATGAGCTCTGCGGAAGAAGTGTCCGATGCTATTTTGTTGGTTGCCAGTGGGGAACGGCTGGAGATAGCTATGCCTAGAATCAGTGGTTGGCTGTCGACTCTTTCCTATCTTATCCCATGGCTACGGAGGATGGCGAGGCCTTTACTATATCGAAAGGGTAAACGGCTGAAAGAACGTTACCGGCGGGCAAGATCCTAGTGTTTCTGACGGCAGTTTTTTGGGGCATTCTTAGCAAATAAGGGGTGTTGAAAACGAAGATTTTACCCTTAAGGCATCAACATCTTGGCTAGTTACGGACTTTTGTGGTCGACTTTGAGTCATTTAAAGAGTAGTGTCTTATTCGCTAAGCTTCGATAATCTGTTGATGAATGACTGATGCCAATCTCATATGACATCGTAAAAATTAAGATAGCTAGTTATACCCCGTGTCGAAAGTAAAAAATCATGGCCCGTGATAGTGAAAATCTAGAAATTGCAGTCGCAAAAATGAGAAAAGCCGGCTGGAGGATAACCGAGCAAAGAAAGTCTCTTTATAGTATTCTACTAGAAAAATCGGAGCCTATGTCTTCCAAGGATATATTAGCGGTTCATAAAAAAATCTATTCTGGCAAAAGCATGGACCTTGTAACAATTTATCGTATTATGGATAAGTTTCAGGAAATAGGGCTGATTCACAAAGTCGGCCAAGGTGGTAAGTACGTCGTCTGCGAACATTTAGATTGTAAATCATCCTTTCATTTGATTGAACTTTGTAAATCATGTGGCTCAGCGGAAGAAAAACATGTTCCGACGAAACTGATTAGCCCTCTCTTTGACTATGTGAACAAAAAACATAAATTCCTTTCTGCCAGTCACTCGTTTTGTATCGAAGGCTACTGTCTGAGCTGTCAGTAAATCACTCAAAACCTTTCAAACGTCTATATCTTCTTGGCGGGATGCCTATTTTGAGGGCTTGACTCTTTATTTACTTAATGCCAATATTTGCATTAAGGTCTAAACGTCTATTATGTGTTGCAAGATACTAAACCCTGTTTTCTGTTGTTGAATACAGGTTCGTTTGGAAGTAGCGATGCCTTGAATGCGCTCAGCGCTGGCAGGAAGATGAAATGCTAGGAATTGAAACAGCTTTTTTGTTTGGTATGGTTCATGCTCTAGAACCTGGTCATGGTAAGACAGCCATGACTGCGCTGATGCTTGATAAAAGGAATGGTATTAGAGAGTCGCTTTCTTTAGCTATTTCTGCTGCGTTTTCCCATTCCTTAGTTATCTTTGGCCTTGCTTGTCTGACCCATATAGGGGGACACTTATTCCTTGAGTCTAATCATGAGTTTTCCCCTTTTTTTTCAAGAGCTGCAGGAACCGTCCTCATCCTGATTGGTGTTTATCTGTTTTTTAAGAAAAAGGCAGCGGGTGCTGAAAGTGCTTGCTGCTCAAGTGGCAGAAAATCCAATCACCTCAAGGTTTCTGCAGCTCTTGGCTTTTCTATTGGTTTATTCCCTTGCCCATCCTTGTTAGCGGTATTCGTGGCATCTTTTGCTTCAGGCAAGACCGATGTTGCTCTGGCTTCGGTAGGCATGTTTGCTCTTGGTATGATGCTATGTATTTTGGCTGTCGGATTCATCTGCCGGTGGATCGGACAAAAGAGCCACGGTATGCTAGATCGTTTTGAGCTTCCATGGTTTAAGATCCAGGGGCTATTTATTAGTGCAGTCGGTGCTTACTATATCCTCGCCTGATTCCATCAGCGGGAGGCGGTATTGCTCACGTTCAACCGAGTCGAAAACCTATCTGACGCTGCCACATTGACCTGAACCAACAAGAACAAACTAGTCATCATTGATGAAATCAGCTAGAGGTAGATTGATTTAATATAAATCAATGGGATGCCACGAAGTTCAATAGCATAGGAAACTTTTCCATGAAAATTCGATTATTGTTTATCCTCGGTGCTCTGATTATAAGCCATGGGGGCAATGCTCATAATTCAGACAAGAAGCTTGGTACTCAGGTCAAACACCTCGCTAAATCATCTCAGAGTTGGGATGGCACCCCCTTGCCTAACTATCTTGGTGGTAAACCGGAAATTACAATCCTGAATATTAAGATACCTCCTGGTACAAGGCTGCCACTGCACAGGCACCCGGTGATTAATGCTGGCTACCTTATTAAAGGTGAGCTTACCGTGGTAAAAGAAGATGGCAAGAAGAGGTTGAAAATGAAGGCCGGAGATACTCTGATCGAGCTAGTCAATCAATGGCATTACGGTAAGAATGAGGGTAAGACCACAGCCGAGATAGTGGTTTTCTATGCTGGGAGTTCCGGGCAGGAGATTACGGTTAAGAAAAAATAGATAAGTGGATTAAAATAACGAGGGGATGGGACCTTGGGCATTGATGCTTCTGATGCCTGTTCCTTTGCATGATTTTTCGATGATTTAGCTAGATCGCCCTTGCTTAAAAAAACTTGATCTTTTCTTGAGAGAACCCTTCTTAAAAAATCAAAGCCACGAACTTGTCGGATGGGATGGCAGGCATTATCATCTTAGTATGAAATGGTGTTGCCCAATGAGTCACTAAGATCAATGGGATTGGTTCTGAAATTTTCGGCAAAAATTTTGATGATGATTGGATAAAATAAAGTTTGACCCGTTACCTGATTGATGGAGTGATGCTGTGATATTAGATTCCGAAACAAAAAGAGCCGAACCATTAAGCCTGAGCCAGTTGGGTCTTCGACAAGCAAGCTTTGTCTTGGCTGTTGCTCTTAGCGTTTTTGGCTGTAAATCTGCGCAAGAGGAAAAAACTGCGGCTCCGGAGACAAATCAGGCTTTTGGTGAGACCATTGCGGGATTAGCCACCTACTACGATGCTACCGGAGGTGGCCAATGTTCCTTTCCAGAGAGTCCGGATGACCTGATGGTTGCTGCGTTAAATACGCCGCAGTTTGATACAGCGGCTTGGTGCGGTGCCTGCGCAGAGATCGAAGGTTCTAAAGGAAAGGCGATTGTTCGTATCGTTGACCGTTGTCCTGAATGTGAATATGGACATCTGGATCTCAGTCAGCAGGCTTTTGCTGCAGTGGATGATATGAGCAAAGGGCGGATTCCCCTTAAGTGGAAATTTGTGAGCTGTGATATATCCACTAATATGAGCTTTCATTACAAGGATGGTACGAGCCAATGGTGGGTGGCCCTTCAGGTGAGAAACCATCGGTTACCAGTGAAAAAGGTGGAGTTAAAAGTCGGTGATAGCTGGGTCGAAGTGCAACGACGTATCTATAACTATTTTGTTTATGAATCTCAGGTGGCGGATGCTAATCCGAACTTTCGGGTTCATGCGGTCGACGATTCGATGGTTGAAGTTACGCTGCCGACGCCGGCATCTGACCAGGTGATTGCGGGATCCTCACAGTTTTGATCTTCAGTTGAGGTCCGTGCTGTCTCGTCGATAAATCTTATATGATGACTGTGCGTCTCAGCATTTATGACGACATCTAAAAACATCTATGAACGATGTCTGATCATAAATACTGATAAAACCACTTGATAGATATCAATTAGCTGTGTTTTGCAAATAGTCTTCTAGCGTAGTCCCATCGACAAAGAAACCTTTGGTAACTGCTTTACCGTCACTATCGACTTTCACTTCAATCGTTGATTCTGGAGGAATGACTGCAACTTGATGCCGTTTATCCTCGGGGATAAAATAACGTTCAATGCCAGCCCGGAAATGTCCTCGTTTGCATTGCCCTCGAATCTTGATAGAACACGTGGCCTTTTCAAGGCAATGACCTGCGCTCATCGCTTTATGGGGTAGTGGGCTCAACTTATCATCAAAACAGACGCAGACGTCCTTGCCCTTAGTAGCCTTTTGACAAACATCCATACCATAATCCACTTGATAACGAAGGTAGTAGCCTGAAATCAGATCCCTTGGATCATAGCCTGTTACTTTCAGGGTTAAACTATGCCCATCCTTCAATATCGTCATGTTGGTAAAATAAAAGTGTCCCATAGCGATTATGGCAATGGTGACCGCTATAGCTTGCCTGATTTGATTTTTGGTTAAGTCTGGTTTGATCATCTTAGCCTTCTCCCTCAGCTGTTGGGTTGAAGTACTGTCTTATTTTAAACCAGCCATAGGCGATGATGAGTACAACGCACCCTGAAAAAATCAAACCGAATCCCATCGAGAGAAGGCTGCCGAATACCTGCAGGTAAATCACCATCAGGCGGACAGCAATGAGAAAAGTAAGGACATTAAACAATTGAAACTCACGAGCGCGATAGGTATAGAAACTGGCCAGTGTTAGCACACATAGATACTGAGCTGCTCCAGCGACTTTACCCGTTAAAAGCGGCAGCGGATCGAAGCACAATAAGATCAGCAGAACGAAGGGTAGGACAATATTCGCTATTTCCAGTCGAGTCAGCCAGTGATCTTCCCTGGGGCGAGTAAGCATGATCTGAATGATATACAACAGGCCAATGATTCCCAATACTAATGCGGTCGTACCCGGGTTTTCCAGACCTTTAATTTTAGCAGCGGCATTGGCGGCAATGTCTAAAACGGTGGGAATGATCACCCAAAAAATCACTGAACCAAATACGCGAGTAGGGGTTCTAAAGTTGAGTAGCAGAGGAGTCTGGGCTCCGGAGAACAAAGGCCCTAAAAGCATTGGCAGTAACCACAAGGCAACAAATGCCGCTGGTTTATATGTCCAGTCAGGGCTATTGAACAACCATAATAGGCTGCTGATAAAGTAGATGGCCCACCAGAATGTAGGTAAGAGCTTGCGCTCAGATAGTGTTGCTAAGGGCAGGGTCACCGCCGTCCAGAAACAAAAGGCGCTCCAGCCATTGCTGGTTAGATTAAATATCTGAGCAATCAGTCCGATTCCGGCAATGGTCATAAAAAAGAATAGGAAGCTTAAACCTTCGGCGAGGTTCTTACGTGACTCATTAAAGTAGACTAAACCGACACCTATGCCGCTATAGGTTGCAAAGTAACATATGATTTTTGTGGTTGCCGAAATATCATCCCAGTTGGCAGCAATGAGGCTGATGACTCCTAAAGCGATAGCAAAGAAACCTAGACCAAGCGTGATATAAAAACCATAAGGTCGGTTCGTATCTGCTTCAAATTGCAGAATCGCCTGTCCCTGTGTCTCTGTGATCAGACCTTCATCAATCCAGGATTGGATTTTGTCTGGTTTCAAATTTATGCCTCGCTATAAAACGAATTAAATTCCGCTATGTTGATATTATGATTATTTTAATCTGTTTATACTGTCTGTCACAACCAATTTTATTTCCTCTCAAACTCAAGGTAAGTCCGGCTCATTAAATTTCCGCGGGTTTTAGTGGATTAGTTAGGTGTGTGGGGGGGGGAGGGGATCTTTGGAAGTTTGTTTCGCACCCTTATTCTCAGAGTGGTCAACATAATTTGTGGTCAATGAGCCGGTAGCATTTACGGTTGAATCTTTTCTATCCTTTCGAAAATAAAAATATTAGGTTTGTTTTGAATATCTTCACCACCAATGACAATTCTGAGACGGTCATCTACATAAACATTTGCCATAAATTCTTTGGTCGTCGAAGGGCTAGGAATCTGAACATTAGGAATGACACCCTTTTCGAAGTCATTTACCAAACCTACCAGAGAGGTTCCTTCCGAATAAAAACCGTAACGGGTAGCATTTGTTGTGAACAGGATCTCTAATTGGTTGCCTTCAGGTCGGTATTTACCCCTTAGGAACGAAGTGAAACTCACATCGTTGATGATAGTCTCGGAAATATTGTAGTAATAACCTTCCTTACTGACTACTTGATATACCTGCTGATAGTTTGTGGTGGCCGAGAAACTGGTATTAGTCCAAAGTTGTCTCCATGCTCCAGCGACTTCTTCTGATTTTGCCTTTTCTGTTTTTACCGGCGTGATTTCCAGTAGTGCAGTGATGAAATGTTGTAAACGACTCTGGGTTATTGCTGACATTTCGATCTTGCTAATGTTATCTTCCGCTATTGCAATGATTTGTGCAGTTAAAGAGCTTGATGAATAAAGTTCTTGCTCATCAGCGTTAAGTCTGCCGCTAAAACCTAAGGTAATGAAAGCGATCATTGTGAATGCTATTTTCATCTGGGTTCCTTTCTTGACTAGCAAAACACATATCTATTTATTAATCCTTTTTTCATGCAGATTCAAGTAATACCCAAAGCTCTAAAGTGCACTGCCACAAAAGGTTACAGTAATTTTCGTTATATGATTCGATCAGTTGTTTATAGCTAATATTTGTGCTGCTCTTTTCTAAAAAAGAGTTCTTTTTTTAGTAAAGTATTCGATTTTGGTGGATGTCTTGGTAAAGGCATGATTCATGCAGGTTCTTGGTTAAACTTGCATATAGAATCCTGTGAAGCTTCTGGTGTAGATAAATGTCTCAGCTGGCGATTTTATGCACCAATAAGTTGCTCTGATCTTTTCTCATTACTAAATGCAAGAAGTGATCGTCGGCGATATTTAACCTTGCCGATCATTGCAGTAACGTATGTCATAAATCGATTATCGAATTCGTTCTTTTGTAAGATATATATCATCCCGTCATCTATGAGGTGATTACAAAGGTTAGAGCTATCTTTTTTTGTTGTAGCAATGAATTTCGATTGTGGAGAAGTCTCAACTAACAGGGCGCATAAATCCTTGGGCTGTTCATGGTCATCTAGATTGATGACTATCAAATCGAATGATGATGCGGCAGCAAGGGCGATACTATCCTTATAGTTTACCAACATAGTATAATAACCCTCGTAATACAATTCTCTGACATTAGCGTCGCTGTCGCCATTATTACAAATCATTAAAACACTTTTCATGACTACTCCCCATTTTATTGGACTCGTGTTTATTTCTTATCGGTAATTCTTACTATTATTTTAGTGAAAAGTAATAAAACAAATAAAAACAATTTATATCAATGACTTGGAGTTTGCGTGGGGGCTAAAATAGTCTCCCCGTGATAGTCTCTATGATATAAATCGCTAGCGTTTTACTTGAATGGCGCGGAGGTTAATGAGGGGTAACCCGGGTAATCAATCAACTCATTTAGAGTTACCCGGCGGGGATTAGATTATTTAGTACCTATTTGTGTTTATTCTATCGGGGATATTGAATCCTTTCAAATCGCATGCGGCAAGATTTCAGCTGCTTCTCATTCTTGGCATCGTCTGCGCAATCCCAAATTTTTTCTAACGTCTTGATGGTCTTATCGTAGCTATTATCGTTCATATAGTTATTACTAGTTCTGCGGACTTGGTCCAGTTTGCTCATAACTTCTTGCACGAACTTTTGTTGGCTCCAATTGAATGACTTAGCATGGGTCATACCGGAAAATAAAAATGCTGAGATAATCATTAATTTCATCAGTTTGATTCCTTAATCTAGTTGTTTTCGATTCTGTATATGATCAGCCTATAAAGGCTGACCCCGTTTTTTGTAGTTAATGATTTTTTTGTATGCCAAGAAAGTTAGCTGTTGGGAAACGTCTTGGCAGCTTTTTGATATTTTGTGGTGAAGTAAGCAAGCCCGTTTAACAGAAGTGTTGTTCCTATTTCAGAATAATTTTGCCCTTCATCATCAAGTGTCCTGGAAACGTGCAATAGAAAACTAAATTACCATCATTTTTTTCCGTCGTAATAAGTTTCGCCGTACTGATCTTCAGTTTGTCAGACTCATTGGGCCCAAGCATTTTAGTGGCATAAAGATAGCCGCTTTTTTGATCCAGATAATCTGGTGCCAGTTTTGGATTACTGCTCTTACTAATGATGTCTTGAACTTTTTTTTCGCCCGATATCACTAGGTTGTGTCCCATAGAAGCCTTGGTAAAGGCAGCCATGTTGGTGTTCATCAGAGTCAGCGTAAAAGTTTTGCAAGCCTTAGGTATGACAATTTCTTTGACATCATAGGCCATGGGCTGCTTTGCAAGTCCTGCCTTGACAACGGTCTCGCACTTATCTTTGGCGAACGCAGTTCCTGAGATTAGGATCAAACCAGCTAACATGCTGCCTAGTCGAATTTTATTACTCATATCATTCTCCTTAAAGTTAAAAAGAAACCTACCGAAAGGTATCGGGTTCACATCTGCTAATCAGATTGCCATCAGCATTGACTTGACTCAGTGCTAGTTCATAAGCTGGAAATTCGAATTCAAGAAAGTACTTTGCTGAAGCTTTACGCCCCTCGATAAACTCACGAGATAAACCGTCGAACCTTCCTTTAGCTTTTGTGAGGCGGTCAAGCGCCATAGCTTGCATTAAGCCTAGGCTGAAATAACGGATGGCTTTTTGCAATGGGACAGCCTTGGCGAGGACTTTGTTCGGGGGGCCTTCTTGCAGTTCCTGCCCTAGTTTTTTCACCGATGTAAGTAGATGGTTTAGTTTTTTCATGAAGCTTGCGGCAAGCTCTTTGTCTTCAAACAGAGCCGTTTCGGTGACGCAGAAATCACGAAATGCATTCAGGCATTGAAAGTCTTTATTTAGTAGTATTTTTCGCATGAGCAAGTCCATCGATTGAATACCATTCGTGCCTTCGTAGATACTAAATATCTTGCAATCTCGAGCCATTTGTTCCATGGGATACTCAGTGCAAAAACCATAACCACCATAAATTTGGATGGCCTCTCCAGTCAGATCCCATGCAAGGTCAGTGTTGGTGGCTTTAACGAGAGGGATGAGGAAATCAAGTAGGTGAGTATAACGCTGACGGTGGATTTTTTCTCCATGAGCGGCGCGATCCTGAGCGCCTGCTGCAAGCAAAGTTAACGAGCGCATGGCTTCTGTATGCGATTTTAATTTCAGCAGCATCCTTTTGACATCGGCATGGTGAATGATTGCAACCCCAGGCCCATTTCTGTCTTCAGGGTTCTGTCCCTGAATACGATCTTGAGCATAGCGTGCCGCATGTCGGTAGGCAGTGCTGCTCACAGCCAAACCTTGCAGTCCTACTTCCAATCGCGCTGCGTTCATCATTTCAAACATAATAGCCATGCCGGATCGTGGTGCTCCTAAGAGATAGCCGACGCATTGATTGTTGTCACCAAACTGCATGGTACAGGTAGCTGAACCTCGAATCCCCATCTTGTGTTCCAGGCCCGCACATTGAACATCATTGGCACCCAGAATTTTGCCATCTTCGTCCACAAGGATTTTGGGTACTGCAAAGATAGAAATCCCTTCTGTTCCAGCGGGGTCACCTTCAATCCGCGCTAGAACTGTATGCACGATGTTGTCGCAGAGGTCGTGATCTCCACTTGAAATCCAGATTTTCTGGCCAACGATGCGGTAGGTGCCATCGTCTTGGGGGATAGCTTTTGTTCTGAGTGCTCCAACATCAGAACCTGCAATCGGTTCTGTGAGACACATAGTCCCCCCCCATTCACCTGTAACTAGTCGCGACAGCATTTGTTCTAGTAGCTCCCCTTTTCCATAGGCGTGGAGGAGGTGGCAGGCGCCCATCGTCAGCATGGAGTAGAGTGACAAAGATGGATTTGCAGCGACCAGATATTCGGCGCACGCTTTCCAAACCGCTTCAGGCATGCCGACACCCCCCATGTTTTGGTGGAGAGGCAGTCCTGACAAGCCTGCTTCCCGGAAGGCTCGCCAGGGTTTATGGAAAGAAGGGGGGGCAGTAACGAGCCCGGTATCTGGATGAAACTTAGCCTGTTCTTTGTCACCAACGCTATTGGCTGGATACCAGTGTTTGGCTGCCACTTCTGCCGCCAGTTCAATCGTTGCCCGGATCGTGTCACGATCGAAATCCTGAAAAGATTCAAGTTTGATAAGTTCATCCAACTCAACCAGATGATCTAGATTGAACCAGAGGTCATTGGCATCTAATAATAAATCCTTACTCATTGCATAACCTCCGTTGTGCCTTGAGTTTGATCCTCAGAATCCGCCTGCCAGTAGGGTATGATCCCCCAAAAAGCGAGGATCAGAGAAATGAAGTTTAATATGTTGGATGGTTGGAGAGAGCTTGCGTGAGGTTCGGTCCCGCCCCGGATAACATCTAAAGATTTTCTACTGCCTTGGCTTTGCTCCTTAAAAGTTATCATAGTGCCGCTGCTGGCAAACATCTTAGCTCTTGTTGTTTGAGTTTGTGGGTTCATTGCTTGCCTCATAGTTTAGGTTTATGTGAACAAATGATTACTTAACTAATAATGACTTAACAAACATCGTTCAGTCAATACTAAACGATTCGGCATGTGGGTGGAAATCTTAAGAAAGTCTTCTAACGTCCTGATAATATTTATAAAATGGGTGGTTGTTCGCTTGGGTGGTGTGTAAGGCATTGATTTTATACATACTTTATTGGTAATGACGGAAGGAGGAATGAGCCTCCGCCACAAGCTGTTGCATGTGATTGTTCAAATTGAGGCAGTTGATTGTTCAAATTGAGGCA
>PBRN01000257.1 GCA_002725955.1 Pseudobdellovibrionaceae bacterium
AAGAACGTCAAAACAAGCATCAGCCTTTTAAAGACAATAGAACTCATTTAAACCTCCTTTGAATATAGATCCACTTATTAAAACTGCTTTTTCTCATATAACCTCCTAAAAAATTTAGTCCTACTTCCATTAAATCGGCAGCTACAGGAACTCTCAAGAGGTAAACTTTTCCCTCAACATCAATTAGCGGAGTACCACTTTTGCATGATCAGAGTTATGCCTTCTGGGGGATTATTACTTCATTTAATTAGGTAGTTATCTAATGTGGTATGACAGCCCTTAGGCTGAATAAGCGGTCAACAAACAGAGTTTCTTTCGATTGCAATGAAATCCATATATGATACTTTGTGGACTCTCGGCAGAGGTCCCTCCGATTTATGGCACTCGGTCCGCATCACACATAAATTAACTTCCAACGTTCGCACTAATAAAGGCAAAAAATGAAGTTTCATCATATCACTGTTCTCAAAAGACAAACGGTGGACGCACTTAATCTTCAACCCGGTGATATAGCTATAGACTGCACCGCTGGAGGTGGTGGACATACCGAACTAATGCTTGAAGCCACTGGCAAAAATGGGAAGGTCTTCGCCTTGGACCAGGATCAAACAGCTATAGATCACCTTCATGAAAAATTCAGTAATGAGATTAAACAAGGTTCATTGGAAATCATAAAGTCGAACTTCGGCGCAATAGCAGAAATTTGTCGAGAACATAGAATTGTCGGAAAAGTATCGGGAATTGCGGCAGATATAGGGATTTCGAGCCACCAAATTGATACCGCTGATAGGGGGTTTTCTTTCCAAAGCGATGGGCCTCTGGACATGAGAATGGATAAAAATAGAGATTTGACAGCAGCCGATATAGTAAACAGCTGGGAACAGGAAGATCTTATTGATATTTTTCGTCGATATGGCGAAGAACCAAAAGCAATTTTTGGAGCTAAGGGTATCATCGAATTTCGCAAAACTTCCAAGATTTCTACCACAAGCCAGCTCGCCGAAATCCTGGCTAAATCAATTCACTATAAAACACGCAGCCGTAAACACCCTGCCACCAAAATATTTCAAGCACTCAGAATAGCGGTAAACAACGAACTTGGTGAATTAGAGTTACTCCTGGGCGGGGGTTTGCAAAGTCTTAAATCAGGTGGCCGTTTATCCGTTATTTCTTTCCACTCCCTTGAAGACAGAATAATCAAACAATACTATAAGCAGCAAGCTGGTCTAAACAAAAAACCAATATTAAGGGATCTACCCGTCCTCCCCGAAAAGACCGAAGAATATGCTAAAATAATAAAGCCATTCCCCCAAACACCTGATGAAAATGAATTACAAATAAACCCTCGTTCAAGAAGTGCTAAACTTCGTACTCTTGAAAAAGTGTAGGAGCAACATATGAAAGTCTCAATAAACTTCAAGATCTATTCTATATTTCTAGCCCTATCTATACTCTTTTGTTTTGGTTTTTTTCGTTCTTTTGTTCGAATACAGACTACTCTGATAGGCTATGACTTGGGAAAACTAAAGCATACTGAAGCAAAGCTTTTAGAAGAGCGTAGCCAATTGCAGATGGAACTTGCTAAACTTACTTCGAAAGATCAGTTGCTAACTATGGCTAAGGGTTCTCCAGCGAACTATTCTATAGGATCGGTGGCATCCCACAGAGGTTTTCTTGAAGCAAAATAATCGTCGATCCCGAAGTAAAAGAAGCCAACCAGGACAATTCTCCAACAAAAGAAAAAATATCATAAGCACCGTTATCTATTTTATGTTTATAGCCCTTTCTGCTAGGGCCGTCATGATTCACCTATTCCCTTCATCTTCAAAAAATCTGGAAATCATGGGGAATAAGCAATACCGCCGTAACTTTGAGTTGTCTCCTTATCGAGGTACTATTCTAGACCGTAGAGGTGAACCCCTCGCAATAAGTATTAGAAGGCCGTCAATTTTTATAAATCCAAAAGTTTTTACTCCAACCAATAAACAGAAAAACTCATTATCAAAAATACTGAAGATTAGCCGGAGAAAGATAACACTTATCTCCAATAAAAATAGGTACTTCCAATGGGTTAAAAGAAAAGTAACCCATGAACAAGCTAGGAAGTCGCTTGATCTAAACATAAATGGACTGCATACCATCATGGAGCCAGCTAGATTCTACCCTCAGGGTGAAGCAATATCCACGCTAATTGGAAAGGTTGGCATAGACAATCAAGGCTTAATGGGACTCGAATCATTTTATGAACAGAAACTAAAAGGTCAAACCATTAAAGTAACAAAGGAAAGGGATGCCCGCGGTAAATCAATCTTTTTAGAATCGACCGCAGCGGCGCCCGAAAAGACCGGAAACAACATCACATTATCAATAGACAGAGTTCTCCAAGAAATCACCTATCAAGAACTGCGAATCGGGATAATAGAAGCCGGCGCCAAATCAGGCTTTGCAATTGTTTCGGACCCTCATTCTGGGAAAATTTTAGCTTTAGCCAATTATCCCTCCTTTAATCCCAACAATCCAATGCGTTCGACCAAAGAACAGACCAGAAACTTTGCACTATTAGATTTGTTTGAACCAGGGTCAGTCACAAAGCCATTTTTAGTCAGCGAAGCACTAGAAAAAAGGGTCATTAACCAAAAAGAAACCCTCGACTGTGAGCAAGGTATACTTAGAGCGAACAACTGGAAGATACGAGATTCTCATCCAGTAGGCAAAACCGATATAAAAGGCGTTTTAGTTGAATCTAGTAATATCTGTTCATGGAAAATAGCTGAAAGACTCGGATCTAAGAATCTTTATAACGGATACAAGAACTTCGGGATAGGGACTGGCGAGTTTATGATAGGTTTTCCTGGACAAATGAAAGGACGTATTTCTAACTGGAAGTCGTGGAAACAAATCAGATACGCAAATATATCATTTGGACAAGGTTTCTTGGTCAATGCAGTTGAAGTCGTGCAGGCTATGGGTGCAATCGCTAATGGGGGTAACCTGATGAAGCCGTGGATACGAGATAAAATAACAAGTTCAGATGGTAGTATATTAGATAAGAACTCCTCCACAGTATTAAGAAGAGTAATGTCGCCAGAACACTCCGCCTTCTTGAGGAAGGCGTTAGCGGCCGTAGTTGAACAAGGAACCGGTTCTAAAGCACGTATGATTAATTATAGCAGTGCTGGCAAAACCGGCACCAGCGAGAAAATCGACCCTATAGCTAGAGCCTATTCAACAGACCTTAGAGTCGCTAGTTTCGCCGGATTTGTACCAGCTATCGATCCCCATCTGGTTATATATGTTGTCGTTGACGAACCAAGTAAAAAACCATATTACGGTGGACAATGGGCTGCACCAATTTTCCGCAATATTTCTCTGCAATCGATGTCTTATATGAACGTGAGCCCCGACAAAATTACACCCTCTGGTCCTAAGCCATCAATAGCAAGAGGGTTGCTCAGTAAGCCTTCTAAAGCAAAGAATTAGGAGATAGGCATGGAACAAAGTCCTGAGAAAATACTTAAGAAGTCTTTTATTAGTCAAGGAAGTGGGATTAGATCCATCGACCCTACTAGGGTTTCAACTGATTCACGGGAAATAAAGCCTGGCGATCTATTTGTGCCAATAGTAGGCGATAAATTTGATGGGCATGACTTTATCTCTAATGTAATTTCTAAAGGAGCTTCTTCTTTCCTATCAAATCATGGCTGCTGGAAAAAATTAGATAAAAATATAAAAAAGTCAGGAATCGAAGTTACTGACACCTTATTGGCCTACCAAGAAATCGCTCAATACTGGAGACAACGAAGTCGTATTAAATTAGCAGCCATTACTGGAAGTAGTGGGAAAACAACGGTCAAAGAGTTAGTAAGCTGTATATTGAGTGAATCCGGACCCTACCTAGCGACTGAAGGCAGTTTTAATAATGAAATTGGAGTTCCTAAGACTTTACTTAAAATAAACCATCAACATCAGGCCGGAATTTTGGAGTTTGGGGCTAGGCATGAAAAGGACATAGAATTTCTTGTTGAACTCGCTCAACCGAACGTCTGCTGTATTTTAAACATTGGCAATGCCCACCTAGGAGAATTCGGTAGCATTGAAAAACTCCGTAAAACTAAGCTCGAAATGATCAACTATGCCGATCCCGAAGCAACTATTGTCTACCTTAACGATGACCCACTGATATGCGAGGCAGCAAGATTAATACCCAATAGGGCTATTTCTTTTGGTACAGAGAATGACGCTAATGTAAAGGTCACTGCAAAAAAACAAACCGAACGGGGGATGGACATTGATCTTTCCTACCAATCAGACGAATTAACGCTTTCCATGAGTACATCCCACACAAGTTTACCCATTAATTGTGCTGCGGCTGCAGCAATAGCATTAGCATTGGGTATTGATCCTAAGTTTATTAAGAAAGGCCTAGAGAAATTTGAACCACCGGAAGGTAGATTTTCGATCCATAGATTTAACACTAAAATGATTGTAGATGACGCTTACAATGCAAACCCTGAGAGTATGAAGTCGGGAATGAGTTCACTACATGAACATTTCCCGGACGCAAAAAAGGTCCTAGTACTGGGTGACATGTTAGAACTAGGTGAGACATCAAAGTCTGAACATGAAAAAATTGGAAAAATAGCTTTGGAATTAAATCCATTGGCAATATATACAGTTGGAAAAGAGAGTAGCTGGATCTCAAACTATGCAAGATCTAATAACAAGATAACAGTTGAACATTACAGTAACTGTTCTTCACTTTTAGCAGAGATAGATAATATTTTGGCCTCAGGTGATCTTTTCTACGTAAAAGGTTCAAACTCCATAAAACTTAAGGACTTTGTTAACAAAGCAGTTGAAAAATTGAAATGACACAAAATAATATATGGCTGGTTATAGGTGCAGGAACATCTGGTTATGGTGCAAGTAAGCTTCTTAGATCTCTCGATGAGACTGTCTTTGTATCAGATAGTAAAACTTTAGCGCCAGATAACTACGATCGTTTTGATCATATCGGCGCTAAAGTATACCGGACAGAGCAAGGTCCCACTCACCTATCCGGAATTACCAATATTGTAATCTCACCAGGTATAGCATCTGATCATCCATTACTTCATTTAGCGCAAGCAAAGGGCATTCCAATCATGTCTGAAATAGACCTCGCACTATCCCATTATCGAGGTCAAGTCGCATATGTAACAGGAACCAATGGGAAATCAACAACGGTAGTAATGATCGAGCACTTTTTGCTTGAATCAGGAAAAAAAACAGTTGCAGTTGGAAACTTGGGTACAACACCATCAGAAGTTATTGCGGATGGTGTTGAATCTGATCAGCTAATAGTAGAAGTTTCGTCATACCAACTTGAACAATCTTCACGGGTTTCACCCTCTATTTCGGTCTTCACCTCATTCTCAGAAGATCATCTACAAAGACATAAAAATATTAAAAACTATTTCAAGATAAAATGGAATGGTATTAGAAGATCTGAAATATTGATTACTACCAGTTACGTAATACAATCTTCTATAGATTTAGGCATAGACCTCAACACACCCTCGACCGAGGTACCACCTAACCAAAGACGCATTGTATTAGTTTTAGACAGTGGCTTTGAAGTATTAGATGGATGGGAGCCTGCATATATCGAAGATAGTAGGACAGAAAAAAATCTTATATTTCAGAGTAATAAATGGTTACTGGCTAGCTCTAGGGATGTTTCCTTCGTTAACCTCATTAATTCAGCACTAGCTACATTAACATGTAGCCTCTGGTTTAGTGGTCTGAAAATAACCCCTCATCATTTATTAAAAACCTTTAAAGGATTGCCATACCGCTGCCAGAAAATTGGAACATATCGAGGGCTCGATATCATCAATGACTCAAAATCAACTAACGTTGAATCTGTCCTAGCTGCACTCAGCGGCTATCAAAATAAATCGTTATTACTACTGGGCGGTCAAGGTAAGGGCGAAAGTTTTTTGCCTGTACTAAAACTAATTGATAAAATTGATGTAGTTTTTGCTTTCGGTAAGGAAAGTTCAAAGATTGAAAAAGAAATATGAACAGCGGTTACCGTCCGCAGTTTTACAACACTTAGTCAGGCTATGGATCAGGTCTTAAATAAGATCAGTAAAAATCCAATATCAGTTATTTTCTCGCCAGGTTGTGCTAGTTTTGACGAATTTCAAAACTTCGAAGAAAGAGGTCTCTATTTTTCTACCAGGATGGAGGCTATGTTAGACAAAAACCAGTAGGGGGTATTTTGGAAAAAATCATAAATCAATTTAAGATTGAAAATCCACGTGAAAACTTACTGATCTCCGTAGCACTCCTAACCTGCCTTGGTTTACTAATGGTATATACATCTTCCAGTATACCTGCTTATCAAAAATTTGGGGATTCATTACTTTTTTTTAAAAAACAGTGCCTTGTTAGCATCATAGGTGCTGGCCTGGTCTGGTTTATCTTATGGCTTCCCTTTCGATGGCTACAGGCTTCTACTCTTCCTCTGCTGGTTTGCTCGGTCATCCTCCTCGGTGCTATTTTTATTCCTAGCCTTCAACACAAAGCAAATGGAGCGGCAAGATGGATACAAGTTTATGGCCTTACTTTTCAGCCCGCCGAGTTAGCGAAATTGGCTCTTATTATGTTTTTCGCACGAAACCTAGGTAGGAAAAATTTCCAGGTACATTCTTTTTGGCGTGGGATAGCACCTAACCTTATTGTGTTTTTTGTATTTGCTACTCTACTAATGCTACAGCCAGATTTTGGTTCAACCACTGTACTATTCGTCCTTACCTTTACTATGCTTTTTACAGCCGGCCTTCCGACAAAGTTCATTATTGGCGCCATTTTCTTAGGGACAGCAGGTCTGAGTGCTGCTATTTACCAAGCTCCTTATCGTATGAAACGGTTGGTTACTTTTTTAGACCCATGGGCTCAGGCATCTGAAGGCGGATTTCAAATTATTCAATCTTACCTAGGTTTTCAAAGCGGTGGTCTTTTAGGCTTAGGCTTGGGTGAATCTCGACAGAAACTTTACTTCCTGCCAGAAGCTCATACAGATTTTATCTTATCCGTAATCGGTGAAGAGCTCGGTTTGATAGGAGTACTACTAATTGTAGCCATATTTGCGTACATAACAGTTCTCGGATTTCAGATCACAGCTAAACAGGAGGATTCCTATCGCAAATTTCTTGGTTTTGGCCTAACTTGCCTGATAGCTATGCAGGCTTGCCTTAATATTGGGGTAGCTATGGGCGTCCTCCCAACTAAAGGTATGCCTCTACCATTCGTTAGCAGTGGATCAAGCTCTCTAATTATTTTTCTCGTGGTTACAGCAATTTTGGCTAAATTAGGCGAAAGCATGACGGAAACATAAGATGAATCCTCAGTTAGAAAAAGTTATTCACTTCATTGGAATTGCCGGCTCCGGTATGAGCCCCTTAGCTGAAATAGCAATTTTTCAAGGATATCAAGTATCCGGTAGTGACCTATACGAGTCGAATGTCACAAAACGGCTGCAGGAATTGGGAGCTAAGCTATTTTTTGGCCAAAGCCCGGATCATTTACCCTCAAATGCAACAGTAGTAATTTCAAGCGCCATCGACGATAGCAATGTTGAAATCCAAGCTGCGAAAAATCAGAACCTAAGAGTCATTCATCGGTCGGACCTATTAGTAATTCTATCCGGGTCAAAGAAGCTTATTACTGTCGCTGGTAGTCATGGCAAAACTACCACAACAGCTA
>PBRN01000258.1 GCA_002725955.1 Pseudobdellovibrionaceae bacterium
ACTCACCAATAGAGCGTTTGCCTAGAACTGCTCTGATATCCTTTCCTCCGGAACGCCCTACATGGGTCCCTTGAATCACAGCACCATATGTCAATAGACCAATGACTCGTGATTTCATCTCAGGGTGCCGTTGCAGAAATTCAAAAATGATGGGGGCCCCTTTGCTATAGCCTAATAAAATCAGCTTATGCTCAGAGTAATGCGCAGGAAGACCTTTTATCCATTTGGCAAGTAAATCCGAAGTTTCAGAATTAAATCCAACGGTGTTACCCATTTCCCAACCTGCTGGTGAAATAATATCAAACTCGACCGGACCGTTATGAGTCGAATAATAGCTCGTATAATCTTGATACTTGATATCAAAACCATTGCCTTCATCCAGAATCGGACGACTTTCAGTGCGACCATTTGCGAGGTTCATATCACCAATGATCTCAGGGAAGATACCGAACTTGATAGCATGAGCGGCATAGCCGGGGACCAAAACAAGCGCCACTTTTTGCCCGCGGGGACGGCTTCCTACAGTGCTGATAGCATCCATGAAGCTTCGAGCCTCTGGAGAGGCAAAAAAATTCTCACCGGACTTGATAGACCGGTTACTATACTGAGTTATCCCATCGAGATAGGTTCTCACCTGAGGTAAATTGCTAATTGCCGCCGGTATGGAATTCGTGAAATCTAAATTAGAAATCACGGCATAGTTATTGGGGTTATCATAAATACTTCGTCTGATTTTATAGGCTTCCGAAGAAGTATTCGCAGTCAAGACTTTATCAATAGTCTGATTAAAAGTAGACGGTGTATAAGCTGTATATTGGCGCAAAGCTTTCTGAACATCAGCATCCGACTTACCCAGTCCCTTCCATTCCTTTTTTATTTCTAAGGCAAAAAGCTGGTTAAACACTAATTTCCACTTCACCTGGTCTGTTTCAGCCGCTGATGCGGTTGGATACGGCATGATGAAAAGAGCAGATATTAAGACAATCACCAGCTTGTTCAACATGATTTGATCTCCAAATGCTATCCATAGCGATGACCTTAGTTTACATCATTATTTTTGAAGCTCATAAATCATTTATCAGCTAGACCCTAGGCCTACAGACACCAGCACCCTAAGATTAAAATGAAAATTGAATATAATTTCGGTATTGAGATAAGAAAATTTGATCTTTCAACAAAATGCAGCAGAGGCCCGAAGGAAAACTCTCAGAGCAAAGCTCCGAGAATAAGATCAAACTATATATTTATTATTTTAGATACTTAGACCAATATCTCCACCGATTATTTACGATGTAAAATAATGTGCGGATGTCAGTTTTAACTCAACCCAGACCATAATTAAGCCGTCAATGAGGTAAACGGTGTTTAATATATATCACGATATAAGGACTTTTTATGATTTAGCCATAACGCCTACTACTACGATTTTACTCATAGATTATAGACAATTGACAAAACCAGAAGCAGAATCCATAGCCTGGACCAAAAAATGCATAATTGAGGACATTAGTTTTAAATCAAGCCCGAGACCAGTAGGAAGCCTATGAAATTTTTAATCATCATCTGTACCGCAATAGTTTTGCAAGGATGCAGTGATGTTGACTTCATTAATAACGATCCACCTGAACCTTCAGATTTAAATGGCGGTACCTATGCGAGAAAAAGCAACCTATATGGGACCGAATGGGAACAGTGCCTGCCTGCTAGCCATGACGGCATGAGTCACATTATCTCACTAAAATTTAATGCAAAGGGCAAGGGAACGGGTCTGTATTTTCCAGCCAAAGGTAAGGAATGTGAAAAATTTTCAGATAAAGAAAAAAACGATTTTTTGGATGTTCTTAAACGTAATACTGGAACAGAAAGTGCCGAACAATATAAGAAAATCTTTAATGGCATCGAACTAACATTTGACTTCACCATTGGCAAAGAAATATTTCAGAACACATATGAACTAGATATGTCCATACATAATGTCAATCAAACACCTCTTGGTAATTTTTTTATTGAATATCAAAAAGAATATATCGTTTACCGCATTAGTGGTGACCAATTGCAAGTATCCACCCAATGCAATAGAAAAATGATTGCAGCAGCTAATGCTGGTGATTACTGTGATAGTCATAATGAGGAGGTCGGAACCTCTGCAAGTAATCGTTCTAAGAATTTGAATGCCAGCATTACAGCCAAAAGAATATAGTACTAAACTCACATAGCACTAGCTTCCACCATCAAAAATGCACCCTACGGCGGCCTCATTGAATTTCTTGAGACTCCGCCCCTATTAGCAAGGAATGAAAAAAGATCAGGCTTGCATAAGGCAAAATCGACATTAGCCCCTTCGCTACAGGTAAGTTATTCCAAACCAAAACTCTGCTATTCCTGAACACAGGAATTAATAAGTAAAAATTTTGTAAAAATTTCCTTGATCCACAGGCTGAAAGCGCATAAAGATCAATATTAAATACTTGGTGCACAATACTAAGGAGTCAGTATGCTTGAATTCACTGAAGCCTTTATCGCCGAATATCTAAATTTTTTTTTCATCATGATCCTCTTAGGCGTCGCCATGATCGGCGTAATCAGAGAGAAGAAAAAAGCATTTACGTACGCTAACTTGGCAACTGAAAGTCAAAAAACTCAACTACCTAAGTTTTTCCGTGCGCCATCCATAGATCCGACTCTATGCATTGGCTGCTCTTCATGTGTGAAGAAATGCCCACGAACTACCCCACTTGAAATCCGTAACCATAAATCTGAATTAGTGAATGCGAAAGAATGCATAGGCTGTGGACGCTGCGAACTGGCATGTCCGATGGCAGCCATATCAATGGTGAACAACCCTAATTATATCAAAAAGAAGAAGGTTGTAGCCGGATGATTCTCATCTGGAATATATTCCTGGTCCTCTATAGCTGTCAGATGCAGGAGCAGGAGCCATCAAGGCCTAAAGGCTTTCATCAGCAAACGGAGATACCTTGCATGCACTGTCATGTGATCGAAATGCCTAAATTGCATCATAACCCCGCAAATAACTGTAGCCAATGCCATCTGTCCTATGATCAGTGGCCTGGGGCTTTGTTTGCACATGATCCCATGCCCGATAACTGTGATCACTGTCATGAAACATCACGCCCTGAAAATCGCTTGGTGTCAGGATCGCTGGGACTGCGTTTACCCGGACATTATGATGGCCAAAACTGTGTGACATGTCATCAAAGCAACAGTGAAACCCCATGGGCATTCAATCACCTAAGTGCTATCGGCAACCAAACGTCAAACTGTCATCAATGTCATATGAGTAGCCAACCGAAGTTAAACCATGCGCCCGAAAGTCAATGTGCTAACTGTCACCAACCAACTCAATGGCAAGAGGGTCTATTCGCCCATAACCCGCTGCCCGAAAATTGTGGTAACTGCCATTTTGCCAATCGACCTGATAAAAAGTTTGTGCCGCAGCCTGTCAGTCAAAGTACAGCAGGTCATTACGAGGGACAAGACTGTGGGGAATGCCATCAATACTCAGCAGAATCCGATTTTACCTTTGATCATTACCAGGCCAATAAAGAAGAGTTAAATTCATGTCTACCTTGTCACTATGAAAGAGCCATGGCTGTGACCAGACCCGACCATAGTCGTTTTCGTCCCAGCAGATTCAACAATTGTCAACGTTGCCATGAGGTGCATTATTCTTGGGAAGTCTTGTAATAAAATCTTAAAAAGTAAGATAAAAGCAGCTAATAAAATAATGAACTTTTGGCTGGAATCAATAATAGACATTGAGAGACAATGATATCAACTCAGCAGAAAAATCTCATTTTAAATACCTGCAGCCCGTTATTGCTGAGCTACCTGCTATTTTGTGAATACCAGGCAATAAACCATAGACTTGAAGACAGCTGGCTTCACCACTGGAAACTGGA
Organism: Pseudobdellovibrionaceae bacterium; assembly: GCA_002725955.1. Classification (GTDB taxonomy): domain Bacteria; phylum Bdellovibrionota_B; class Oligoflexia; order Oligoflexales; family Oligoflexaceae. The sequence goes on from PBRN01000258.1 coordinate 3,924, forward strand.
ATTCCCCAAAATTTTTGCCGCTAAAATCACAACCGCACCGGGAAGTGCCTTTGGTATAACAATGGCTATCGCTGGTTGTGTTTGTTTTTTCATTGTCGTACTTTATTCGATTCGCAAGAGAATACCTTATTTAAAAGATATGGGAGAACTCACTAGCTGGCTTGATATCCATATATTCTTCGGCAGCATGGGACCCATTTTTATCATCTTTCATTCAAACTTTGCCCAGGGAGGCATCGCCGGTCTGGCTTTCTGGACCATGATCATCGTTACATTCGCAGGTTTTATCGGTCACTTTATCCATCGTCCGGAAGTCGTTCAAAGAAAAAAGTCACAACAAGGGAAAACGAATCACATTATTAAATGGATTCGCCAAAAAAAAATCTTTCGCTACTGGAATGCTATCCACCTGCCGTTTGCCGTCGTGTTTCTCATTAGTGCATTTTTGCATATCACCAGCAGTTTGTTTTTTTGGTAGGCATAAGTCATGAAACCTGCTTTCCCATGCTATATGCTGGCTTACCTAACCTTAATTTTAATCTCGCCCTCTTATACACTGGGACAAAAGCTGAACCAGTATGAATATGATGGCTATGGCTATCTGGGAACTGAGTTTCAACAAGAAGATTTAGTCTATGAAGAAACTAATGAGAACCTAAAGCAAACCAAGCTAATACTTAAGGGACTAACTCAGTTTAGACTATACAATCCACCTTTTGGTAAGCAATGGATAGGTCAGGTCATATTTCAAAAAACACCTACTTCAATTTACTCTTATGAAAATGACTCTCAACTTTCACCAGACAAACAGGTCATCTGGGTAAAGCGCCTCTATAGTCGATTTAATATTAACTCCAAAAAGTTAAGATTAGGTCGGTTTCCGATTCATGCCATCGCCCATAGTATTGATGGCCTAGCTATTAAACAAAGGCTAGACAACATCGACTGGACCCTTTGGAGTGGTAAGCAGCAAGTCAGTCCATTCACTTCGTGGAAAAGTGAACACCCCGCCCAAGTGATGGGATTATCTTTAGGCTGGCACTCTGCGTTTAATCGCATGATTTATACTCCACAAAATCAAATATCCGTCGATCCACTAAAAGTAAAATCAAATCTTTCTTCCTATATTGCACCATATCAAACTTGGCAGATCGATCTGTACTACAAACATGCCCAGATCATTGCACCTGAAATATTCTTCCAAGGCCTTTATCAGTGGCAACAGGCAAATCGCACCTCTAATATTTTTCTGCAATTGCAACAAAACGACCAAGGAAAAAGTCACCATAATGGCTGGATCTATGGTCACTATCATTGGGGAAAAGCAGGTAAGCCGGGCTCATTAATCAATCAACATCGATTCTATAGCAGCAATCACAAATCACCCCAAAAAATCGGTAATAGCGAAACAGAATCTTCTATTCAGGTGAAAGGACTCTGGCACCGGTGGGGTTTTCAACTGACAGAAACAACCCTTTGGGGCTATCAAAACATTCTCTCGTCCACCGACATCAGTCAAATTGAAACAGGTATCGGCCTCGAAAAGGAATGGCACAGCTGGTTATGGTATCCCTACACAGGCTTCAGCATAGGCAACTTGCCTGGCGGCTGGCTGGTATCCGACCTAAGCTCGAGTCAGAATGACGAGAGCATTGAACAAACCCAAGAATATTGGTTAGGGACTGAGGCCAGCCTGATCCGGAAAGGATCCTGGAGCTGGTTTACCCGTTACCAAATAAGCAAAGAAGCCGATCAAAACCAACACAGCACCAGTAATGAACTATCTATTACAGCACAATATTGTCAACCCAAAGAGGATCACTGTTTTTACCTCGGCAGTTTCTGGACCGATCAGGCTAAGCTCAAAACCAGCGCATTATTGATTCAGTGGACGTGGGGCATCAGCAGTCGTACAAACCATCTGAAAATGATGGATGGCAAATCAATAAAAATTGACCGTTCTGGAAAAAAACCACCCCAAATAGAGATAAATAGATGAAACGCTACAAATTACATCCTCAGATGTTATGGTGGCACACCCTATGGATGGCTTGCTGGTGGATCGTTATGACTTCAACCACCGGCATAGCAACAACGAGTCAGACGAAACTAAAGAAATCAACTAATGCCGAAGTTAAACCTGTACCCCAAAAGGAATCACTGCTCAGCCGCCTTCTTGCACCAGGTCAACTCTCCAAACCACATCTGGAACCGCAAGCCCGTGAATGCACAGCCTGCCATGAACCATGGGGAGGAGTTACCGATGCCAAATGCTTTGCCTGTCATAAACCAATTGAAGAGGCCAGAAAAAAAAATGAAGGATTCCATGGTCAGATGAAGATGAACTGTGCGACTTGTCACACAGAGCATTTGGGAATAAATCAAAATATCGCTAAATTCGATGAACACAACTTTGATCATGATTTAACAGGTTTCCCCCTGAAGCAAAAGCATCAGATTACCAGTTGCAAAGAATGCCATCAAACCGTACGAGGACCGGCCCGACCGGACCCCTTCAAGATCAATTTCTATGGCCAAACATCTTCCTGTCTCCATTGCCACCAACAAGAAAGCGACCACTTTTATCCCGAAAAATGGGCAAAAAAAGAATGCAGTGAGTGTCATAGCTTTCTGGGCTGGGAAGAAAAAAATACCTTTGATCATGCTAAGGATGCAAAATACGAACTGAAGTTCAAGCACAAGGAACTCAAGTGTAAGACCTGCCATACACCAATGGTGAGTCAAAATGCAGATCTCAAAGCGAATCACAGAAAAGTTGGTATGTTTCAAGGACCACTGGCAGTGCGCTATGAATGGAGTAAAACCAGTCTAAAAAAATGCATCGGCTGTCATGATAATCCTCATGAAGAACAAGGGATTCAGGCTAAACACACCGACAAAGGCTGTCTATTCTGTCATGAACCACAGGAATGGAAGATGGATATTAAGGATTTCGATCATAAGAAAGTTGGCTATGATCTGGAAGGAGCCCATCTAAAAACGGATTGCCTTAAGTGCCATGAACAGGAAGTCCCGAAGGTAAAAGAACGGGATCAGCTAATCTGGACAGGATTAAAAACTGAGTGTCGTGAATGCCACGAATCACCTCATGCAACCGCTCAAACTGACACTTGGCGAGAAA
>PBRN01000259.1 GCA_002725955.1 Pseudobdellovibrionaceae bacterium
AGACCACTCTCGAATACCGCATGAATTGAAATTATTGATTTCAGCTAGTTTAAATATAATCGTATTTTTCTGAATTTTCTGATCCACTTGATGTTTCAAGACCCGCTGATGGTCGAAGTTTTCATCAACATCACCAGTAAATGTATAAGTTACAGAATCGTAGTCTTGTTCAATCTTAATTTCTAAGCTTGGGAAATGAATAAATTCACTCATTTAATATTCTCAGTATAAAAAAGATTAATATCGTTTGCTACAGAGTGAGTATCGGAACATAGATGGAAAACTTAATGTATAGACTGTGGAGTGTAATTGATTCTGAGTTTTTGTATTTTATCCGCAGTTACCATTTCATAGCTAGTATGAGTGATATGTACTTGAATGAATAGATCAAAATTTTAGTATTATATTGAATTGATAAATCTGAATTCTGAAGGTATTTAAAATTTCGGATGTAAATAGGCTGACATATGTCGTCGTTATATTACTTTGAATTATCAGGGGGATATCGGCTTAATCATGTGCGCTAAGACATACACTTATGTTTTTTTGCATACTTTTGGTTGGTGGCAGCTTCTACACAAATATGTTTTCTTGGTATAGATTAGTTGGATAGAGAATTTAGGTTTTGTTCTCATGCGAGAACAAAACCTAAGTGTATTATCTACTCGACAAAAAAGTTGTATTCAGCTTGTTCTGCCAGATCTTCTTCAATACGAAGTAGTTGGTTATATTTGCAGATTCTATCAGTTCTTGATAAGGATCCTGTTTTTATTTGTCCACAACCGGTAGCGACAGCAAGGTCAGCAATAGTAGTATCTTCGGTTTCTCCTGATCTATGAGAAACTATGGTATTATAACCATTTTTATTGGCCAAACGAATTGCCTGCAGGGTTTCCGTTAAGGTTCCAATTTGATTTAGCTTAATTAGAATCGCATTACCAGCTTTCTGTTCGATGCCCTTTTTAAGGAATGAACTGTTAGTAACGAAAAGATCATCACCCACAATTTGCACTCGATCTCCTAAGGCTGCGGTCATAGCTGTGAAGCCTTCCCAATCGTGTTCATCCAGTCCATCTTCTATAGAAATAATAGGGTATTTATCAACCATTTCTGTAAGAAGTGAGATCATTTCATCAGTGGTTAGTGACTTGTTTTCACTGGCCAAGTGGTATTTACCGTCTTTGCAAAATTCAGAGGCGGCAACATCAAGTGCAATAGAAATCTCTTTACCTGCTTCATATCCCGCTGCTTTGATAGCCTCCATAATGACTGAAAGAGCTTCCTCATTTGATTTCAAATCAGGAGCAAAGCCACCTTCATCCCCTACTGCTGTATTAAGTCCTTTCTCTTTAAGTACTTTTTTAAGAGCATGGAATATTTCTGTGCCGTATCTTAGTCCTTCTCTAAATGTTGGAGCTCCATGAGGTATGATCATGAATTCCTGAAAGTCAACATTATTGTCAGCGTGTGATCCGCCATTTATGATATTCATCATCGGTACGGGCATTTGATCGACGAGGCTTCCGCCGAGATATCGATATAATGGAAGATTTGCGCATTCTGCTGCAGCTTTTGCTACAGCCAGTGACGCACCCAAAATGGCATTGGCACCTAGCTTGGATTTGTTCTGAGTACCATCAAGTTCGATCAGTGTTTCATCGATTTCTTTTTGATTCATGACATCCATGCCTATCAGGCGTGGACCTATGTTTGACTTTACATTTGATACAGCGTTTAAAACTCCTTTACCAAGGTATCGAGATTCATCGTTATCCCGGAGCTCACATGCTTCGAATTCTCCGGTGGAAGCTCCGGATGGAACTGCTGCTCTACCAAAGTGGCCAGACTCTGTTAAGACCTCTACCTCTAAAGTTGGGTTCCCTCGCGAGTCTAGGATTTCCCGAGCGTTTACATATGAAATATTACTCATTTTCCGATTCCTTTTTCTCATGGCTTAGGGACGATGGTGACGGCTTTTCAGCTATGGCTCTTGATACACAATCACCTATATTTAAAGAAGAAAAAATCCATAGCCCATTTTTTTTAGTCTTTTCTAAGAGGAAACGCAAGAAGATCCAGGTCTTTGTCCTTTTCAGGATTATATGGTAGTGTTCCCGGCACTTCATTGTCGACTAACTGAAAGCGAGGTCATTTGATGACAGTATCAAATAATAGTTCATGGGAGAAAGCTCAGCCTAAGGCAATAAGTTGGCTAAGGGATCTAAAACCGGGATTTGTTAGTGAAGTTGTTGCTGGAGCATGTCATGTTGTGCCCATTAAGAAAGAGGGTGATAGCTGGAAAATTGCAGCAACACTTTCGGAAGCTATCAAAGTTCAATTAACAAAGCTTGCTGAGCAGTTGGGCTGGAATGGCGATCCTGTTCTGTCTTTGCCTTTGGACGGTAGCTATTTTATCCTAGTGCCTGAAGTCGTCTTAGAAACGACAACAGAGCGTAGGGCTCGACAAATAGGCTTAGATGCCGTTGCCAGTCTAAAAGGCCTAAAGGTTGATCACTTGGTTTTTTTGTCAGATGATCATTGGCCGGCTCTTGATATTTTTGAAGGTTTAGTTTCAGAGTTAGAATCTTTTGATAGCTTTAAAAAAGAGTCTAAAGATCCGCGCTTTCCTCGAGAAGTTTCTTTTTTAGGATCTGAGGTGAGTGAAACTGAATTTAGGAATAGATGTCACTTAATAAATAGTCTTCTTCTTACTCGTTTGACTCAAGATGCTCCACCGAATTGGTTAAATCCCACAAGGTTTTCGGAGATGTCTAGAGCTATAATGGATGGCTCAGGAGAATGCATAGTTCTTGGTCAAGATGAATTATCTGAAAAAGGTATGGGAGCGATGCTCTCTGTTTCCGATGGAGCCGAAGAACCGCCTCAGCTCATAGCTATGCATATAAAGGGAAAAGATACTTCCCGGACTGCAGCGCTAGTGGGCAAAGGAGTTACCTTTGATTCTGGTGGTATCTCGATTAAGGGATCTGCCGGGATGGATGAAATGAAATATGATATGTCAGGTGCGGGAGCTGTTTTAGGTGCTGCTCACTACTTTTCCAAAGTTCAGCCACCAATTAATGTGGTTTGTGTTATTGGAGCGGTCGAAAATATGCCATCTGGCAAGGCAACTAGGCCGGGGGATATTGTAAAATCTTATATTGGAAAAACGATCGAAGTCTTGAATACAGATGCTGAAGGTCGGATGGTTTTGGCTGATGCTTTGGGCTGGGTTAGTGAAAAATATAAGCCAGAAATGATTTTGGATATGGCTACCCTGACCGGATCAGTTCTGCATGGTCTTGGTCACAGTGGTGCAGCCATTATGACAACAAACTCTGACTTTGCTAACTTTCTCAAGAAGGTTTCAGGAGAGCCTTTATGGCAATTACCACTGTGGCCAGAGCTAGGGAAGGAAGTGAAAAGTAAAGTCGCCGACTTGAAAAATATAGCAAGTGGTGGCGTTTTAGCAGGTTCAATAATGGGTGGTATGTTCCTAAAGGAATTCGTTCAGGCAGATACCCGCTGGGCCCATATTGACATTGCTGGTACAGCTTGGTCATGCTCTGCAACGGGTTATCGTAAATCCGGTGGAAGCTCCTTTGGGGTTCGCACATTAATAAATGCAGTCGAACATATCGATATTTAGTTTACCTAGCTGTTTTTGTTTTTAGTAAACTGTTTCCAAGCTTTTTGGTCTAAACTGGCCAAAAGCTTTTCCTCCAGATCGGCATGATTAAACCACTTTATACTTGGGTACCGAGCTTTTGTTTCGAAAATTTCGGCTTCTATTTTATGGTGAGTAATAGTGTGTTTAATTTTGCCAACAGATGTTCCACTTTTCCAATCCACTTTGGACTGGCTCTGGTCTAATTTAAATTGACCTTTCTCTGCGCCAATGTATGTTGGGAATCCCCAGGTTTCTTTCAGAAACTTTGCCGTTTTTGATCTTTGGATCAGTCCAATTTTTCCTTTAGCAACAGGGATCGCAAGGCGAACGTTAATGTTGGTAAACTCTTTTTTTATTTTTGGAGCAGGTGCTAAATGCTGAGTTTTCGTCTTGCAAGATAGGCAAGCAGGTTTAATTGGACATTCCTGACAGCTCGGTGATTTAACAGTGCAGACTGTTTGCCCTAGTTCCATGATCCCTTGGTTAAAGTCTCCAGGGGATTCCTGGGGAACCATCTGATTAGTGATCACTTTAAATTCTTTTTTGAGTACCGGTAAGTTTGGCGGTATTTTAAGGTTAAGAAGGCGGCATAGCACTCTCTCAACATTACCATCGACTACAGCCTTAGGTTGATCAAAACAAATACTACTGATGGCGGCAGCAGTATATTCGCCAATACCTGGTAACGCCATCCAGTCGGCATAGGTTGTCGGCCATCGTATCCCGCCTTTTGCCTTAGGGTCTTGGTATTCATTGACTAGTAGCTTTGCAGCCTTATGAAGAAAGCTAAATCGCCGATAGTAGCCGAGTCCTCTGCAAGCTAAGCGCACTTGTTCTTCTTGAGCTTTGGCTAGTTCTAAAATACTTGGGAATGTTTTTAGGAATCTGTCATAGGCAGGTATAACAGCTTTAATCACTGTTTGCTGAAGCATGATTTCGCTTAACCAGACATGATAAGGGTTCTGGTGTTTAGTCCAAAGAAGTCTCCAAGGAAGGTCGCGGCCACTGGATTGGTACCAATGGCTTAGGATCTGCCCGTGTTCTTTATTTAGATTCTTTTTTCCGCGACGAAGATTTCTTTGGCTATGAGAGTCTAATTGAACTGTTTGCATATAGTTACTTTACAGCCTTTTTCGTAGCCTTTTTCTTAGCAGCAGGTTTTTTTGTAGTAGCCTTTTTTGCCGTTTTTTTCTTCGTAGTGGCCTTTTTAGTGGCTGATTTTTTTGCTGTTTTCTTTTTTGCTGTTTTTTTCTTGGTCGTTTTCTTTATTTTTGCTTTAGCTTTTTTTGCATTTTTCTTTAGCTGAGCTTCTATATTTACAAGATCGATACCGTATTTATCTGCGCTTTTCCTGATTTCCTTATAAAAGCTATTGAGTGTCGGCTCAAATTTCTTGAATCTTGCCTCAATTGCTTTTTCTATTTCTTTCATTTGAGTGTTTACATTGGCCTTAGAAGCCGATTTTTTAATGCGCTTTACGAGGTCATCGCTTTCTTTTTCGATCGATTTCTGAAGTTTGTTCAGATCTTTCTGAATACGGACGATCAGATCCTTCATTACTATCCCCTAATGCAAAATGATAACAGGCGAAAGTGCCTGACGCCTTGGCGCATAACAACTAAATATTTATCATTATAGCCGCCAAATTTAAAACATTACTATGGATGAGGGTTTAGGCATTAGACAACTGCCTGAAACCATGATTAATATAAGAAATCAATTTAGAAATAGCTACAAAGAAAATCGCTAGAAATATGCTCTGTCGCTATTTATTAGTATTTGTAAACCCCGCGCCCTGTTTTCCTTCCGAGCCATCCCGCTTGTACATAATTCACAAGTAAAGGAGATGGACGATATCTTGGATCTCCCAGCCCATCAAATAGTACTTTCATGATTGAAAGGCACGTATCAAGACCAATGAAATCTGCCAGAGTTAGCGGTCCCATGGGTTGATTGGTACCCAGCTTCATGCCTTTATCAATATCCTCAGCGGAGGCAATCCCCTCCATCAACGCAGTAAATGCTTCATTAATCATCGGCATTAGTATCCGATTGACGACAAAGCCAGGGTAATCTTTACTGGTTGAAGTCTCTTTTCCGAGTCCAATTGATAAATTATTAATTTTTTGGGTGACTTCTGACTCAGTTTGCATTCCGGGTATGACTTCTACTAACTTCATAATAGGTACAGGGTTCATGAAGTGCATACCAATGAATTTTTGTGGTCTTCGGGTTGCTGAAGCTAGACGAGTGATTGATATTGAGGATGTGTTTGAGGCTATGATACCATCGGGTTGCATGATTTCATCTATGTTTCTTAATATAGCCTTTTTAAGGTTTTCTTCTTCGCTTACTGCTTCGATCACTAGGTCTGCGTTTGCATGATCCTTCATCTCTTTAGAATACGTGATTGCATTGGAAATTTGATTCGCCTGCTGATCCGTAATTTTACCCTTGTCTTTCAGCTTATTGGCGCTTTTTTCGATGCTGTGTTGGGCTTTGTCTAATTGTGCTTGTTCAATGTCACTTAGTACGACATCTAGCCCGTATGTGGCGCATACTTGAGCGATGCCACTGCCCATCTGGCCTGCGCCAATAATTCCTACTTTTGAAAACCCTGCGATAGTCATAATGTCTCCTCTGAGGTATGTAGGTCTCCATATTACTGTCAGGGCTCCAAAAATCAATCGCTTAAGATGGGTCAAAAAAACATATTGCAAGATATTGGGTTCAGCTTTAGTTCAAGCTGGTTAATCTTTCTATTTGGAGCGTTTGTAGCTTTGCTTATTCGGAAAAAAAGTTGGATTCCAGTGAGTGATTGCATTGACGCTTGGCCGGATGATTTGCCTCTTATTTTTCTAGGTGGTAAAGGCCGATGGTCTATATTGGGTATGTCTTTTGATGAAGTTGCTTTTGATGAGTTAGACCAAATTGACCTTGTTGGAGGGTGTTCTGGTAGCTATTCATCATCAAACTTGCCTTTTCATCTGGGTGTCGTTGGTATCATTGGTTATGATGGAGTTGATTCTACTAATCCATTATCTCGGATTGTTAGGTTGTATTCAGCCTTAGTTTTTGATCATGAGACTCAGCAATTATGGATGACTGGGTCGTCTAATCAAAACGCACAATGGAGTATGGCAGATGCCGATGGTTGGCTGAATAATCTTTGTCTTAAACCACTGGGATATCGGATGGGTAGTAATACATCTGGCCTTCTTCTGCAACCTCATGAAACAGATGCATCATATATTGCCAAGGTAGAACAAGCGCAGGAGGACATCCGAGATGGTCGTTTCTACCAAATTAATTTATTGCGATATTTTGATGCTGAATTTCCCGTGCCATTAGAAGAAAGGCAAGGTTGGTTAAGGCATAGATTGCTTTCATGTGGTGGGGCATATTCCTGTTGGTTTCGCTTTGAAGATCTAGAAGTTGTATCTTTCAGCCCCGAACGCTTTGTCAGTTGGTTTCCAGAAAATGATAACATTAGCGTTGAAACATATCCTATTAAAGGCACCGCTCCTCGTTTTTATGATCCCGTGATGGACCTTGAAGCTCAAAGGAATTTGTCTAGCAGTGAAAAAGACCTAGCTGAATTACATATGATTGTTGATTTAATGAGAAACGATTTGAATCGAATATCCTTGCCTGGCTCAGTAAAGGTTTTGGAAGGTTCAAGAGTTAAAACCTTAAGTTACGTGCATCATCTGGAAGCTAAAATAGAATCTAAAATGAGGCCCCAATTGCGGTTTTCAGAGATATGGAAGAGCATTGCACCAGCTGGTTCAATCACAGGAGCTCCTAAGAAAGAAGTGATGGAAGCTATATTCTCTTCAGAGAAGCGGTCTCGAAAATGGTTTATGGGTAACTGTTTCTATTGGGATACCGGTACTGGGCAATTTGATTCTTCAGTGATGATTAGGACGCTAGTTCGTGAGCACCAGTCTTGGGAATATGCCGCTGGGAGTGGTATCGTGCTTGCAAGCAACTCTATGGCGGAGCAACAGGAAATTAACCATAAATGTCGGGTAGTTTCTAAAGATATGGTACCTGAATCCAATCAGCTCTTGACCTTTAACTAGGTTACGTATTTTTGATAAAACAGCGTAGTATTAACGGAATTTTTTTGTAATAAACAATAAGCTTATGTGTGAATTATCATGATCTATGACTATTAATCTCTATATGATAACACTCAGTTTTTTATCTATAAATGGAATTATACCCTATACGAGGTTTGAAAAGTGGCAGAGAATTTGAGAAGAGCAAATGTAGGTGATATTGTTACCTTTCACTATAGGTTAACTGATGGTGAACAAGTGGTTGAAGATACCTTTTCAGACGATTGTATGGAGATGACTCTAGGAGATCATGATTTGATTCCTGGTATTGAGCAATCCTTAGTGACTATGACTGCGAGTGAAAGGAAAACTTTCATTTTAAATCCAGACCAAGGCTTTGGTGCCGTGAATAATGAATTAGTATTTGAGTTAGACAAGTCTAAATTACCTGCTTCTTATAAAATGGGTGATGTTTTGGAGGCCGATTTTGGGGATGCAACTTTGTCTTTAAAGTTCATTCGAGAGAAACTTAATACAGTTATCCTCGATGGCAATCATCCATTGGCTGGGCGAGATCTTCGGATGGATCTTTACCTACTTTCTATCCGGTGATTATTCCAATAGTATAACCTTTTTTGCCAGCAGCATTATAGTGTTCTTGTCCTTTTTTTCTGCATTATATTTGCAAAACAACTTCTTAATTTTTATCTCTAAAGCTAGAGGTTAACTTGGGGTGAAGGGCGATTCTGATTGGTGAGTCTATTAATTGGCTGAACGAAGCTATGGTTTTTATCTACTGTAGACCATTTCAGTAGTAATCCTTTTCGGGAATGTTGAGATGGTAGGTTTAGCATTTGTACTCCCGCTAATTTAAAGCAGGTTTCAGCTTTTTTGATGATGGTATCATGGTCATTAATCTGATTCTCTTCTCGACAACTGTAATGAATAATAATGTGATTCAATCCTTCTGTTTTTCTACTTATCGCTTGAATAGATACTTTTTCATAAACATTAGCATTCATTATGCTTTGATATAGAAAGAAAAATGCAGTTGATATCAGCGTTTTGTCAGTATCGGTAGGGAAGTTGACTTCTTCAGTCAATTTATTTTCGAATTCAACGTTTTGATGCAGTAA
>PBRN01000260.1 GCA_002725955.1 Pseudobdellovibrionaceae bacterium
AAAGTGTTCAAATGTAATGGAAATGGAAGAGGTCGAAGACGAGTTCTTTTCATTTCTTGAGGCAAGCTAAATTTTAAATATTAGCCGAGAAAGAAAGAGATGGAAAATACAGCAAAAAAAATATCAAATCCTACGGTAATCGATATTTTCGAAAAATTCGAGCACTTTAGTAAGGTTATGATCGATGCTTATGTATTAGTTGACGCCGAGGGACGCATACTCAAATCCAATCTACTTTTTAGCCAGCTCGTGGGACAAAAAATAAAACAAATACTAAAGTCCCGTTCATTCGATGATTTAATCACCATGGAAGTCAATGACCAGCAGATACATATAAAGGATCTATTAGAATATTTAACCCCTACCCGGATAGATGAAGTACGAGGTAGAAACAAACAGTTAATAGACCTTAATATGATCGTTAGTGTTTATCCATTTAGCGGAGAAGATGGTAACAACCGTAATATTGGAGCGTTTATTCTTCTACGTGACGTGACAGCAGAAACTCAACTACAAAATAAATATAAAGACAAGGCTATTCAGTCAATAACTGACCCACTGACGGAACTATTTACCAGAACATACTTTGAAGATTACTTAGAATTACAGGTAAAAACAAGATCAGTACGATCATATCGAGAAAACGAAGAAGCTGATTTATCAATACTTATGGTGGATATCGACTTTTTCAAAAAAGTAAATGACACCTATGGTCATCAAGCTGGAGATTATATACTAAAGTCTCTTGCGGATATAATGAGACGGGTTTTTAGAAAAACAGATGTATGTTGTCGTTATGGTGGAGAAGAATTTTTAATCATATTGCCCGACGCTAACTTAAAAAATGCTGCCCTAGCTTCCGATAAGTTAAGAAAGGCAACTGAGATAGAACACATTGTCTTTGATGGCATCCATATACCTATTACTATTAGCTGTGGCGTTGCGGCGATCAAATTCCCAAATGAAACCTATATGGAAACAGTTGCTAGGGCCGATGCGGCTCTATATCAATCCAAGAAAGATGGGCGAAACCGCGTTTCTATTCATGATGGTTCCGGCATTAAAATTGGACCTTGCGCAAAAAAGTGAGACTCAATCAAAGCAATAGAAAGACTAAAACGTCAATAAGCTAACTTAGAACCGACCACAGGATCTTCGTCGCCTCGAATCACGATCTTAAAAACCAAAGTTCCCATGTATTCATCCACTAGTTTCAAAATCGCTGATGCCCTATTGTCATTCTTTTTAACCTGCTTCAAAACATGACTGTTTTTAATCAACATAGCATCCCCACCGGGATTAAGTGGAGCATATGAGAACACAAGCAGGTAATCATCCTTTGTATCAACAACTATGCCATGATAGCCAATTTGTTTTATGACCCATGCTCTCAAAGCTGCTGAGTCTTTTTTAGCTGGTGACGTTCCCTCGAGTAACTTGATACTGTTATTATTCTCATCACGCTGATAGACCAGCCATTTTTGAGCGGAATCTTCTCCATAGATGATGGTATCAACAAAAGTAGTCATAAATAAATTATTGAAAAATTCTTCATTACTTTTATAGTTGGGATCATATGAATATTTTTTATTGAGTCTTTTATTAAGAAGTTCTTGAAAACCCGCCTCTTTGGAATCAATGATTTCAAAAAAACTTCTCTCCTCAAATTCTGATTTATCAACGGGCCAAAAATCGATGTCCCCTGAGTCAATATCCTGAATAAAAGCGAGGCGATGAAAAGGAAGTATATTCGGATCTCCAGATGATTTTTGATAGAACTCTTCAAACCAACTGGCAGCTCCGACAGCTTGAGGATGATCATTGCCATATACTGACTTATGACTAAATAAGATAAGCAAGAATATACAGCTTTTTACCATGAAATTGCAGCCCCTAAACCAACATAAAAAAGATTAAACTTAAGTTTTTTGATACCAGCCTCTTCTCCTTCATTTGATTGCTCTACCTCATTATTTTTAGATAAATTCACCGAATCATAAATTGAAAATAAGAGAAAGTTATATGACACCTTTTGCTTCTGAGGAGACAATCTCCAATAGAAATCCGATCCCGCATGAACAGATGTTTGATCAGTGCTGTCACCACTACCGTAGTTGTATTCGATCCACCCCTTCAATAAAATAGTGGGATATTTTTTAACCAGGGCTGCAGCAATACCAGCAACGGGGATATTTGCGATCTCAAAGGAACTGTTGACATAAGTATCATCTTCTAAATAAGGAATAGTTATTTTTAGCGAAGCTAAGCCAATTTTAGGTGTAAAAGCAATATTGCTGAAAAATCCACCGAATTTATTTTCGATCGACCAGTCAAAGGAACGCCCGATAGAAAATTTACTTTGACCAAACTCCTGCTTTATATTTTCGTTTACCGCTTTAATTTGAAAAGGGACATAGTAACCATGAATCGAAACCCCTTTCATGATACCCTGACTAAATTCCGAGAAAACACTAGCTATTGGCGTAGCATTCATTACATGGTCACCTGAAGTCAGTGGATAGCCAAGGCGAAGACCAGATAAACTCGAAATTTTGAAAAGAAGTGGTTTCTCAGGAGGGGGCTCCGAATAGCCAAAGATTTTTATTTCCTTAAGAAGATTTTTGCCAATTTTTTTCTGATTGAAAGATCTGCCTCTCTGATCTTGAGCAAAGTATGTTTTTCCTTTTATATATGTACCGTAATGAACATTAAGTTTCCACTCCGTCTTTTTTTTCTTTTTCTTTCTCTTTGCATAACCAATGATTTTGGGTATCCAATGATAATTTACTGGGTCGAACGAAAGGTCAAACAAAACATATTTCTTAGGCAATTGCAGATGTTTATCAGATTTTTTAAATTTCATTTTTTCAGTAAGGTCTCTAAATTCAAAGATACTGCTCATAGGCATCTGATCCATCAAAACCTGACTGAGAAGTGCAGCTACTTTAGAATCGGTTATCGCCTGAACCAGGCTAATACGACCAGACATTTTCTTTATCTTTAATTTCTTCAATTGTGGCAAATAACGCTTCATGAGTTCTTCATCGAAAAACAATGTGTAAGAGCCTTCTAATATCATTTTATCTTTTGTTTTAAAAAAAATTTCGGCTTTAGTAGATTTTCTTTTATCAGTAATTTTCAGAATCCATACATTAGAAAGCTTCTTCGCATACTTTTTGAATTTCATTTTTTTCACTGGCGAAGCACAATCAATGGACGTAAATACTCCATGTTGCAAGACTCTATTAGAATTCGTAAAGCTCTCCTGCAGATTTTGACAAGCTTTAGGCCAATACTTTTTATACATTTTGAAATACTTGCGACTAGAAATTCCATCTAGAACAATATGTAAATCAAGAGGAGCAGGAACTGCCATTAGGTAAGAATTAAAAGTTAGTAAACCAATGATTATAGAAAACCGATTGGCTAATATATTTAACGTAGATTTTTTAAGTATTTTCTTCATAATCTATATTTAAATATTTCTTATTTTAAAATAATTTTCTCACTATTCATTAAACTTATTTTTCATCAGCAAATTAAGCTTCTCAATCATCTTACTTTTTTTTCTCAATTTACTCTAATGCTATCTAAACTTTGCCCTACCCCGATCATCCTTCACAAAAGTCATAGTTTTAGCCAATTCTTTTTTACCTTCCTGATGAAACTTTGCAGCTAAACAATCAATTTCATAAATCCTCTGATCATAAGGTAAATTAACAAGAGACATGAGTTGATTATTTAAAGCCGGTTCTTCACTCGCAGCCTGAATCAGAGCTCCCTAAGTATCAGTATTAACCAAGGTACCATCAACCTGAATCTTATCTATTCGATGGAGTCTTTAAAGTTTAGCTGACCAACCATTCATTTTTTTGATTGGACCAAGTGATACTCCCAGATCACAGGCAATACTTATGTTACATAGTCTATTTTAACACGTAGAAGTCGATGATAGTGCTCTACCAACATATTAAAGATCAAAAAAATTCTATAGATCTATTGTATAGACTAAGACCAAACAGAGAATAGACTATACCCACCTAACTATGCTGCCTTTTTTTAAATTAATTTACTTAGCCCCAACCCAAACAGTTTAAATCATCAACTTCGAGACTAAACATCAATGCAGACAGTGGCAGCACCATATAAAAACAATAATCACTGATGACTTTATGAATGAGATCAAAAAATGTATTCTCTTTATATTTTTTAGTATTTTAAAGAGATGATAATCCAACCAATATATCATTTTATAACTCAGTGATTATTATTATTGATCATTCTGATAAATATACCGATAATCATTTAACGAATAAAAAATGATCATGAAGTTACTCACAGAGCCCCCCCCTTGAATTGATCAAATTGTTACAACCAATCCGGTTAGGAGCTAAAAGAGAATGATCTAGATCACTTATTATTAAAAACAGTAACCTCTAGATATTTGTAATCACTCAGTTTTGATAAGATCCCATCTCGATTTAACTTTCAATATTTCTTACCCACAAAACTTAAGATCATGATGACAAATAATTAGCTAATCTGGATTACCGAGACTTGGAAGGCTTCTAATTTTGTGTTATTTCTCATGCTGAGAACTGTATTACAAGCCATGGTTGAAAATGGCAGGATCAAAAGTGTCAACCATACTAAGCAATAGAGTAAACGATGGAAAAATCAACAAACAAAAATAAGATGGGTATATAATGAATGAAAAATCCGCAAAATCATGGTGGTCACATACTTTTTCCATCATGATCTTATCATTCTTATGCAGCCATAGCCAGATAGCTAAAGCATACAAGACCCTCTACATAACAGACTATTCTAATATCTACCACGATTACGAGGAACAAAGTCAAAAACTCATTCCAGCACTGCAAAAACGTTTTAACCTTTCGGTTGATATCACCGGTCGCAGTATGAACGAGCTGACCGAAACTCTTATGGATCCAGACTTCGCTAAAGGCTATGACTTAATCATCTACAATGCATGTTTAGCCTATACTCGGGAATATATCCTAGCCAGAAATTTAATGGATCAGACAGCTAACGGTACACCAACCGTCTTGTTACATTGTGCAATGCATAATTTCACCGGAACATCCAGTGAACTAGGTATCATCGGGAGATGGAAGTTAAAGCAGGATAAAAATAATTGGAGGGAGTCATACCCAAACAAAGCTTTTCCTGTTTGGTGGGAATATACAGGAATCGATACGACAAAGCATGCCAAAGCTAAAAAGCTCGAGACAAAAGTTATCTCTACTCACCCCATTATCAAATCTTTTCCAGACCATTGGTTTTCTCAAAGAGATGAACTCTATCTCAATATAAGAACGAGCAATTCAATCATTCCACTCTTGTCAGATTCCGAGGGTAAACACATCGTCGCATGGCTTAATTCATTTGGGAATGGAGAGATATTTGCTACAACCCTCGGACATGACAATAATACCCTTGAAGACGATGATTATATAGATTTAGTCGTAAGAGGTATCGCCCATCTCTTGGGGGAACTAGATGAATCAGGAAACATTAAGGAGTACTATAAAAAATAAGACCTATTGCAACCACAACAGGCCAGTATTGTTTCCCATACTTACGCTATAAAAAGTTAGGGTGAAACTTTTCGCAGAAAGCATTCTGCCTGAACAACATCTTCACTACCTAAATGCTCTAACTTAATGAAATAATCATGATAGGGATCATCCAATGTTTCTTTAAAAAAAGTCTCTTTCACTTTACTGATCTTCAAGCTGTAGGATTTATCCCAGGTAAGTGCAATCGAAACTTCTTGAAAGCAACTGTGACGCGGTAAAAGAAATTCTACCGTTTTCCCCTGAATCGGAGATCGCTTAGCACCAGGTTCATCATCATCAAAATCTATGACTTCCTCAACCGTTGCGATAAATAGATACCAGTCTTTATACTTAGCTTTTGAAGACTGTATCAACGCGCTAACATTTGAAAGTGTATAGCTCTCTCCCTTTTCCTCCACTGAAGATATCGTTGAAAAACCCGATGACGATAGGGTTAGACCAAGCAGACAAAACATAACATACCGCATTGAACTTCCACTAAACTGCGCTAATATCATTAATTCTTCTCCATTTTCCTTCTAGATAAAAACAGCCTATATCTATATTGGTCCCGAAAAAAACAAAAGTTAATAATAGAGAAAGAGTTATTGGTTAAGAATTACACTCTCAGAAAGCCTGATGCTACTGGAACAAATATCCTCAGTTCATATTTTCTAAGTTAAATAAAAATAAACTATGTTTCTCCCTGAGCTGAACAATACCATGATGTTAGCGTCAGTTGACGTGCGAAATCTTTGTTCATAGTGCCACGATTGATTGCAACAAGCGGATAAAGGTTGTCCTTTGAACAACGAACGAATAATAGATCTTATGTGATGGGTAAGATCAGCTATAGGCGGGCATCCATCCAACAAACCATCATCTCGATGACATTGGCTTTTAGTCATCCAGGTCTCATTGGTCTTACAACAGATTGTCCGCAAGATAGGCCTACTATTTTGTATACAATTTAGATCGCATTTTTTTTACTTAACCACACCACCAAAACTATAACATTCTGTATTTTTTGATTTATAAAAAATATATTGACCGCAAACGATATACATATTATTTGTACGTATATTATATCTTTCGTTTTTATCAAATCGTGAACATTGGCCTAACCCGCCAAAAAATAAAAGCTTGGAGAAGTAAGCTATGAGTAAGTTAAGATCGTTATGGCAAGCCAAGGTTTTAAAAACCGGCTTCATTATTTCTGGTTCTTTGGCTACCGCCTTAGCAGCCACTTCAGCATTGGCTCACCTGCCTTCATACGAAGGCGAGCGAGTTCGTCATGACAACCATTTTACCACTGACGGTTTTGCACAGCCTGTGCGCGGGAACTGCGACATTAGAGCAAATGGACCAACAGATCCGAATCTTGGTTCCGCTAATATCTTCCTGGGCGGAGGTAATACACCACCAAACTTTTTCTGTGCCTTCACCAACCAGGATGACTGGAGCTTTGAAAAACCAATAGACATTATTGAAGTGACCAGAACTCCTGCTCCAGACGTTACCACCCTAGGGTTAGACCTTGAGGAAGGCTACATACCCTGCTCGCCTGAGTCTCGCGATCCATTTCAATGCCCACGAATGATTTCCAATCCACAAAATGGCCAAAAGTTTAAACTGCCGGGGCAATGCGTCGACTTAGGTCAGCCTGACGATCCAGCTGCTAGTCAGGAACCAGATAATGTATTCCATTGCGCTCTGTTACCTGGTTCTCCCCGCCCAAGGACCAGCAGTGTGCTATTCAGTACCTTAACTGGCATTAATGATGTGGACTGGGGTGTCTATAAATACCAGCCAGGCTATGGCCAACAGCCAGTAGTAGGAGCGCCTCATGTACCTGCATGTAAAGAAACACTAAACAGATTTGTTACTTTCGCTTACGCTGGCCCCTTAGGCATGAAAGACGCTCGTTCAGGAAAACCTCTTTTCACTAGCGTAGCTGAAGCGGGTGATTTACCAGAAGAAGTTCGTCGAAACTTACCTGAAGGCTATGGCATTAGAGTAAAAAGACCGAGTGAATTTGTACCAACCAAAGACAATCCTAGACCTGGATATGCCTCTGGCTATGCGCAAAACTCATGGTTATTAGCACCGGGGTCAGTGATCGAATGTATCGATAATTTTGAAAAATGCCTTGCCGACACTACGGGGGAATTTTCGAGTCACTACAAATATAACGATATATTCTTCGTCGAAGAAGAAAAGCCTGTTGACCTATATCTGATGTGGTGGATCGATAACGATTCAGAAACTGGAGAAGATCTCAGCAAAAAACTCTTTGATGTTTCAATCACAACTGGCGTCATTGATCAGTTCTTAGTTGGTGACTACATGAATATCCAAACCACAGGACCTTTCTCTGGTAACGGCCGATACATCCATGGCAAATGTACCGACCCTAGAACAGACGGCAGAGCAGACATTTCTATCGAAACTAATTGAAAATCCGGGCAAAGAGAATGAAAATTCTCTTTGCCATACGAGGGAGCCCAGAAAGTGAAGCCTGCAAATGATTCTATCGACAGCTGTCACAATTTTTCTAACCACCTTATCAAAATCATTCTCGATGCAGGAGATTTCGAAGAACTAAAAACCAAAGGGGCACCAGTCATCCCCCTAAAAAATGGAAAAACTAATAAGGAGATGGGCTGGTTAAGGCTGTGGGAAAACCATAATGATGGAACGATCGACAGATTATTACATTTGTGGATTTCAAACCCAGCCATCGGCCTAGATTCTAACTTAATATCTGCATTCGGTAAGGATGCACAAGCTTTCCC
>PBRN01000261.1 GCA_002725955.1 Pseudobdellovibrionaceae bacterium
TAATGTGGAAAATGATTCCTATAATGGAGATTTACTGGTTACCATGGCCAATCATCAGCGCAAGAAAATCAGCGATCTTCGTAAAGGAGACCAGATCTGGAACTCAAAAATCAACAACGCTATTTCCGTGAATCATATTATGGATTATGAAATCAAAGTGGCTATGATAGAGATTCGACTGGGAGTAAAAAAGCTCGTTGTTACTCCGAACCATCCATTCAGGACGGATCGCGGCATGGTCATGGCCAATCAACTTAAACCAGGAGATCGAATCGGAGAATTTCCCCATGTGGAAGGTGTGGTTTCTGCCATTAAAGCGCAAAGTATGAGGAAGCAAACAGTTTTCGATATTTTTTTAGACCCTGAGATCCCAATGCATCAACGCTTTGTCGTCATCGAGGGGTTTTCTTTGCCCGATTTTAGCCTACAGAATCTGTGGCAGGAACAGGACGAGCTAAGCCAGATATATCTTCTTTCTTCTGACGAAAGAGGAGAATGATATGAATCGTTTTGACCAGCAGCGTGGATTTAGTATGGTAGAAACGCTTCTTGGGCTTGCCATTGGAGGTATGGTTCTGTTCTTCACTGGCACTCTCATCAATAATTATATGAAAACCTCAAAGCTAGAAAATGATCGTGTGATGATGAAACAGAGAACCCAGCTGATTCTGAAGCAAATGTCACGCCGCTTTGATCGGGGGTCCTTAGTGAGTCCCGGTCCAAATAATAGCCTCAAAATCAAGGTAGCAGGCGAGGAGTATATTTATCAGACCCTGTGCCGCAAAGTAAAGGGAGAAGAAGTACCAGAAGAACTGAGTCAATGCCGTCGGTGTGGCAAAAATCGGTTACCTATTGCGGCTGTTACAGTTATGGATAGGAATAACCGGCCATCTCATAAGAGGCTTTCCTTCACAGATTCTGCAGTACCTTCAGCAATCTGCATCGAGGATTTGGGTGATGATGAATATAAGGTTGTCGTGGGATTCCAACCAGAACCGGGAAGCAAAGTTATCTCAGATAAAATCATGTTGATGAAGACCAGCCATGCGGGAATTCACATAAAATGAGCAAATTTTCACCCAGAAAAATTTCGAGTCAGCCTTTGGCCACGGAAAGTCAGAGAGGGAGTGCTCTGATCAATGCCATGGGAGCTCTTGGGGTTATGATACTGATCGGAATGGCATTGAGTCGTTCTTCAGATGTGATGCGCAAAGCCAACCACCAGGCCCTATTCCGTGATACTCAAACTTCTGCAATGCTCGGAGTGAAGAATAAAGCCAGTCGGTCTTTGAAAGGTATTTTCAATGCTCAGTCTGAGGAAGAAGTAGTAAATATTTTAAGTCGGAATCTGATTATTTCTGACCAGCTCACGATGAAATTCACCAACTCTCCCCAATATGGTCGCTATAAGAATAAGTTTGAAAAGCAGTATTTACAGAAGTGTCGTAAGTATTCCAAAACCAGCGTCAAACGCTGGAAAGGTAGTCGTTTTGAGAAAAATAGGGAGTTACTTCGATCTATTTTTTGCGCCGATTTTAAAAAGAGAGCTAACTCAAAGGGGGGAGAAGGCTTCGAAAAAATCTCACATGCTTTTATCGTTTTCGATGTTAGATTTATAGAAAGTCATTCCGGCACATACACCAGCATGAGCAAATTTGGTGAACCAACAAATATTGCATCTATTGAATGGACTCTGATTTGGAAAGAAAGTGATCATAGAGACAAGAACAAAGCTTTTAACAGCCAGAGGCAAGGGGCTTTTGTTCTGAATGATTGATGTTTAAAGTTAGCTCAATTACCTTAATAAGCATAAGCTTGGTGAGTATCAAATGATCAAGAATGATTCGCAAAGACCCATTCGATTACGATGATCCTTGCGATCAAATAATTTTGATGTGTTTTGTCCGTTCGTATCTTAAAAATGGTCTGTATAATTCTTGCCATTCATCATTTATTTGCAAAGGAACTGATAAATCACCTGGCTGCTCTTATAAAGACATACGACGAGCTCTTTAAAGAAGCGATCAGACCTTGCAAATCCTCTCGCAGCTCTCCATTAAGAGTGTCTTCTTCGTTAAGATTACCAATCCAGTCAAAGATCAGTAAATCTCCTTCTATACTAATAAGACTAACATCATCTTCTTCTCTTTCAACACCATTTTCGTCTGTGTATCTAATGGTTGATGCAAAACCTGTTGATTTTTTATCATCAATGGCTCCAACAACAGAGTTTATCGAATAAGCAAAACCGCCATTATCAGTCTCGTTGGTGCAGTCAGAATCAGAAAACTCCTGCCAAGAATAAACACCCTTTCCTTCTGTATCAATGGTATGTACGTCAATAGCCCAAAGGCCTTCTTCGTAGAGAAAACATGCCGTTTCCCAGCGGCCGTCAAGATCGTTAAGGCTTAAAGCTTCATAAGGAGCGACTTCTTCAGCAGTCTCAGTTTCTGTAGTTTCTGGTTCTTTTGTTTGTTCTTTTAATACTGAATTCTCTTCTCCAGAGGATGGAATCTCGCTGTTAGTTCCAGAATGTTCGGTCTTAGAGTCGCAAGATATAAAACTTAAAGATAATAAAATACTTATAACATAATAGACAGTATTCATCAGTGGGCTCCTTGATTGTGTTTATAGATGAAAATATAGAGCAAGACATATACCAGCAATGTACTATCAGATTAATTACCAATATAACTAATGAAAATGATCTTTGACATTTTTCTTTAGATGTTTAGTTAGCCCACAATAACTTCATCCATTTACTAACAGTGAAGTATAATAACGAAGCAAATCTAAGTAAACCATTGTAACTATTATACAAAAAAACCAGATCTGTTTCTATTATTCGTTATACTTCTTTGATGTTGTTTTTTTGCAGATATTCGAACATCGATTAACGGCTATTTGCTTGATCCTTTCCCTCTCCATATCGCAAACAATATTGCGAAATTTCTATTTATTTTTTGTGAACCTTTTGAAAAACCTGGCAATCTTACGCCTTCGTTTTTTCTTCCAGATAAGAAACCCTGTGATCGGCATAGTGGCGGCAAATGCTGCCACGATAAATGCCAACACCTTGGTTGGCATGCCGTAAATACTGCCAACATGGATCGCATAATTAGAATTTCTCCATTTTTCCCCCAGTGATTTGTCGTTGTGAAGAACCTGATGAAAGGGACTGGCACATTGGGGGTGGTAAAAGAATCGCAAGGATTCGTCCCAGCCACTGCCACCATCATATTTAATGGCAGCCAAAAAGTAACTATTTTTGTCCTGGCGGTCTTCCGGCAAGTATATAGTCATTTTTGTCCAGTTCTGGTGACGACTGATAGCATCCTCGGTGACTTGCTGAAGGGGTAACTCCACAGCGGGACAAGGTTCCGTTGGGGGCGTTACTTTTTGCTTCCAATAAACTGCCTGTGGGTCCTGACCCATCACAAAAAAAATAAGATTCAGCCACCATTTATAGGACCAAACAAGGCCTGTGGTACCCAAGAGCACGATGAAAATATGAACATAGAATCCACCAATGCGGTGCAGATTGTAGGACAGGAGTGATAGAGATTTGCCGGCCGTTGGCAACAGATTATGCTTTAGATTCTTGAGTTTTCGTGGCCACCACAGGATCAGTCCAGTTAAAACCATGGCAAGGAAAACAAGTGTGGCCACTGCAACCACCTCCTGACCGATATCCCCCCTCAGGAGAAGCTGCTGATGCAAAACCCGAAATAAATAGATTGGATTGGTCATCTGATCAATCACGCCGGTGATGGATCCATCCTCAGGATTTACAAAAATCCGGTTCCAATAGTCCATGGTTGAAAAAAAAGTCAGCCCCTCATCATCACTGCTTCTGGCTGAGATAAATTCATAGGTCCTTGGTCCGGCATGAAGTTTCATGGACGATATTTTTTGATTGGGAAATGTGTCTTGTACTTTAGCTAAGAGGATATCTGCTGGTATTGTAGGTGCCGATGATGGCGAGACCGGCCGCTGAAAATAGTCGGCGTAGAAAAAGGACTCCAGTTCCTTTTCGAACACAAACAGTGAGGCAGCTACACAAATCACGAAGACGATCAGGCCGGAGCCGAGTCCGAGCCAAAGGTGGATGGTTTGCAGATATTTTTTAAAATTCATGGGCCTCTCTGTTTTACTAGCTATTTCCACGCCGCTCTTACGGAAGGACTCACTATGGCTAAGAACAGCCTAGCATAATTGACATGCCGATTGGCAGTAAAGAATATAGTCGTCACTCCCCTCGAAAGTATCATTCTTTTTCTCTCACAGTGGAGCATGGTTCGGCAGTGTTGCCAAAACCATTTTGGCCTTTTACACAGTTTAGACCTTCAGGTCCATCGGTGTATATTGCTTGGCTTGTACCACTGTTATACGAAAAAACCAAAGAGTTATGAGTACATTCTTTGATAGAGGTAGGTGCGTCGACCTTGATTGAACTTACCTCATAGTCATATGATCTGGGTTCATTGAGGGTCCTGGTGCCACAGCTAAATTCGCTCCCTTCATAATTGCTGTTTTCTGCTTTGCCGAAGAAAGCTTTCTTAGTTTCTTCACAGGTAAGGTGAACCACATCGAAATAGTGATCAGTATCAGCTGATATGTATTGAATACGGTAACTGCTATGCTTCGAATCAATTTCATCCGAACCGCATGCTCCCAATCTGAGCAAAAAACCGTGGCTTAGATGTTGAATTTGGGGGTACATACCCGCTCCTTTTATGAGACTTAACACATAACATATAACTTTTATGATAACTCTTTTATTAGGTGAATGGTAGCCAGCAGTTGACTGGGTTTAGCTTGAAATTAACGAATTGGCTAATGGCTGTGATATCATGTAGATAGAATTTATTCCTTTAGCAGGGTTTTGTTCTAAGTCATTGATGTAGGAATTGGGAATTAAGCGAAGAAAACGATCCATAATTGAAACCATAGTGTAATGAATTGGATAAAAATATGATAAAAATATTTATATTATTACTATTTTTCCCATATCTAGCCTTTTCGATGGAAAAAAGCTTAAACAACTCATTTATTGATTCTTTTTTCCAGGGCAGCGAGAATCAAAAAATATCGTTTAAATATCTTACTCAACCAAACTTTGAAAAAACACTTATTTTCGTTCATGGAACGGGTGAATCCTCGGGAAGATATATAGAGCTAGGTCATCATTTTCATAAATTAGGTTTTAATGTTTATCTATATGATCAGCGAGGATTTGGCTACTCCGGCCGCTTTACCAAGGATCAAACAAAAGTCCATACTGATAGTTTTCCACATCTAGTAAAAGACCTTGACATTCTTGTTTCGAACATCCGTAAGAAAAAGAATAATCAGAAAATATTTCTGATAGGCCACTCTCTAGGTGGACTTATTACTACAAGATATTTAGAATTATTTCCCGAGAAAATAAGTAAGGCTGCCGTCACCTCTCCCATGTATCAATTTAAAATACCTATTCCGGATGGAATCGTATTAATGATTATAAAAGTACACTGTTTCTTTGGATATTGTGATATGAGGGTCTATGGTGAAGATCCTGAATTCATAAGAAATGCTCCTTATCTGGATGTGGGGGATACTCATTCAGAAAAGCGTTTTCGCCAATATCAAGAACTGGTTTATAATGATGAAAAAAACCTATTTTTATGGGGCGTCACATTTAAGTGGTTATCTGAAGCCATAAAGACTGCTCAAGTGACTCGTGCCGAAGCAAGTAAAATTAGAACTCCTTTATTAATATTAACTGCTGGTGATGATTATTTTGTTGACCAAACAGCACATAAATCTTTATGTGAAACACTAAGTTCATGTAAACAGATTCGTTTTCCAAAATCCTTCCATAGTATACTTCATGAAGAAGATCCGATAAGAGACAAGGCAATAAACGAAATTGAGTTGTTTTTTAGAGAAAAAAACAGCTCAAAGTAATCACCGATGTGAAAGGCGGTGCAGCTTAGATCCATAAGTCCTATGGAGCCTATTCTCTGTGCTTGCTCCGGTACCCCTAGTGCATAGACAGTTTCTGGCTTCACCCCTATATTAGAACTCACATCCGCAAAGTGAGTGTCACCACATGAAATCAACCCAAGGGACAGTAATCTCCAGTATATGATACTAATCACAACTTTCTCCCAGACTCCAATTGATCCTCCATCTGAACTACATGAGCTAATGAGAAAATGAGAAAATGTAGTAAAAAATCATTGATTTAAACCAGATATTAACACAAAACTATTAAGTATTAACAATGAGCCTAGACAACAGGACTTAAAAACACGATCGATTAAAATAATCATTGCAGGCACTTAAGGTGAAAACTTGCTTCATGTAAAAATTAGGACGATGGGAACATGTCTGTTATGAATTTAAAGGGTTTCAAAATATGTCTAGAGCTTCGATTCTATCATTCGCCTTGCTACTTAATTGCCTTAACAGTGGGTGTAACTCCGATCGCAATCAAGGTAATCAGACTTCTTCATCGATCAAATATATGGCCTATGGAGGCGTCAGTTGGGATTTGATTGTAAAGCCACGAGCAAAAGCGAGCCTTTCAAAAGAGCAAGACATTATATCGGTTAACGTCGAAAGGTCCGGAAAGAAAGCTAATTCGGTTCAGTTAAGATCAACAGACATCCTTCTGGAAAGGAATATCACTTATTATGTTTCTTTCGATTTAAAATCAAACTCAACCCGATCGATTAAGCTAATCCTAAAAAACAAAAAAGTAAGGATTAAGGCTGCATCAAAAAAAGTGGATCCTACAAATAATTTTCAGCAATTCAAATATGAGTTTACAAATAAAAAGAAAAGGCGAAAGCCATTCCAATTTGTTTTCCAGTTAGGAAACGGTTCGAATAAAACTATTGAAATAAGAAACTTTCGCTTCTCAGATATTTCTATTATTGAAAGAGAGGATGATGGTTCTGTTGATTCTTTAACTTCAGATGTTCCAAAGGCTTCTATTCCAGATTATATCTGCGAACCTAATTCACATAATATCCCAAGCACTTTCCTGACAATTCAACCTATAAAAGATAAAAATTACTTAGGAAATATTGAAAGTGAGCACTTTGTTATTCGTTGGCCTGATACTCTAAAAGCGGAGAATCTTCCAAGCGAAGAAGAATCATTGGATGCTCTAATTGAGCTGGAAAAAATATGGGCTTTCTTTATTGAAGAAAAAAAACTTGCTGTCCCATTTGCCAAGCTAACTCCTCATTATAAAGTAATTCTTGAAATTATTGAAGGTGGATGGGCTTATGGTAGCGGCATTCAAAATCGATATGGAGCGATGTGGCTGCACAAAAATGCTTTAAAAGACATTGGTGCACTTTCTCATGAGTTCACTCATGTTCTACAATATGGATCCGATGGTTTGACGAATTCACCATATGTTGGTTGGTCTTGGGAAAGTCATGCGAACTTCCATCAAATGCAATATCAGTACTACAATGAAGGTTCAATTAACTTTAACTATCTAGGCTTGATAAATGCGCCGCATTTATACTACGGATCAACAAGAAATAGATATCAGAATTTCCATTTCTTTCATTACATTAAAGATGAATACTGCTTTCAGGCAGTGGATAAAATATGGACGGAATCCCCTAAAAGAGATAGCTTAGATGCAGCTGACGCAGATCCTCTTTTGGTCTTAAAAAATGTTTTAGGTTGGAATTTAAAAACCTTTAATGATGCCTTTGCATGGATGGCACTGAAGAATGCGACCCAAGATTACAAGGAGAATGATGCTTTAACGAATTTATTTAATTATCAATCGAAGCACCCTACTGATAGACACAGAATTGCAATTCTAGATAAGATTGAGGGTACTACAAACCAATATATAGTGCCGTCTTATTATGCACCTCAAAGACTAGGGTATAACTTGGTGAGATTATACCCTAAAACGGGCTCTATTTTTCTAGACAATACAAACGTAACGGTCAAGCTTCAGGGGCTAGTACAGTCCAAGTCAAACATAGATCAGTTTAAGCCACTTGCTCTTGTACCAGAAGAAATGCCTGCTCCCAACTCAGGATGGCGTCTAGGTATGGTTGCTTTAAACTTTGACGGCACTAGAAGCTATGCACCGGTGAAGAGTGGAAGTAAATCGCAGATTCGTTTCCCAGTGAATTCGAATATCAAAGAACTTTGGTTTATAGTACTCGGTGCGCCTACTGAATACCAAAAAATATTTTGGGATCAAGCTTACATGAGTATTTATAGATACCCTTGGTTGGCTAAAATTGACGGTGCGCTTCCTCATGGCTATGAGCCAGGATTTAATCCATTGGCACAGGGGATTCCATATAGCAGACATCCGAACGGCGGTGGATACGTTGCTGACAGTGCATCAGTGGCACCATCGGTTTTTGTCGATAAATTTGCAGTAGTATTAAATGGAACTATTTCAGGTAATACCAGAATTGAAGATACTGCTACGATTGAAAATATCGGCATAATAAAAGACGAAGTAGTGGTTTCTATGGGTTCGTGGATGAACAACCCCACCGCAGAGATTACGGATAATGCAAAAATACAGACAGTATACAACTCAGGTAACGTACTAGGTTTCGGTGATTACGTTAAATTTGGCAGAGACACCGTCTTATATGGTGACGCAGAATTCCATATAAAAGATGAAATTGCTGCAGGTCAATACAGTGGGTTCGTGGATAAAGGTCTTTATACTGCTAGTTACGGCAAAGGCCTGATAGGTCCGATTGATAATGTTACTAAATCAAACGAAGAGTTACTGATGATCAATCAGGTCGATTTAGGAAGGGATGAGCCTGATCACTCTGAAGTTAATAGTAATGTGATTAAGGTTTGCCTATATGAACATTCCGACTTCCAGGGTAATTCCAGATGTTTTGAAACAGAGGGTATTTTCAACATAATAGAGCCAGAATGGAATGACAGGGTTTCATCTATTCAATTATTTGGATCAAATGTAAACGTCTCAGTATTTGAACATATTGATTTAGGCGGGAAACAGATTACTCTGAGTTCTGATGCTTTAAATTTAGTCGATATTAATTTTAATGATTTTGCTAGCTCCATCGAAATCAGGAAATAACTAATATCACTAAATGATCCTATCTCAGGGATTTAAAAGATCGAAAAAAACTGAAGGTTTCGCTCTCATTATGTCTTGTTCGATAGCTCCCCCTAATCGCAATAAAAGATTCTCCTCATAAGGGCGTCCCATAACTTGCAAACCAATGGGTATTCCCGAAGGGTTGTAACCGACAGGCATGGAAAGTGCTGGGACGCCAATAAGATTCCCCACAAACATATAGCGCATCAATTTAAAAAGCAGAGTCAGATCTGAAGCACCATCCGGAATAGCATTTTCTTCAATAGGAACAGCAACACAGGCGGTGGTGGGAGTCGCTATAACATCCACTTTTTCAAAAGCCTTGTTAAATTCATTGAGTGCACGGGTCCTAATTTGCTGCGCTTTAATATATTGAGTCCCCCTAAAGCGACGAGAAATGGCAAGATTGATACGCACATCCAAACCAAATGCCCTCTGGTGTTCCGGGTATTGAGCATCCAAAGCCGCAGCCATCTCAGAAGCCACAATAATCCCATGAGCAGCTCGCATCAGATTGAGATCAGGAATTTCGATTGGGACAACGGAGGCACCGCGACTCACAAGAGACTCAATGCCCTTGCGACAGGCCTGAACAATCTCCGGTTCAGCATGTTCAAACCATCCCTGGAAAATCCCGACCTTGATCCCATCAAGGTCGAGGTTGTCTAAGCCGTTTAGATTAATAGACTGACCCAGCTTCCCTGCAGGACCTTTGCCGGCCATCAATGCATAGGCAAGCGCTGTATCCTGAATCGTTGCAGCAATGGGGCCAATCTGATCCAAAGTCCATGAAAGAGGAAATGCTCCTGCATCACTAATAGAGCCAAAAGTAGGTTTTAAACCAAAGACCCCACAAAGCCCTGATGGAATACGAATGGAGCCACCTGCATCGGCACCTATAGCAACTGGACAAAGTCCAGCTGCTACGCTGGCGGCTGAGCCACTTGATGAGCCGCCAGTGATACAATTAGGATTAAAAGGATTACGGGCATGACCGAAGTGAGGATTCATGCCGGTAACCCCAATGCCAATCTCATGCATATTAGTTTTACCGATTAAAAGAGCCCCTGCATCCCGAAAGCACCGCACAGCAAAAGCATCAGCTTCCTGATTATGCTTTCCCAAAAAGCTAGTGCCAACAGTTGTGGGATAGCCCATTTGATCCATCTCATCTTTAACAGCAACCGGCACACCATCGAATAACCCCAGAGGTACACCTTCTTCGAATCGTTCAGAGGACGCCCTGGCCTGGGCTAAAATGTCGTCGGCGTTAGTATTGATCATAATACGCAAAGGGGTTGCCGAATCATCCGAGCGCTTGATAGCATCGATGACCCGCTCCGCCACCACCAAAGGAGTGATCGTTTTGTCCCGATAGGCTTTCGCATAATCACCCCCCCGCCAATATCTAAAAGGATGCTGCTCTGGTGGAACTGCTTGTTGGGCAAGATCCTCCAGACTCAGCGCAGATACTTTATTTTGTCGAGGCTTATGCTGAAGAAAATAAGTGGGGGGCTCATGGGCGACGGCATGATCTATGGCTTCAAACCCCATGGCTTTGAGAATCTGTTTTTCCACAGCCCAGCCGATCATACTCTTTTCTAAGAGACTAGCCCCCAATTTCAGGACAGGACCGCTGGCAGGTGGTACATAGGTATCTATCAAATCATAGGGCATCACAAGGTCCTATATCATAAGTTTTCTCGAATGAAAAAAACTAAAACATCACCTTAAGTGGTCTTCTTCTGGTTTGGTTTTAGATCATCTATTCCCGACTGCCTAGAATGTTTCAGCCTAGGACAAAATTTATTATCAATCAAAATATTAAATCCCATTTTTGGATAACTTAGAATTTCCCCTCCGATGATAAATCTTTCCCGTAAAACATCGCCCCTGAACATGATACCACCAAACCATAGCCACTGCAGCGCTGGTCTTAGGAACAAAGTTATCAGTTCAAAGCAGTCAGTCGAGGAAGCTGGGGAGTCAACTGAAGTCCGATTGGTGAGTGCTGGTTAGATAGACGATTGCATTCTATAGGGATTTGTCGGTATGCTTCGATAGAGTCAGTTGATGATCGCCAAGGAGGACAGTATGACAGCACAGACCATGGACGCCCTTAAAATCAACATCCATAACACCAAGGCAGACCTGGACCGACTCGATCTTCATGAACGGCGGGTTTACTTTGAAACGATGCAGGCGCAACTCCCTCTGGCCGATGATATTGTATGTACGGCAGGCTCCCTGGAGGATGTTCCCGTGGAATGGATCCATCTTGCCAATGTGCAGGATTGTCCGATGACGATCATCTACCTTCATGGGGGTGGTTATGTGATGGGTTCCATCAACACCCACAGGGAACTTTGCAGCCGGATCGCCCGAGCCTCCGGCATGAAGGTTTTAGCCGTTGAATACCGGCTGGCACCGGAGCACCCCTATCCAGCGGCACTTGATGATGCCATGACCGTCTACAAAAACCTGCTGGCTGATGACTATCATGCTGATCAACTGGCGATTATGGGTGACTCGGCAGGCGGCGGCCTCACCCTGGCTACCCTATATAAAATTCGTCATTTGAAATTACCTCAGCCAGCCTGCGCTGCCTTACTGAGCCCATGGACTGATCTGAAAGCCACCGGCGATAGTTGTGAGGAAAGAAGGGAAAGAGATCCGTTAATCAATCCAGATCGGTTGGCAGCCACTGGTGGACTTTATGCAGGAAGCCAAAGTAAGGGTGATCCTTATATTTCGCCTCTATACGGTGATTTCACCGAACTGCCACCACTACTGATTCAGGTGGGTGGGGACGAAGTTTTATACTCTGATGCTACCAGGGTAGCGACCCTGGCCCGCAAAGCAGGTAACAATGCCGAACTGCAGGAGTGGCCAGAGGGCTTTCATGTTTTCCAGGCTTTTCCTCAATTAAGGGAAGCTCAGGAAGCGGTCTCAAGACTGGGAACATTCACCCGTAAACATATCAGGCTAACCGACGATTAAGATGCAATAGTCAAGGTTACGGGGTGTGCTGAGATACCTAAGAATTCCCCTTGAGAGAAGGTCAGAAGTTTTGGTTGGCAGACTCACTTTTATGTATCCTTATAAGTCGCAAACCCAGCTGATTAAAATCTATTTATACTAGCTCTTAGATCCAGAAGCCGAGAGCTGACATCAGAATCTCAAGTACAAATATTATCCTTCGCAAGGGGTACCTGATATTTATTCATGTCACCCCAACATTTAATGACAGCTGCAACATTTTGTTTTTATTCGATAATTATTGATAATTAAGCTTGCTGTAAACTTGTTCCGTTAAGATGAGATAACAAAGGTGGAAATTTAATGAACTAAAAGATATCTGTTTTTTGGATGCAGTATCGGAGTGTATTCTATGTTTAATAACATATTGATCTATCTAGCTTTGCCCATAGGCCTTGCTACAGGATGTGGAAAATTATCAACAGATGTAGGGCCAGCAGGCAATAGCAACTTTGGTTCTTTTCATAACCATGATGAAATCTATGATATTTCTGGTGGCACTAATCGGGTTGATTATCAGTCTAGTCAGGACGCCCAGGGTGAAAAAGTTTGGTCGGTGGTAGTCAATGGCAAATTATTTGAGGCCACTGAAAATGGTGATGGCAAAAGAACCATCAATGGTTATGAACAAACTGTAACCCAAGAAGATAAAATAGCAGTCAGAGAGGCACTTCAAGCTGGTCAGTGGGATAATGATAAAATGGATACCATCCATGGGTTACTGTCCATGATAGACTCCGCCCCCGAACACTTACCTATTATTAATAAAACCTATGAAAACTCATCTCCTAAGTTTGCTGTATATGGCAAAGGTAAAAATTACGATATCTATAATGGTTATCAATGCGTTAAGTTTGGTAAAAGATTGACCGCCAAGTGGTCGAATAAAAAAGGTCGTAACAAAACCAAGAGAATACTGGTAGGTGATAAGCCTCGCAATGGATACGGCTGTATGGGTCTTTGTGGAGATGATTGTACTTATATAGGTAAGAATAGCTTTACCCGTGACTGTCTGAATCATGATGCCTGCAGTCTTGTCCATAGGTCTAGCGGTGGCGTCCAAGACGCACATTGTGGCGACGAATTTTATGAGGCTATTGATGATTTTGCCTGGAAAGGTGCCATTGCCGGTTGCTAATCAATAACATAAAGCAGGTTACTCACCAACAAAAGATCTATGGAGCATAGCGAAGGCTCACTGCGGGTAGCAAGAATTTCAGAATAACTAGGGCGGAACCTAGCCTCCCCACTTTGATTCTTGGTTCTTGCGAGTGCCGGATCAACAATAACGCATAGTGGGACGGTATAAGAATACTTTTGTGGTTCCTTGTTCTGGCTATGGATGGATCTGATCACGGATCTCTGTTATAAAAATCCTCAAAAAAACAAAAGAGGGAGAGGCTTAGCCCCTCCCCATGAGAAGTGATAATTTCTTGAGCTTTGGTATTGCTTATCCGCCCAAGCCCTGAATAAGCTGCATAGCAACCATAGGCTGCTGGTTTGATGTTGACAGGATAGAAGTACCCGCCTGCTGAAGTATTTTCTCCTGAGTGAACTTAGCCGTTTCCTGTGCATAGTCAGTATCCTGAATGCGGCTTTTGGCATCAGATAGATTCTCTGTCTGCACACTTAAGTTTCTTACTGTGGAACCCAGTCTGTTTTGGATCGAACCAAGGTACGCTCTGTAATCATTAACTTTAGTAATCGCATCATCAAGTTTCACGATAGCGGACTGAGATTGATATTTATCGGCTACTCGGGTACCCTCCTCAGCACGCCCGATATCTAACGATCCTTCACCTGTCGTAAACGAATTCATAGCCTGAAAATCAATTTTAATAATGTTTACTGGGTTGCGATCACCAATAGCATCAGCTTCAGCAAAATAGTCCTTGCCAACCTGAATCTCTGCGGGAAATAAATCGGGGGGATTATTATATTCATCACTTATATCATCAGCCCTACCAATCAACAAACGTGATCCGTTATATTCGGTAGAGTTGGCGATTCTGTCGACTTCATCTTTCAAGGCAATATATTCTTTATCAATAAATAATCTTTCCTCCCTTCCTATAGTATCTGAGGCAGACTGCACAGCTAGTTCCCTTAAACGCACTAGCATAGTACCGGTTTCATTTAATCCTCCTTCTGCTGTCTGCACCATCGAAATGCCATCCAGAGCATTTCTCTTTGCTTGATGTAGGGATCTTATATCAGCCCTTAAGTTCTCCGAAATCGCTAAACCAGCGGAATCATCAGCGGCTTTGTTAATTCTTTTACCGGAAGATAATTTACCACTAGAAGAAGTTAACCTTCGCGTCGTATTTTCGAGTCGACGCTGGCCGTTAAGCGAAGCCATATTTGTCCTCAATCGTAAACCCATCTGTTTTGACCTCCTGTCAAAAATTAGAACTCATCCATAACCAACTTGTAGGAAGTTTCGACCTAGGCAGAAAATTGTTTAGTCCTCTCAAGATAACAAGCTGTAATTTTTTTTTTTTTTATCTTAGAAGTTACCTTTGGTCAGAAAAAAATGCCGCCATCTTGAGTGTGCAATTTTGCTTTGCTTATGCTAAAAGGAATGTAGGTACTATTTGCCTATTTTATTTTTTTTTATTAAAGCAATTTTTGCCTACCAATGGGCTTTTGTTTTATGGTCCCGTTGCCAAAAATTATATAACTTTTGCAACGGGACAACTATTTTGAGGTGACAGTTTTATGGCAATTGCCGCCCAAATCTTTTCTATAATTCGCTTCCATTATAAATTTATGCTCGATGTTAATGATAAGTAATTGAAAGCATGAGGAAACATCTGGCCCCTTAATTGCATAGCGTCTTTCATGAAAGGAAAGACACATGGCTTTCTTTCCTTTCATCATAGTTGGATAGAAAGGTTTGGAAAATGCGTTCGATTATTTCACTGATAACTCTAGTAACCGTTTTAGGCTGCAATTATAATGACAATGAAAACCCGTCTGGACTGGATGCGAACACGATGGGTTATGTGATCGAACTGCCTTTTAGTAAAGATTTGAGCCTATCGCATTTTCCGCCTGGTACCAAACGAAGAGATCATTATAAAGCAACTTTTTTCAGTATTCCAAAAAATTCACCTTCTCGTAAAATTGATTTCGGTGGTGAGATGTTTTTAGATTATGTAGTTTACCCGGGGGCATTTAGAATGTGGAAGGAGGCAGCTGCACCTCCTCATGCTGGAGAGTATTGGTTACAGCTCCGTCATCCCTTAGGCTCGAAACTAGTGCTCATGTCCATGATGGGCACCGTGAGTGGGGACGAAAATGCCAAAGTCCGCAGTACAATCAGCTTTTCTCCGGGTAGTTTTTTTAATAATGATTTCATTCCAGAAGGAATGCTCACTTTACGCCTTAGCATCAAGCAAGGTGATAGTTGGGTTGTCATCAAAAGTTATAGTGCCAAGCATAGAGCGCTTTCTTTCTTGGCTACTTGGGCTGTAGAAAGCTCAGTGCCGGATGGATCTGTGGTCAAAACAGAATTAGTGCTTCATGCCACATCCAGGATAAACGAAGGAAATGCTGAGCCTAGATTGCGCCTCAGGGATGCTAGAATGTTCGGAGCCAAGTGTTTTCCAGATTTAGTTAATGATGGCAAATGTCTATGACCGCTGCATCCGAATCTGTCAGGTTTCAGAACTTGAATTGATTTCCTTCAGATATGATACGGCAACGGGCAACGAATCATTTTTCCAGGGTTTTTGACCACATAGGTAGATTGAATAATTTCAGTTTAGGTCTATCTGAGTAGACCCTGTAATCAAAACAGCCCTCCTTTTCATCTAACATAAAGTCTTTGTTACCAGACTCAAAAGTTAGATTTTGAATATCACGCCCGTGAACAATCCCCGCAATCTCACCCCTATCTGTAAAAACAGGCGAACCTGAGAACTTATTTAAAGAGGCCATA
>PBRN01000262.1 GCA_002725955.1 Pseudobdellovibrionaceae bacterium
AGAAACCTGCTATTTCAGGTGAAATAGCAGGCTCATCAAAACGAAATCTAACTCCCTATCACGGGAGGAATAGAAAAAAATCCACTCGTTTCAATCACTCTTGATCCAACATATTACTCCTGTGGGAAAGTGGTCACGCAAAGCTGATTACTGATAGCGCAAAGTCAAGAAAAGTGAAGCAGTAGTGATTCTAATTTCACGTTCGTTGAGTGTCTAGATGAGAGCAGCCTTGATAACTTTGCCACCCTGGGCGCGTTTTTCTATCACCTCATCTGGGAGACCACAGGCTTTGTAGATCGTCTTAACGGATGATATCAGTGACGTTGCAGGAGTGATATCACCGTTATCTGCCGGTCGCCCTGTTTGCGAATTAAACGCAAGAGCCCTGCCACCATTTGCCCCATTGACGGTTTCGATACCACCAGAGACACCGGGTTTGACTTTAGGTCCGAATACGACGGTCACGTTATGCTGACTGTTATGATCACGGCCACCTTTGGCGTTTCGTCTTAAGGTACGGCCGAATGCGTTTTGAATGGCAAAGGTAACCCGATCGCTAATTCCAAAGTCTGTCAGATGAGTTTGTAGTAGGGATAGATTTGCGATACTGGCCAGAGTTTCGCTGACCTCATCGTCTAGGTTTGCATCAGCATGATTGTCACTGCCAAACCCTAGCCGAATATTAGCAACTGGTGATACCCCGGCTGCACATACGACTGCGGCTACTAAGATCGCAGCTTCCGTATCATCGCTAGGTAGATCCGAAAGATCATTGATAAGCTTCTCAGATAGGGCTCGGGCTTGGCTACGGCTTTTAATAGCCGATTCTAAGAAGTCTTTCTGAGCGGGTGTGCCTTTTTCTTTTAGGTCTGCATAGAGCGTGTCTATCGCCTGATCGCGGAACTTCATCATTTGAGTGACCTGTGTGCGGCCTTGTCCAGAGAATAAAGACTGGAAGAGCCTAGGTGTGACTGAATTTATCTGATTACCTTTAAATTCAAGGCGAGAATCTAAAACGATAGGTTTTTCCATAACCGTACCAAGGGTCTTGTAGTTCTCTTGGGCCACAACTGATGCGATCATTTCGGCTCCAGCACCAGATTCTGATTTAATCCTTCCCAAGCCATACATCACATCATTGAATTCTGTGTGAGCGTTAATCTGAGTGCGATTGTGAATGAAGTGTAGGCGGCTGAGCATCTGTCTGGGCAGCAAAGCCCAAGGGGCTGCAGCTCTAACATTGACGTTGCCGAGTTGGAAGTTTGTCGGCGCCATAGCAGCCTGCGTAGGATGATCGATGCCATTCATGTAGGCACCTGGTACGTTGCAGTTCAAGGGGCTACCCTGAACATCTGAGCTAAAAATAAGAAACTGTCTTTCACCACTATCAGCCATGAGTCGCTGGCTCAAGAATGCGGGAGAAACGCCCAGTAGAAAACTACGTAGGCCTAGGCAAGAATATGCAGATAAAATCTGCTGTAAAAACATCCGGCGATCAATAGATTTCGTTTTCATAGTCCTATCCCCAATACGTCCGGTGCAGTACAGGCGAGAACAAAGGTCTCTTGAAGTGCACGGACTTCGTTAAAGCCCAAGGATATACCGTATTGATAAACCTTACTCATGGCTTCACGGGCACGGGAGTAGCGCAGGTGTGCAGGACTCATGCCCATGATGTGTTGGACCATATTATCAAGATTCATGGTGCTCTTCCCGGTACCCGTTTGGAATACAGCTGTCGGCCCCACAACTGTTTCGGCAATGCTTTGGCAAAGGATCTCGCCTGATCTAAGATATGGAGTCGAGTGGGTGGATGGTTTGTAGACCTGAGTCGAACCTCGAAAGGCCTCTAGTTCACCGAGGCCCCGTAAGATTTGGTTACCACCTGCAGCACATAAATCTTCTTGTCTTTGAGCGGGATCAAGCCCTCGCATCTGGTATAGATTCCGGTAGCGGTTGTTCATCACCTTACAAAACTGTTCTCGCGAGCTAGACGCAATCTTGAAATCGCTAACATCGTTATCTTCGTTCGGGTTTTGACCTGTCACCAGGGGAGAGGAGATGACATTGAAAAACATCTCCCTAAAGTTGTAATTACTATCCTTGAACGCCTGCACCTGTCGGCTGAACTCATTGGTGGCGACATCGCACGGTTGTGAATTGGCGTAGGCACAAACTTTCTGAACCCAAGCACTCGCAAACCCGGGATGAGTCGCCAGAGCCCGTCCCATATCGGCGAGAGAATTTAACTCTTTCTGGTGGCCATCGAAGGCAAAGGCAGCTGTCAGAAGGTTAGGGTCGCCCGCAGGTCGATATGAATAGCCATAGGAGTTTTTGAATACCTGCCGCATGGGATCCATCAGGCGGTGGCATGAGTAGCAGTCCGAATTAGCGGGCGCATGTCCGGTATCAAGGCCATCTAAGCTGCCCTCCTTCGTTGGATCGGCAGCATTGAATGTATCCCCTAAGGCGGCGATTAAGGTTTGGTTTGTGATAACTCTGAAGTCGTTGTCATCGTTTGTAGGCCAGGATAACTGGAAGGCTAGGGTATTAAAAAAACCCATCCGAGGAACTCTTAGAGGAAAGACACTGTCATTGCCAAAGCCTCTCATTTGCGTAAGGTTCCCTAGGTTTGCTCTGGTATTCGTGCTGTCCGCTGCTACCAGATTCACGAAGCGCCAATCTTCAAAGTCGCTGCGGTCAGTGATGTTGCGGCGGAATAGTAGTTCCACCAAGGTCATATCTCTTACATCGACCTCTGCAACCGTATCGACGAAACGGTAGCTCACAAGTAAGGCTGTTGTCATTGCCCAGCGGTTCGTTGTCATGATCTCAGTGATGGGTCTGTCACGATCCACAAGGTCACAAAAAGTTCTCTCGAAAGACTCTTGAAAGCTATCGCCTAAAAGGCTGCGACGTAAGCGTGCCGATTCCAGAAAAGCCTCACTTTCTCCAGGGAGATTCCGACCGATCGCAACGCTGCCATATAAGGGCGAGCCCCGGTTGAAGGTCCCGGTTTGCTGGAGGCTGACAGACATAAAAGGTGCCAGCACAGTACTGCAACCCTGCCCCTCATACCATGATTTAACCAAACGCCGTATCTCAGAGACCTCTAGGCTCGGGTTATCTCCTTGTGTGAGAGCCAGTTCACTCTCCGTTAGGGGAAGGCCGTTGAGTAGGTACTTGACCTTGTGCAGTGCCGTGTAGTTATCGGTAAATGCTTTTGCGCGTGTGCCGCCTGGGTCAATTGAATTCACGAAGGCCGCAATAAGATCCGCAGCTGATTCTGTGAACGTTATAGATTTGTTGGCTGTCGCAAAAGGCATGTTCTTCTTTAGCGCTTCGTGGGTGCCTTTCGCAAAAATAAGGCGGTTGTATACCGCTGATTTTGCTGCATCTCCGGGAACAAACATTTTATCTGGATATTCAATCCAGTCTTCCACAGAGTCCAAGGTCGACATATTCGAGATACCTGTGAATGTGGAGTCCTCGGCGCCATGGCAGATCACGCAGTGCTCGTTGATCACTCCGAAAAACTCGTTAAAACTTGGTCCATCAGAGCCGTTATTCCCACTGTCCGAGTCGGCTCCAGAAACCTCCTCGGGAGGAATTGACCCTGAATTTCCTGTCTCAGGCTTCTTAATGCAGCTCAAACTGCCCATTAGTAAGAGGGTGATGAAGGGCTCGAGGCTGATTTTTAGACGCCGCAGATGCATAACAGATTCCTATCACTCTCTTATCTTCAGAGGTTAAAACGATCTTAAGTCGACCCGCTTAAGCGGGGGGGAATAGTCAATGAAGACTGATACGAGCAAATCTTACTTTTTAACTTCTTGAAATGCGATGTAATGATCTCTCTCTTTTGAAAACGGCTTACTCACGCCATTGCTAGCCAGGACCTGATCATATACTTCTAAAGTACCATTCACAGCTGCATAATTTGCGACAATATTTAATGCCTGGTCTGCCGGGCTATCAGCCGTGATTAGATATGCCGCATCTACAGCACCATTATCTCTATATGCCCCGATTTGATTCGAATCCATTTTAGGGCGCTCGGTTGCACCAATAGCAAACATCAAGGCTGAACCTCGGGCGGCATTATCGGCTCTCGCCTCACCCATACCAAATTCCCCTCCAACCTGTCCGTTCGAAGAAGTAGATCCATCAGAAGTCAATGCCACAAATAGAGGAACTTTTTTTCTATGAGCGAGTTCAAGAGCAATCCCAATATCCCGGCCAGCAGCAAAATCGAGAGCATCCTGCACCGGCCGACCATCGTTATGATAATCATAGCCCCCTTTATTTAACGAGGCGCCACCAGTATTAGAATCTACCAATAGCTTCGCAAGGGTCGCTATCTGATTATCGTCCTGATCATTTAGATCAATTGCGGCTGCTGTACCCTGTGCAATAGTGTTGACATCAGGGTCACCGGCTGGACCCAGATCATCTGCTGAGGTATTAAATAGCTCTGCACTGCCTTGATAACCACACTCAGCCAAATCCTTCAGCTGCTGCGATAAGGCTTTTTCCTTAAATTTGCGCAGTTGACTACCACTTAACTGCTGAGCAGCTTTAGCGATTTTAACAGCATCATCCCGCGATAAGCGGGTACCCAGTAGACCGGGGTTCACCAGATTGGCAACATCATTATCATTCCGGATTAACGCCTTTGATATACCTGGATTAGCTCCAACTGGCAGAGCCCTAGTACGGCCACCGGTTTCAGAGTTTCTATTCCCTGCTATTTCAACCAATTGTCCCTGACCACCAGATACCCCCATAGCTAACTGAATGCCATTCAATGGGTTATTAGCAGTATCATTATCGGAAATCGCTGCCATCCCAGCAACGCCGGTCTTGGCGATAGCCTCAGGACTCATCACTGACTTCAAGCCAGCCAATATTTGTGAATTCCTATGAAACGGTGCCCCAAAAGTCAGATCGAGATTACCCGGATCTGTGGGAGAAAAGTTTGTTGGCACCCCCACCGAAACATAACCATCGGCTGCATGGGCTTCAAAAGCTGCAGTGCCCCGCTGCTTGCCAAACATAAAATTACCAGAGATTGCGGCACCTCCCTGAAGCTCTACCTGAAGAAAACCCACCGGGGCGGCAGCATCACCTTCTGATTCTGGTGCTTTACATTCAAGCCCATAGGCCTGTTGGGAAACCAGCTGCAAAATTGAAGGAGCAACCACAAAGGCGCTGGAAGCAAGAAATCCTTGGCCAATCAATTCTCTACGGGTCAACGGCAGTTTATGATCAGGAGCTTGAATTCTCGGTGTGTTCATACATATGCGAACCATTTCCATTTCTTTTTTAAAGTCATATGGCTTATTTTTTTTTCCAGACATTTTACTTACCCTCTGGCCCATTAATTCAAAGTAAAAATTCCTATTTATTTGGCCTGAAGGGTTCTGATGATTTATTCTCTATGAAGCAACACTTTGTCCCGAGCCTATTTAACTTATCGGGTCTTTTTATGTAATATTAAATATTTCTTATTAAACTAATATTTACAGGATATTAAATGTTTTGTTTTTTAATTTCAGTGTTTATTTGGATAAGTATTTTTGAGGAAGTTTGGTGGGATAAAAATCAAGGAGGCAAGAACGAAAAATATAAATTCACCGTTAAGGTATTAACTTTATGGGTATCAATCAATGATTCATATAGGGCCGGACATCAGCTATCGTCGTTGCCAGAACTGGGCCAGCTGCCTGATGATGGATAAGATTTCTCAGCTTCATAAGGATCTCATTGCTGATATCGAGGCTTCAGGTTCTTTAGTAACTTGCTATTCAAAGGCATGATAACGCAGACCACCGAAGACGAAACTTAACCCAATATTAATCAATGCAGAAACCGATAAAATAGCCACGAGTACAAAATGATAACCAATCAATTACTGATAATTTCAAAAATTTTACTGGTGGTCCCGTTGTCTAAACCAACGAAAGAAACCTGCTATTTCAGGTGAAATAGCAGGCTCATCAAAACGAAATCTAACTCCCTATCACGGGCTATCAATCAATGATTAATAAGGCTCAACATCAGCTATCGTCATCACTATAAATGGGCCAGCTGCTGCTAAGGTCGGGGACAGGAGAACTCAGAGTAAATGCGCTATTCAAACCCTGTTCACAGAGTTCTCGGTCCAGAGGGCACTGTTCTAAAACCGGTTTCAGCTTGCTACGGTATTCTTTCACTTCCTGATAGAGCTTGGCCAGATCCGCTCTGTTTTCCTCTTCATAAAGAAATAATTCAGTCCGCTGCAGCCATGATTCTGCCTGGACTAACCGAGACGAAACCTCTCCATATAGTTGGTTGATAGCGAAGCTTTCATCCTGCTGTTGTTGAACATCTGCC
The DNA here is from genome assembly GCA_002725955.1 of Pseudobdellovibrionaceae bacterium. Taxonomy (GTDB): domain Bacteria; phylum Bdellovibrionota_B; class Oligoflexia; order Oligoflexales; family Oligoflexaceae. The sequence continues at coordinate 6,376 of PBRN01000262.1, forward strand.
ACACCGGCAACCTCCGGCACTGCAGAAAACAGCTCACTATAGGCGCGGGTTTTTAAGCCCACCGGATGCAGTGTCCTACTATATTGATCGTCACTAATAGACTCAATCTGCTCCCTGACGTTATTCTCCAGATAATCGTTTATTTTGCCAAATTGCTGCTGACAGGATTCAATATCATTCAAACTACAGGGGGTCCGATCAAGGTTCGCTTTAAAGTTAGCAAAGGCCAACTGGTCACCACCGGTCTGCCATGTATCCAGTTCAATCAAAAGATCATCAGCAAATTCTTCTCTGATCACTTTTGCCACAGTGACTGAACCTCTGATCAAACCGAAAAGAACACTGATGTGTAGTCGCGCTTCGAATTTACGCCGGGTTTCTTCATTTTTAAAATGGACTATGATGCTAGAATAGTAGCGCAGACCCCAGGTTATTTCGGTAATAGCATGATCACCACACTCAGCTGATCCCGCTGCCTTCCCCGGCAACCATTGGGGGTTGCTCAGGTAGGATTTGCCATGGATATAGTCATAACTCACCACCATCGCCGATCGGGTGGAGGAGCGGCTGTTACGGGTAGCCACCGCCACCTCAACCCCGCCGCCAATCAAACCAACATTAAGAGACCCTCTCACTTTGATCCCTAGGTTTTTTTGCAGCGATTCAGCGCTCTCATCATAAACTGCTTCGTATCTCATGGAACGGTTACCACCGTAATCAACTGTTCCGGTCAGGCAGGGTTCAAGGTAGAAACCCTGATCAAAGCCCACCCCAGGAATGCGCTGGCTAGCGGCTGTTTCTGTTCTGACTTCACTAGCCTCCGGGGAGGCACATGAAGCGCTGAGATAGAAGGAGAAGGCTGCCAGCCTTCTCATCATGTTCTTTGTCAATAAGAGCATGGGAAAATTATCCTGAGATTAAAGTTTTTTCAGCCAATGGACTGCATTTTCACATGAGCCGAGTCCACCACCGATTGGCTGGAAGCATTGCTCGTTATTACCAGCGGGAGCAAGGGTTTGTTTAGCATTATCCCACTGGAATAACTCGGTACCAATACCCTCACACTTTTTAACACCTAGTACAGTATATCCCCGAGGACTGACAACAGAGCGCAAGCAGTAGTCTGTTGCTCCTCGTGCCTGACGAAACTTAACAAAGGTCTTCTGACCTAAGCCACCTTCAAAGGTAACCTGCCACTTTTGATCATTGTCCGCCTGATCACAGATGGGGGCAGAGTAAACTGGAGTAGAATCTCTTAAAACGAAAGAGGCGCAGAGCATGCTAGTACCGAGGTAGCCCTGACCTATCACATAAGTACCCGGCTGAATCTCACCGATATCGGTGCTTTCTAAAGATAACAAGGGCATGAGATCAGTATAATCCTGAAGAGCGGGTACCGTACAAACACTCGGAGTCTGGTACTGATCGAGGCATCTTTTAATCTGACTAAACAACAGGTCGCTGTTAGCTTTAGCCATGCGCCTGATATCCTCTACCTGAACTTTTTCTCTTTCAGAAAGATTATGATCACCAGCAAAACCAGTATTAATCAGGAAATCGGCACGATCTGTGCTCTTTCTTTCCTGATCATACATTTCTTCCATCACATTAATATTGCTTCTCATTGCTGAATAATCGCGGCTGTCAGTCTGGACATCCATCGACAGAAAGGGAAGATCAGTATAAGGCGTGGTTGTAATATTAACCACATTCCATTTCATCAAACGCTTAGTCAGTTGTTCATTAGTTTCATTGTTTGACTCAGCCATCAGCTGCTTTTTAAAATCACCATTGCCATATTCAATCAGACCCTTAATAGCCGTTTGACAGGGGCCAAGATTCTCAAGGCTACAATCAGTGATACCTGCAGGTAAATGCCCTAAGTAACCAGCAGGATCGCCACCTTGCTGCTCAACAATAAAGCTTACTTTAGCAGTTTTCTTGACGTCTTCAGAAAGATAACCACCCTCACCTTCGACAGCGACACCAAGACCACCAGTTTCAAAATCTAACTCAAGGGCACCTTTGATATCGAGCTTATCAGCTGCATTCTGGAAGGTCACCTTGAGGGTACCGATCAAGACCGCACCATATTGAATGGAAGAAACAAATTCATCGCCACAAAAACGCTGAAAACGATTACCATCCCAGTTTAAAACAGCTGGAACCAAGTCCATGTTATTAAGACGGTAGATATATCGCTTTCCTGCCACCCCATGGTAAAGGTAGGAATAAGTAAGAGAATACTCATCAGATGAATGTTCTTTCGCTAGTTCAGCGTTACCAGCTGCTCTCACCATCGAAAACTTAACTTCAGCAGACGCACTGCCATTAATCACTCGAGCTACATCAAGCAGTGTTTCATCTTTCAGGTACTGAACAGTAGCCTGAGCGTTACCACCGGCAACACCTTGAGATTCGGGGCTGGCAGTATCAATTTCATCTGAGGAAATACAAGTAACAGGAAGGGTTTTCTGCCCTACCGATGTATAGCCAGACCCAAGGGCGACGATATCATCATGGTTACCAGGAATTTCGCTTTGCAGATAGGAATTAAGAGGTTTGGTACATGCCAGAGGAAGCAGGCACGTGAGTGAGAGAACAATTCTTTTCATGACAGGGGCTCCGAACAGGATTTCAGTGAGAACAACAGAGTTTATCTTCAGGGGCTACAACTCGATTTGAATAAGCAGAATGAGAGAAGCGGCCATACACCATCTACTTGATGGTAATACAGTTATAACCGGTCCGAGATAACTGGGTCAATTACCAGAGATCTGACACCTGGCTGGTGGTTTGACGCTTTTGTTTATGGTGGTAGGCGAGCCTATTCAATCTCAATTATTTTTAAATTTTAATCCCAATCATCAAGGTTCCTTAGGTAACAACCAAAGGATGCCTGGCGTCATCATCTGAATATATAACCTTAACAACCTTGTTATAAAAAATTCACTTTTTGACTTAAGTTTTTGCAGCTTCATGCATTTAACACATGATTAGCCAGTAGCATGCCCTTCGGAATTGAAATGAACTGTTTTTTCGAGAACCCAATTTCTCACCTGACAATGAAACAATTATGAAAAAAAGACGAAGACACACCCCCAGAAAATATTTTAAACAACTAAATTTATTGAGTATTTTTTTCAATGAGAACTCCAAGACTACCCTTAAAAAAACTGCAACTCAATAATAACAATAAGCATATCTCCAAAATTACCTGAAAGTCACAAATAAACTATCATCATACTTCACCTTCTGCCGAACGTGTTATCTAATATGCCTGATCCATTTATTATCCAACGGCAGATGGGGATCAAGCTAATGTTATTCAGGTGTTTGTGCCTGCCAATGGAGCGCAAAATAATGATCTTGCTGTGCAGAGATGGAAGGTTTCCGCCAGCACCAGCAGTATCAGTTTTTATTGGATATGGCGTGGTTCGTCGTCCCACTACCTCAATAGCGGTGAGGTGGTTGGGGTGTTGCCTAAGAGCAAAGAAACGCTCAAAGTTAACAGATCCCATACGTTGCTACTGATTTTTGTTCTCAGCTGTACTTCACTACGAGGTTTATTATGTTCATATGGTTGGTCATATTGAATCTACTCACAGGCTGCGGTAGCAAGTTGAAAGTGGAGATCAATGATGCTAACAACGCTAACAATGCTAACAACGCTAACAACGCTAACAACGCTAACAACGCTAAAAATGTTAAGGCTGTTAAGAATGAAGTTCCAGGCATAGAGGCTGATGCCAGGCTCCAAACACCAACCAATCAAACCTTTACTCCTCTGAAGATCCCTCCAGGAAAATCTGTAAGTATGGCTAACGGGGATACCTATACCAAAACCAATAGTATCACCATAACCCTTGCAGCCAGAGAAGTAAGCGAAATGTATCTGACCAACAATGCCGACTGCGACGGAGGGGGCAGCTGGGAGGCTTATGCTGGGACGAAAAAATGGACCATTGATCAGAGTGAAGGCACTGCCATGGTCTACGTTAAATTCCGTGATGCCCTCGGTAATGAAAGCAGCTGTATCAGTGACAGCATCATCCATGATAATAGCCAGCCAACCATAGTACTGGCAAGCAGCAGTGCTGCCCCTACTAATGATTCTCCTATTGCCATGACCGCCACTTTCAGTGAAACAGTCACCGGTTTTAATCAGGATGATTTGATGGTGACTGGGGGCAGTATTAGCAATTTCAGCGGCGGTGGTAAAACCTATAGTTTTGACATCACTCCCTCAGGAACAGGGACGATCACTGCGGATGTGGCAGCAGGTGGTGCCACTGATGCAGCCAGTAACGCCAACACAGCGGCGAGCCAGTTTAGTATCAGCTATGATAATACTCCGCCTCAGGGAACCTCGGTGACCATTGCC
>PBRN01000237.1 GCA_002725955.1 Pseudobdellovibrionaceae bacterium
CCACGCCCGGAAATCTGGGTTATTGATTCAGCGGTCGACGTCCCGCTATTGAATATAGTCTCTGCAATCTCTGATAATGGGCTATCACTTCTTAAAAAACCGTTCTTCACACCTTTCTCACGAAGAGAAGCAATCGGCAAACCTCTACCATCATCTTCAACTTTCATAGTCAAGACATCATCGCTAATATCAACATCAATAGAAAGTCGACCATGCGGGGTCTTACCTTTTGCGATACGATCCTCTTTCTTTTCAATACCATGATCCATTGCATTACGCAGCAGGTGAATCATAGTCATGTCAAGAACTTCTCTTTGATCTGATGAAATGACCGTTGAAGGCACATTGAAGACAATTTCTGGTTTTTCTCTACCAGTGTCGTTTGCAATTTTAATAACACGCTCGTGATAGTCTTCAAATACCTGAGTAAGATCCTCAAAAATTAACTTGGCTAGAATATCACCTTGACTTTGAAAAGCAGGTTTATAACTGCCTTCTATGGGATCACGCCCATTAACATAATCCTTCATTAAATAAAACATCTTCTCAATTAAATTACGATCTATATTAATGAAGTTACCAGCTGCATTACGATTAAGTTTTGTCGTATTTACATGGTTATAATCGTTCAACACCGCCAACACACGATCGATATCATCATGTAATAATGATAAGTCTATATCTTCTTGTTTTCTAAGAATTTGACTGTATCTATTTTCCATTAAATGAATATGTTCGGTAAGCTCAGAAAACTCAAGTGTTCTCGCATTGCCTTTTACAGTATGGGCATTCACGAATAATAATTTGATTCGTTCTTCATCTAATGAATCTTGCCCCTTGTCTAGAATCTCTTTAATTTCCTGGAGTAAGACCGCCGATGTTGAAAAGAAGTTGTGCGCCTTAGCCTCTGGCACAGCAATCAGTTCAGATATTTTGGCTATCTCTTGTTGTTGCTTACGGGCTTCTGCTTCTAACTTTTTTTCTGCAGTGACATCGAGTAAAGTAACAAGAATGGACTCCACGATTCCATCTTTCACCTGTGGGCTCCAGGTCGAACCCAATATTTTAGCATCTGCGCCGAATGTATATGCAATTTCCGACGGAAGTTTACCTGAATTCAAAATGAAACCCAATTCATCACAGCCAACAGCATTAAAGATCGCCTGCCAAGCCTGATCTTGATCATCAGCACTCATAGTCGATTTTGCAAAAATAACGTCTTTGAACTTTTTTTCCGCAACATCACAATGGCCAAGGACTTCACTAAGGTGGGCAGAAAAATTTTTGCCAATGAGACCTTCAGCTTCGATTGTCAGAACACCCTGAGGAATATGATCCAAAAGACCCTTTATCTCTCTAGTTTTATCGTCAACTAACCTTTCTAGGTTTTGGTTAAAGAAAGTAATCTCTTTATTCTTTTCCTGTAGGTTGGCACTTAGTAGCTTGGTCTGTTTATAGGCATAAGCAGATTTTCCCGAAATAATACCACTTTGCATTAGGACAAAACCAACAAAAGTAAAAGATGAATAGGACCCAGTATTAATCACCTGGTTAAAATACAAAATATCATTGGCAATACCTATCAGTAGAACAAACAGACTCAGTCCCATAACCTGAGCACCCTGATCTTTTTGAAAACTCTTAACAATCAGGTGACTGATACCAATTAAACTAGTTACAAGGATATAGATCTGGTAGATATAGAGTAGTCGAGTGAATACCAAGACATCTGAAACCAATGTAAAAGCAACTAATAGAGCCCCCCCAACCAGAATCACATATTTGCAAAAGGCTGAATATAGCTTTCCAGGAACGGTCAAAGCAATAAATACACCACCAGTCATAATGCTAAAAGGCAAAGTTAAATACTCCAACGATGTTAATATTTCAAAACCTGATAGCGACTCCCCTAAACCAAAGTTCTGAAAAATGCGATTCATCACTGTTTCACGTAGTGCCATGACTGAGCAAAAGAAAGCAAATGCAAGGGAAGTTTTATCTTCACGCCTCTGAAGAAAAATAATCAGATGGTATAAACCAATAATCACGAGGGCACCGATCAAAAAAATACTGGTAAAAATACTGGTAAACTGGTTTTCTTTGAGGAACTCCATTGATCCGATACGGGGTGAAGCCTTAAAACCGGCTTTGGATAATTGATGATTACTAATATGAACTAAAATAATAAATTCGTTAATGTCATTGCTAGCAGTGGGTGCTAACTGGCTTACGACAAAAGGTATCTCTTGATCAGATCTTGCAGCGGGTGAGCCTTGAGAAACTTTCGCCAGAATATTTTTACCATCAGTATCCAGGATATAGAATAAAGCTGAGGTATGTGCCTCCTTAAAGAGGATACCCAAAGGTAAATCCAGATAACTATAGTTCTGATTCAGTCGCACTCTCAATCCATAACTACCATAGCCGATACTATCGATTTTCTCAGCAGGCCGATCAGGGTGAGGTTGAGTATGCCAGTACGCAGGTACTTGAATGATACTTTTATTGTTTTGCCAGAAATCGTTAACGGCATCGGGCTCTATAAATTTACCAGCGAAGAACTTCCATTCTCCTTTAAGATCAACCGGTCCATCTTTTGCAAAGTCCCATTGCGATAGATCAATAATCCCGCCCTGAGCAGAGGGAGACTCTTTTCGTTTCTTATCAACACATGAGCTTATAAAACTCATGCTCAATAAAGCAAAGATTGCCAGCCTATAATACTTAGAATTGTTCCACATTTGTCTAAGGCACCTAAACTCAGATTTTTACAAATCTTAACCTAGATCGGCAGTTCGAATAGATTATATAGCTCGATAAATTTTTCTTTATAAAAATTTATAATCTGTTCTGACTACTTTCAGACACTTAAATAATTGGCCGCTAGCTTCAAAACATCGGATTTATATTAAAAGGTTTCTCTGCAATATTTAGCTCTATTATCACTCCCCTATATATAGGGATCACTACATCTGCACCATTTCAGCAATGCATCAAGTGCTACTTAGCAATACATCAGCCCTTGACTATCACTGCCATGGATCAGACATCACGCACGAGGATAGATATGCCATTTAAATCATTAACATTTTTAACTGCAATATGTTTTTCATTCAGTGTTTTTGCTGGAACAATTTCGAGAAATGACCGTAAAACAGAAGATCAATTTGACGATGAAATTGCTGTTAACATTTACAAAATGTATAACAATTTAAAAGAACTTCAGGAACTCACCCAAGGTAGCCAATTTGCAAGTAAAGCAAGATCACTCAATAGCAGTCTGAGTAATATTTCGGGACTTGTTACCCTGCGCCACTATAGTGACCTATCTCGACAATACGATAATAGCCTGCTTCGCTTCAAAGAAACCTGGGAAGACAACAAATGGGATTTCATTAGACTCGATAAAGCATTTAAAAAACTTAAAGCTACATTACCTTCGGACACTTGTTTTGATGACGCTCCAGATTCACGCTCTAGTTGCGAAGACCAAGTACGCTGGGGGAAATGTGATAAAGATTGGATGAAAGATAAATGTAATAAAAGCTGTGGAAGATGCGCTGCCACTGGTAATGATGAGAGAACAGCTAAGATTCTTAATCTATATTACGGGGTCAAGAGCTTTCAGGCTGAAATCGAAGGTGTCCTATACTGGGTAGATGAAAGGCGCTGTAACAATCTCGGTACAAAAGATTGTCAGCTCTCTCCTTTATGCAATCGTTCCGGCAATTACTGTAAAGATATGTCTGCTTCATGCGAAAATTACAGTCGATACCCCTCTGGCTGTAGCCGAGAGAATAACTGTTATTATGACAACAGCAGGAGTATTTGTAGAGATCAATCTGATTCTGTGGGTTACATGTGTATCGTTAACGCTAATAATAGAAGTAACCCGTTCATTGGCACTGGCCGTTCTGAATCAGCAGCTCAGTCTGCAGCCCTCTCCGCTTGTGAGCGTTTCAACGATCGTTTCGATTGTCGCTTAGTCCAATGCGAGGCGAAGTGGTAACCAATCTTACTACATAGATAGCGAAGTTAAGAAGACAAAAAAATAGCGTAACCATCTTGCGGTGGTTACGCTTAGTCTACCCAACAAAACGAAAAAAAGATTTAATAGAAACTTTCAGTTCTGATTATTTTAAAGCTAGAAAGGCGATCATTAAACCATCCTGGCACATGACCTTTCAGTAGTTGCCCTGAGCCTTCGATCACAAGGTTTTTACCTGTTCCATTTATATGTTCAAAGAAAACCAGTTTCCAACCTCTCTTTAATCTGACCTGGTATGAAGTCATCAAATCATGGAAGGGCCCATAAGCTCTGTCATGCAAATTATATAAAACTTGTGGCTGCATCCTAGCTTCGCGCGAAAAAATGCCATTTAAATTAAACTTCAGCTTTCTTCCCTGAAAACCTTTATGTTGAAACAGCTCAAAGAAACCCAAGTCTCCAGAAGTCAAAATCCCAGCAAAGTCGTCAGAATTGGGATAGCGGCACTCATCGTCCTGCCAGAAATCTTGCACAGCACAGCTTTCCAGATGGCTCGCAATGGCTCTCCTTCCCGACTGGCACAATGAAATGATATAATCATTGGAGGCACAGATCTCACGAACCTCACCTTCTTTTGCTAACCAGTTTTGTAACTTCACTAATCTCGGCCGGTAATCATAAAATACATCCCAGTACTTCTCTTTCGCTCTCCTAGTCGGCTTACTATAAGCTTCCTTTACCTGAGAAAGAGCTACCAGAAACTCGCCTCGTTTTGCACTATCAGCCATAGCCATTTTTGCCTGCTTAACCTGCTGAGCAAAATCAGATTCCAAAACAGACATCCCAGACAACGATAGATTATGCTTAGCACAGACATCGGGATCTCCACCAACACTATAACACTTGGTAGAAAAGCTATAGTTATCCAAAACTCTTTTCTGCTCATCCGAAACATTGGTGGAAGCTGTTAAACCAAATAACTTGCTGAAGCCTAAACTAATCGTGCTATCGATATTTTTATACGAACGGGAGGTTTGCCTCTGTTCTTTAGCTTCAATTACCAGATATAAATCAGCACCCTGCTCTACTCGGCGAGTAAAACCATCACCACACCTGCGCCGAAACTCAGCTGGATCCTCAGTCAATAATGATTCCATTTCAGCTGTTAACGGTGGTAAAGACTCATAGACCTCTTTCCCGCTCTTGGTCCATTTGTATCTGGCTAGACCAACAAAGGTCTGGTTGTTAAAGCCGGTTTCCCGAATGATGGTGGTTCCAATAGAAACCCCACCCGAGAATATCTTGGCAATACCAGAGGCTTTGGCATTAATATCAATTTCGAGTTTATCAGCCAGCTCTTCCTGATTGCGGATCACATCAACCGTATCTTCCACTTGATTTTTTTCATCGATCCAGGCTGATATTTGAGCACTGTCAATGCATGATTCTTTCCTGCCCCCGGTGAGAAAATCATGGCCTTCACCCAGCTGCCTTTTAACTTCGGTTTGACCTAGTTGCTCGACAAAATATAGATTGTCTCCCCCCGGGGTAGCGATGGCGATGCCTGCCGGGAGCAATACTAGCACTAATTTTGCAACGAATAATTGAAACATGTCTATCTCCTTTGTCATTATCCCGTAATCTTGGTGGACAAGATTACCCTTGTTCTATTTTTGCCGTTTACAATAAATAAACCTTAGTAAAAATCCCCAAAAATTCTTAATAAGTCATAATTACAAAATACTTTAAGTGTTCTACAGTTCAGTCAAAATCTCACGAGCCAAACATCGACAACCCAATGTAACTACAAAGGTCACCAGCTTTTTACCACAAAACCACAATCAAACATGAAAAAAAAAATCAAATTATCTAATGATCCCTCGTAGCCGTCCGATTGACATAGTAGGTGAAGCATGTGAGTGCCGGGTCTTAGCTCTCATCGTTTAAGGAACTGCCGTAAGCCATAATTTAAGAGGCATAAACTATGAAATACGAAGAGCAGACGGTATTAGGAGTTAGACAAACTTTACCAAACCTAATGCTATGTCTCGTGGTGAGCTCTCTGCTCATAATCAACGGCTGTTCTTCAAAAACATTAGTTAAACAACCTGAAGTAAAAGACGGTACTATTGATCTATCCGACTGGCAATTCAAGCAAAATCGGCCCGTAAAGCTTAAGGGCATGTGGCATTTTGCATGGAAGGAATTCGTCCAACCTGCCCCGATTGATGAAATCGCAAAGAACTACCCTGATCTTATCAAAGTTCCAAGCTTTTGGTCGAACCAGAAAAACCCGCAAAATCCTGATAACAACTATAGTGGTCAAGGGCATGGCACTTATCTACTTACCATTCAATTAGGAACGCAAAAATATGAAGGCGACAATGAAATAGCCCTGAAGTTCAGCGGCTCCATGGCTGCTGCTCAGATTATGATATTTGATGACACCGGCCAAAAACAGCTCGCAAATATATCTATGATCAAACCTTCTGCAACTAAAGCAGAAGAAATCCCACTAGACATGCCTAAAATCGTACGCCTGAAGGACTTCACCAGTCAAAAAATAATGGTGATGATTCGAGTCAGCAACCATCAATTTCCCAGGGGTGGTTTATACCGGGATGTTATGATTGGCGATCTAAAAACCCTGGAACAAAACCAACTTTCGGACTTACTGACCAGCCTATTCCTAGCCGGAGCCCTAGTCATTATTAGTATTTATCACTTTATCCTTTACACACAACGACGGAAGGACAAAACAACACTCGCTTTTTGCCTATTTTGCGGGATTATGTCCGTAAGGGAGCTAGTTTTAGCTCGCTTTTTTGAGTTCATCGACATCGGTCATTCTTTGGTCGGTTATAACACCTTAATCTCTACTTCCTTTGCCACCATACCTTTAATGATATTAGGCAATGGTGTTTTCATTTATTACATGTTCCCGGGGAAATTATATCAGAAATTATACAAGTATTTAATGGTTCCTTTGGGTTTATCATTAGTTGCTCTAGCAGCCATTACAAAACCAGCATTCTTTGGTAATTATTCTATTTTCTTTACAATATTTATCGCAGTTGGGTCTTCTATTGGGTTTGCCTACGTTATTTATCTTGCCGTTAAAAAAGACAATATTGCCCGCTGGATGACTGTTGGCTTGCTCCTGATTATAGCTGGAGCAACGAACGATGTCCTCCATATGCAGCAAGTAATCGAAACGGGACTCTATGCTCCTTATGCTTTTCTAGGTTTCGTGCTCTTGCAAAGTGCCATCATTTCCGGAAAGTCAGCCTTTGCTTTCAAGCAAACCGAAATCCTTAGTGTTGACCTACAAAAAAAGAATGATGAAATTACGTTTTTCAATCAGAATCTGGAAAAACTAATCGATGATAAAACTCGTGAGATTAAAGGTCTGCTTGATCACATACCCCAGGGAGTAATGACAATAGAAGCTGAAGGGCTTATAGGTAAAAACTTTTCTGCTCACTTGAGCGAAGTACTATGCCACGATAAAGTCGCCAATTTAACTTTTAAAGAAGTGATTTTGGAACGATCATCACTCAGTGCGGATGATCAGGATCAGGCTTGGCAATCCATTATTAACTCGGTCAGCTATGATGAATTGGGCTTTATATTGAATTCTGATAAGTTTCCTATTGAAATAGAATATACCTATGAGAAAACCACCAAGATCCTGGCTGCAACCTGGAACCCTCAAGTCAAAGATGAAGTCATTGAAACGATTCTTGTCACTCTGCTCGATGTCACTGCCGAGAAAAAGCTAGAAGCCGAAGCTCGCAAGCAGCAAAAAGAAATGGCTAAAATAACAGAACTGGTTGCCGTTCCTGAAGCAAAAGCCCATGGATTTTTTACGACTTCAGCTAATCTCCTGGAAGAAATAAAAGTTGCTCTAGGTGCTGGAGCTGAAAGCATTGATGACGATCGAGTGAAAATGTTATTTGTTAATGCTCATACCGTCAAAGGGTCAGCTAGGACTCTTGCACTATCGGAATTAACTGAAGCCATCCATCTGATGGAGCAAAGGTACAGCCAAATCCTCCGGAAAGAAGAAGAAGTCAATATAGATGTGATGAATGAAGATTTCAATCTTGTTATTAGTGTGTTCGACAGTTATTACAATGTCAATCGTGATAGTCTCAACCGTAATACCGAAAGTAATTTTATCAACATAGATCGTAATATTGTGGAAAAAACATTTTACTTAATGAAAGACTTCGTCACCGGTGGAGAAAAAGTAGCTACAGAACTTTTACCTGTTTTTGATAACCAAAGTAGTATTCTGGCTCGATTGATCTTCGAAAACCTCCCTCAGGTGTTCGATGATTACCGAGAACGGGTTATAAAAATTGCCGCAGATACAGGTAGAGAAGAACCCGTATTAGATTTTACCATAGCTGATACCATCATTTCTGCTGATCAAAAGGAAGTGTTGGATATGGCTATGATTCATTTACTCCGTAATGCTATGGACCATGGTATAGAAGCTAAAGAAGACCGTATAGAAAAAGGCAAACCCGGTCACGGCACTCTAACTATTAATGTTGAAACAGACAACGATATCCTAATGATGACAATACAAGATGATGGTAAGGGCCTACCGATCGACATCCTCAGAGAGAAAGGACTTAAAAATGGTCAACTGACTGAGAATAGTAGTCTGCAAGATATTTCACAACTAATCTTTAGCAGCGGTGTCTCAACTGCGGCGGCAGTCACCCAGATATCTGGGCGTGGAGTTGGTATGGATGCGGTTCGCCAGTTTATGGAAAAATCAGGAGGATCGGTCACCATCACCGTTGAAGATGAAAAACCTCAGAAAGGCTTTTATAATTTTTACTTCAAAATCACGCTGCCCTTATCTCAAATTATCCTGGATCGTAGTGAGGAAGAACAAGGTGATGATGGTGCTGCAGCATAGACCTTCTCTTGATTACCGCCGCCTAAAAACCATACCGCTAGAAAACATGCCTGCCAAACTCAAGACGAATAGTACAAACATAATAGGTACTAATTTGGTTGTGGCTGCACCTGGCATAAAAAGAACTGGTACTGCAGCAGCAAGCCCTACCAAAAATAAAATCATTGCCAACCATTTGTGATGGGTAGAGGGGTCAAATTTGATAGCAGTAGCTCTATCCAGCTCAGGCGGCTGTGGATAGGGGGTAAGTCCCTGGGGACGCCACCCAGGTTGTTTAAACCATAGTTTCAGTTTATCCATCCAATGGGGCGCTGCCAGCATATCCTGCCATAAGACCACATAGTAATACACCTGAGCCTTAAATGGATTAAAGGTTTTAAGGGGATTGACAATGCCATAGACCGGTTCTTCTTCCTCTACCTGAAAAGTACCGAATATACGGTCCCAAATAATCAGAGTCCCAGCATAATTACGATCAAGATATTTCGGATTTCTTGCATGATGAACTCGATGATGAGAAGGCGTATTGAAAATCCATTCGATCCATGGATGAAATCGCCCAACAGCCCTGGTATGAATAAAAAATTGATAGACTACATTAATCCCCATCATCCCCAATTGCCATTCGATGGGGATACCAACGATCGCAAGGGGAAGATGAAAAAAGTTACTAAAGATCCATTGGGTTGAACTCTGTCGCAGTGCCGTCGTGAAATTATACTCTTCGCTCTGGTGATGAACCACATGCCCGGCCCAACCCAGGTTAATCTCGTGGGCATAACGATGAAACCAATAGTAGGCTAAGTCACAGGCCAGAAAGACCAGCACCATAACCACGACCTTACCCTGCCATGAAATATGAGTAAAATCATAGATGCTATACTTCTCGAAAAAATAAACATATAAAAAGAGCGATGCGGACCGAAAGACAATATTTGTTAATTGAGAGAAAATACCACAAGACAGGCTACTCATTGCATCGTTAACTCGGTACCATGATTTTTGCTTCCGTACCGACCAATACCATTCAAAACCGATTAGCAAAAGAAACAGAGGAATAAAGGTTTTAACATAGGGCCAAGTCATGATTTTGAGGACGATTTCATCCGGCGTCATAAAAATCCTTAACAAATAAAATGAAAAATCAGAAAATTGGGGAGACGATCACTTAGCTTACCTTAGTATTATAGGGTAGTTATATCCACCAAGGCCAGAATCAAACTTACATCATTCATCGGCTGAAAATCAGCGTCAGCTTCTGAAATTGATCTCATATCTCAGACTCTTTTGAAACCATTAAATTTTAACAAATTATTCATCTTTTAGATATTAACAAAAACCAATTCAGACGGACTTTGGATTCCCAAGACGACAGAGATGCAGATACAATGACAGTGCAGAATACCATAACATAGCATAACACTGATATGTTAATATTGTTATGGCAGACTACTGATTAAACAAAATCAAATTCATCAGAATAGGATCAATTATGAATGACTCCGGTGCTGCGATTCTACTGATAGCAACAATACTAAGCTTTTACGGCTGTAAAAA
>PBRN01000263.1 GCA_002725955.1 Pseudobdellovibrionaceae bacterium
AAACTTTTTTTTTAAAACTTACCATTTTTGTGCTCGAAAATTAACAGTCAATCTAACCTGAAAAAATTCGAAACAAACGCTGGGGAAATCGATCCCTCTCCAATTGTACAGGCAATGGATATATGGCAGCAGAAGAAGATTCAATGTTCCTCGAGTGTTTTCTCGAAGAAGCAATAGAAATCCTAGACAACTGGGAAAAGCACTGTCTTGCGCTCGAAGGTGGATTTAACAAAGAGCACTGCGATGCATTGTTTCGCTCAGCTCATAATCTGAAAGGTTCATCTCGGGTCGTCGGCCTAGAGGAACTCGGAGGATTTATCCATGTCATTGAAGATGTGATTATGCTTCTTAAAGACCAGAAAATCGATGTCACGGCTCCGTTAATACGACTACTTCTACAATCCCAAACGGTGATGATTAATTGGGTTATACATCTATCTGATAATCCTAAATACGTACCCAAGGAACTAGTAGATAGTATTTATCATAAGTTAACTCTTATGAGGCCATCAGCGGCAGATATAACAGACCCCAAAAAGAATATGATGAAACCAGAGATAGAGAGCGAAGCACTTGAGGCAGATGCGTCGGGATCCGATTCTAGCGGACTTGTCATCTTCGAAGATTTAAAGAAAAATTCAGACAACAAAAAGTCCAAAGCAAAAAAGAGTAAATCTAAAAAGGTCAAAGCAAAGAAAACAAGTTCAGGTTCAAAGTCAAAGTCAAAGTCAAAACCTAAATCAAAGGATCTCGACAGCAAAATCGATTCAAGTGTTAAAAAAGAAATCAAAACGCCCAAGAAAGACGGACCTAAAGACATCGGCACAATCCTTGTCGAAGATGGAGTAGTAAAAGAAGAAGATATAGATCAAGCTGTCAGTATTCAAAATAGAAAAATAGGTCAAGTCTTAGTCGCTGAGGGGATCACCTCACAAAAAGAAGTAGATCAAGCCCTAGTTAAACAAAAAAAGTTAAAGTCTAGTTTTGATAGCACCATTAGAGTCTCAACCAACAAACTTGATGATCTGCTAAGTTTAGTAGGAGAATTATCAACACAGCAAGCTATTATTTCTCATTGCTTCAGCAAAGGAAAACAGAGAACCAAAACATGTTTATCTGCTGTTGATCTGGCTTCTCAAAGAACTATACAACTACGTAATCACTCCATGTCACTGCGAAAGCAAACTGTACAAAGACTATTTCAAAGATTGCAAAGAAGTGCGAAAGACCTAGCTCGCGATCTAGATAAAAACGTTCAAGTCGTTTTTGAAGGTGCTCATATTGAAATCGACAAGCAAATCATCGAAGAAATAGCACAACCTTTAAATCATGTGGTTCGTAACGCTATTGATCATGGTATCGAGACCAGGGAAACCAGAGAAACTTTCAAGAAGCCTGAACTGGCAACCCTTATTATTAGGGCTATTGATGATAATCAAGGTATTACCATCGAAGTCGCAGATGATGGTGGCGGACTTAAACTAGATGTCATCAAAAGAATCGCAATAGATAAGGGCATCATTACCAAGGAAGATAAAAAAACAGACAATGAAGTGGCTATGTTGATTTTTGAGTCTGGCTTCTCTACAGCCAAGGTTGTGACAGATCTATCTGGCCGTGGGGTGGGCATGGATGTGGTGCGAACAGCAATCGAAGGCATTGGTGGCAAGATTGACATTGATACCAAGGAGGGAAAAGGAACAACCTTTTCCTTTAACTTCCAACTACCCAGCATCCTCAATATCATAGATGCCGTCATCATCAATGTCGAACATAATACTTATGCTGTACCCATTACTGACCTCGTGGAGATCATACATCTCAATGATCATGAAGAAACCGAGAAAAAGAAGAACGATAAGTTTTTTTCTCATCGAGGTGCTGATATTCCAGTCCAGAAACTCAAAGATTATTTGCAAGTCGCAGAATGTCAAGATAATGCTATAAGCTCATATGATCCTATGGGACACAATAGTAAAAGACCAACACTCATAGCAAAATACCGTAACAACCTTGTAGCATACGAAGTAGATGATATTATCGGCCATCAGTCTATAGTAATTCACAACCTGAAAGGGGCTATTGGAGAGATGGGTTGCTTCGCTGGCGGTACCATATTAAAAAATGGAGAACCGGGGATGATCATCAACTTAAACCTGATAACCAGAAATGTTGTAAATAAATAAGGAAAAAAATTGTTAGTCGCTGATCAAAATTCTAACAAATTAGTTCCGGCAAATGAATCTGCCAGGCGTTATCTATTGTTCAGGCTGGACCAAGAATTATTCGCAACACCACTTGCCGATATAAAAGAACTAGTAGAAAAAATACCTTATAAGGTTGTTCCAAATACTAGTAAATACCTTTTGGGGGTTATTAACTTAAAAGGACAAATTGTCACTGTTTTAGATCTCAGGGTACGTTTTAATTTAAAAACTAAGAACGAGATCAATACCTATATTATCTTTCAAAATAAATCAGGAAATCTAGCTGCTTTAGTTGACAACATCGAAGCGATAGAAAAATTTTTACCATCACAAATTGAACAATCAAATATGTTAAAAATTGAAGTACCACAAGAGTACTTGTATGGAGTTATTCGGTATAAGGAAGAAAATGTAACAGTCATCGATTTAATGAATCTGATGAGTAATTCGGAAACAAATGCAATACAAGACAACATCATCAAAGAAGCTGTATAGACCTAACTAAAACAAAACTTTAGGAGTTCCACAATGAACATCAGGAATCTCTCACTTGGAAAGAGAATGGCAATGCTCAGCACTTGTCTTATCTTGGTAACCATTGCTGTAGGTTTTATTGGTTATCAAAACCATGCTAATCTTGGTACTATGCTAACCGATAATGTCAAGATTCAATTTCCTGCGATACAAAGCTTGTCGACAGCGAGAATAGTTCTGGGCGAAATTCAGGCTAAAACAACAAAAGAAGTGTATAGACCCAGCAAAACAGGTACGGTGCGTAAAGAATTGAATACTCTATTTGCTGATGTGAATGATTCACTCGATGCCATCAGCACCCTAAATATTAATAGTAATGTCAATCTAAGTAGCAAAAAACTGATAGATCAGGTAAAAATCCTACAAACTACCACGAATAGAGTGCTGGATTTGCCCATAAGAATACGCATATCTAATATTAATGCAGAAGCTCTGCTCAAAGACTACCGCCTGACAACAACAATGGCGGTCTCTCTCGAGGAAAAAATAAGTCAGAGCAGAGATGCAAAAGAAAAAGTACACGCAGAAGAACTACAAAAATCTATTCAAACTATAATCCTAGTCACATTTCTGGGAACACTATGCGCAGCCTTATTTTCACGCAAACTAGTGATGATTATGATTCAGCAACTGGCATTCGCGGTAGAAAACCTTAAAGATCAGTCAGCATCAACTAAAGAATCAGCAAAGAATGTGGCTCAGTCATCACATCAGCTGTCGCAAACTTCCAAAAACCATGCCAGCTCTTTACAACAGGCATCCAATACTATGACTGAGATTTCTTCGATGGCCTTCCAAACGTCTCAAAGAGTCACGGAATCCATGAACCTAACCAGAAACGTCGAAAGTAAGGTAAGGGAAGGCAGTCAATCAGTTAGCGATATGATTAAATCAATTCAAAGCATCAAGAGTGTTATGAATCAAGTTAAAGATGGCACAGAATCCATACATGATGTCACCGATGTACAATTACAAAAAGTATGCGAAATCATCGACAAGATTTCTCTGAAAACCAGTATTATCAATGATATTGTACTTAAAACACAGTTATTATCATTCAATGCTTCGATTGAAGCAGCTAGAGCAGGTCATCACGGAAACAGTTTCTCAGTCGTGGCAGAAGAAGTTGGAAATCTAGCTCAAATGAGCAGTAATACCACTAAAGAAATATCTTCATTATTGCAAGACTCGAGGGACGAATTACAAAAGGTACTCAAGCTAACCAATGATCGCGTCAGAGAAACCAACAACAGAGTAGACGATGGCCAAAGAGTAATGGTATCAGGAGAAGAAGTTAGTGAAAAAGTGCAATTGATTATCGAAGAAGTCGCAGAAGATATTAACCGAATTACCACGGAAGTACAGGGCATTTCAGATGCTACTAACGCTCAAAAAGTAAGAGTCGATCAAATATCTGATAATGTCACCAACCTTTCAGAAAATACAGAAGTCAATAGCCGCTCATCTATGAATTTAAATGAACTTGCCAGAGACCTGACATCTGAAAGCGAAAGCTTGCACAACATAGCCACAACACTCGATCATTTAGTTTCCGGAGACCATCAGAAGCAATACCGACAAGATCCAATGCATATGCGGACCATGGGTAAAAACGGCATGGATTTGCAACCAAGTGATAACTTCGGAGATCTTAATAGAGTCAACCCAGTGTTAGAGCAAGAAATATCGATTAACATGGAAGCACCATCTGAAGAAATCAAAGTATCTGGTGACGATGAGCTCAATCGCAAAGCCAGCTGATCAGAAAAATCGTTAGATGATCACCGCTAGTGCATCACGTCATATGTCTGACTCCCAAGCTGGTCAGCAAATCCCGACTTATTAAAACAGACTTATTAAAACAGACTTATTAAAACAGACTTATTAAAACAAAAGTCATTCCCACAATCGGCACAAATCATCTCATCCTTCAGACTCACAGGGTCCATTAAGTAAAACTTACAGCAGATATCAAATGCGTAAATCAACCTAAGTTTTGGCGCAGTAATATAGATGCAACTGTTATCAGAGTGCTTGTTTTTTGATCGGAACAAAAATATCTTTCTGTACAAAGCAGACGTAAATTTGCAGAACAGCAATATCGCCAAATAGTCATACTTTATTTTGAAATGAGATATATTTCAGCAACTTATGATAATCGTTGACTCGAGATCAGTAACAAAAAAAATCGAGGTGGGTTTAGCCAAGGGAAATTCGTAAGATAATTCTATGAATTTATTCTAAAAACAGATATACGGGACATCTTCTGGAATAAAAAAAAGATCACGATAACCAAATAAATCAGCAACGAGGATATCGACAACTTATGTGTGGAGTCGTTGGCATAGCTGCCAGGAAACCAGTCAATCAAGATATTTATGATGCTCTCACCGTACTTCAGCACCGCGGACAAGACGCAGCTGGAATTATGACGACTGATCAGAAACGAGTTTATCTCCGCAAAGACAACGGACTGGTGAGAGAGGTTTTCCAAACCCGACATATGCATCGGCTACCGGGCAATATGGGTATAGGCCATCTTCGTTATCCTACAGCAGGCTCTTCAAGCTCTGCTGAAGCTCAGCCATTTTTTGTCAACTCTCCCTATGGGATAAGCCTTGCTCATAATGGTAATCTGACCAATAGCAAGAAAATAGCAGAAGAACTCTACAAATCTGATTTGAGGCATCTCAACACATCTTCTGATTCTGAGACTCTACTAAATATATTTGCTCACGAATTACAGGCTCTCGGGAAACTAAAACCTAAGGCGGAAGATATTTTCACAGCCGTATCTCGAGTTCATAAGCGTAGTAAAGGGGGTTATGCTGTCATCGCTATGATCACGGGTCATGGTATGGTTGCTTTCCGTGATCCTAATGGCATTCGCCCTCTGGTATACGGCAAGCGGCAAACGAGAGAAGGCACTGAGTACATGATCGCTTCCGAAACGGTCGCACTAGATTCACTCGAATTTGAATTAGTCGATGATGTTGCACCTGGCGAAACTATATTTATAGACTGCGAAGGCAATCTAGCTTCGAGTCAATGTGCAGACTCCCCCAAACTGAACCCTTGTATTTTCGAACATATTTATCTGGCACGCCCGGACTCGCTGATAGATGGTATTTCAGTATACAAGGCACGCCTGCGGATGGGGGATAAACTTGCCAACAAAATTAAACGCACCTATCCGGACTTCCAGGTAGACTCAGTCATCCCCATACCAGATACTTCAAGGACTTCTGCTATTCAGCTGGCATGGCACTTAGGAGCAAAATATCGGGAAGGGTTTATCAAAAATAGATATATCGGCCGAACTTTTATCATGCCCGGGCAAACCATGCGTAAAAAGTCTGTCCGCCAAAAACTAAACCCCATCGACTTGGAGTTTAAGGGGAAAAACGTTCTCCTCGTGGATGATTCCATCGTTAGGGGCACCACCAGCCAGGAAATCGTCCAAATGGCGCGAAATGCTGGAGCAAAAAAAGTGTTCTTTGCATCGGCTGCTCCTCCGGTTAGATGGCCTAATGTCTATGGCATTGATATGCCCACGCGCAAAGAACTCATTGCTAGTGTTGGCAGTGAACAAGATGTTGCCAAGAAAATAGGCGCAGACTGGTTAGTTTATCAAGATCTGGCAGATCTGATAGAGAGCTGTTCTGGTGGAAGCAAAAAAATCGATACTTTTGAATGTTCTGTTTTTGACGGTGAGTACCTTACGGGAGATGTCACAGAAGCATACCTCCAGGAATTAGAAGCTTTTCGTGAGCAAAGTTATCAAAACGATGAAGACCCCCAGCAAGGTACTGACACGATGGTGGTAGACCTACATAACAATTAAACGATATAGGTGGCAAAACTCACAAAAGTTGGTGTAACCTGTAGAAAGTAAATTCATTCATCTTTGCCAGTCAGTATGTGAAAAGGAAAGCCGTTTGAACTACTTTATCGTTGGGGACATCCACGGCTGCTACCACACCTTCATGGAACTATTAAACAAGTACTGGTCCCCAGAAAACCAAATACTGGTTCAAGTCGGAGATATGGTCGATCGAGGCAATTTCCCAGCCAAAGTCCTTAATGCGGTTAGGGATTTAGAAGCTAAACACCCCGAAGCAGTGATCAGCCTCATGGGAAATCATGAGAGAGAGTTAATTGAGCATTTAAAAGCCTCGACTAACCCTTTCTGGCTTGCCCAGGGCGGAATCACCACCGTTAACGATATGAAACAAGAAATCACAGATCTTGATGAGCTACTTTCATGGTTAAAAGCCCGTCCCATGTTTTATGAAACTGATCATATATTTGTATCTCATGCTGGTATCTCTAAGACTACCAATGATCCCTTCGATTATGATTCATGTAATGGGGTGTTATGGACGCGGGAACCACTGAAAGACCTCGGCAAAACCCAAGTAGTGGGACATACCCCTACCCACGATGGTAAACCAAGATTCGATCCCAGCTCTAACACTTGGTATATCGACACGTGGGCATACCATGGCAAAGGTTTATGTGGTGCAATTTTTAATGAACAAGGGCAAATGATCGAGTGGCATGTGGAGCCAACTAGTACACTTGATATTGACGTTCAACCGGGCCTTAGAAGAACAGTATAAATTGAGCCACTTTTCTTTAACAAAACAAGACCTAGTCAACGCAGGAAATCATCATGCTAGTATTCCATGACTATGACCTATGGCTTACCATAGCTGCATTCCTGACTGCAATTATTTCGGGACTAGCAGGTATGGCTGGAGGAGTCACTCTGCTAGCGAGCATGACCTTATTTATGCCTCTGACTACCATCGTGCCAATTCATGGTGTCGTGCAACTCACCAGCAATTTTTCACGGGCATGGATCCTGAGAGAAAATATTCACAAACAAGTGGTTTTACCGTTTATCCCTGGAGCCATACTAGGAGGGATTGCCGCTTACTATGTAATCAAGGCATTAAACTATCCTGAATGGATCTTGTTAATGATCGCGGGCCTTCTCTTATACGTGGTATTTAAACCTAAAAAAATGCCTGAATTAAAACTATCATCATCAGGCTTTGCCATTCTCGGCCTGGTAGCGGCCACTTTAGGAGCATTAATTGGCGCCACCGGTCCCCTGCTAGCTCCTTTTTTTATCCGCAATGACTTTACTAAAGAGCAGATTGTAGCAACAAAAGCCGCCTGTCAAATCCTGGTGCATTTGGTGAAGTTACCGGTGTTCCTTAGCCTAGCATTTTCTTATGAATCTCACCTTGGTACTATTGGACTAATGGTCGTAGCAGTGATCGCCGGAACCAAAACAGGAACATGGCTGTTAGGAAAGATAGAAACCAAACAGTTTATGATCATAGTCAAATGGCTGATGTTTTTCATCGCCTGCCGCCTCATATATAAAACATTTTTTCTATAGAGATAGATACTATGCTTTATTCATCATAAAAACAGCTTACTCCCATTTATAACCCAGTCTAATTCCCCAGAACAGGTCATCAAGATTAGGATCTAGCCTATATTGACGCCCCCAATGTAAACCAATTTCCAGACTTCCAGCCAGCTGGTAATCCGTCCCCACGTACATCCGATAGCCCTTCTGAAATAGCTGATATTGCCAATTATCGTTTTGCTGCAGATGCTCGAATTTTGTCGTAATCTTATTATCGCAACCTAACGCACCTAATCCTAAAGTCCAACGAAACAAGGCAATGTATGTCGCCTGAATACCTCCATATAGGGTTGTGAGTCTCTGGTTATAGTTTAACGCCTGACTCGCAACTTTATTATCAATCGATGTTTCTCCGCGTACCTCAGCTCTGAAAGAATTGGAAATGGGCCAGAAAAACGATAATCCATAACTATTTCTTGACTCTCTACCTTTAGAACCATTCTCCCAGAACAGCTCATCAACCGATGCTTGCAGCTGATAGGAACTCTGTTCCGACATCTTCTCACCAAAGGCCAGAAACGGACACAGGAGAAAAAAAATAACTTGCCAGTAAATCAAGAACAGTCTCCTAAGACAATCGATGATTTATCAAACCATTTTTTAAATGAAGCACAAAGGGTAATTTTCTGAGAAGCCGAGCCTTGTTCCACAATGCGATTTAAAAAATAGTCATAATCAAATCCAGAAGTTGTTCCATAATTCCGCCAATCTTCTTTAAAATAGGGTAAAGCGTCCCAGATCAATTGAGCCACCGGCACCCCCCCTAGGGTCTGAGCTGCCTCATGCAAAGCTGAAGCTAAAATAGATCCCTTGCAGTAGTAGCTGCCATAACAAGAGGCCAACATCAATGAACTATAAGTCCATGATACCGGCATCGATCTTTGCTCACCCAGCGCCGGTAGAGATTTTTCAAACTCGTTAACACTGCCGGTCACAACGTATGAAAGAAAATCGGCAACACCTTCATTGATTCCATCAATTTCAGTAGTTTTGCCATTAGCAAGCTTATAGACACTATCATCGTTATTGGCAAAACGAAGGTGAAAAACATAATGACCGAATTCATGGGCGATAATACCATAGTTCATCTTAATAGGAATTTCTTCCTGATCAGAGGTTTTATAGAACAGAAAGTCACCTGCGGTTGAAAAAAAAGCCGCATTCATTTTCTGAGTGCCTACAGTTTGTTCTTGGGAACTGGTATAGGCTAACTCTGGATTAAAGTGCAGAACTGGTTTACCACTAACATCAAGATCCAGATCAAACTCTTTCTGCCAGAAGCTTATGGTCTGCTCATAACCATAATACAATCCCAGCATTTCCATCGACGCCATATCATTAGGAATGATCACATTGGATTCTAAATGAAAATTAAGTTCTACACTATTACCAACCGTTTTATAGAGTTGATCTGTATTGCCCGTAGCAACGACATCATCATAATCAGCATTTAAATTTACTTTGGCATGACCTTTTATTTCACCGATAGAACCACGCATATGAACCACATCATTCAAATAAGTATAGTCCACGACCTTAGCAACGTAATTGCCCCCAACAGAAGCAATGATCCGGGCACGATAAGGAGCCTCCGGCAACTGACGTTGACCACATCCGAATAACAAAATTAAAAAAATAAATTTCACCAACGCCACCACAGATTCAGATATGGCCAATAAGAATAAAAAGGTAACTGCATCACCCCTACTTCCAGATAAGATGATGCCAATGCAGAATTAAAAGATAGACGGCTAAAAGCATAATCATCGGCATCAGCAAATGCAGCTAAATCAATGACACTCTGTACCTCAGAATAAAAAGTATCTCTTTCAACCAGGCGATACATGGGCTGCCCCCAGACAAACGATATCGCAGTTGCAGGACTCGCAATCCAATCGAACCCCAGCTGTATAGAGGGTGTATGCTGAGTATACTCATTACCTCCGGCAATGACTTTCTCCTGAACAAAGAAATCGAAAAACCCTAAATTAGTTTGTAAGCCCCCACCTAGATCATAAGTCGTAACGACTCCATGCAAAGACAAAATATATTCGGCCAAAGTATTATTGGCGAAAAACGTATGGGAATTAAAGCTCGTTTGATACCACTCTTCACCAAACATTAAGTGTTTGATAGATAAATTGGGTATATGATCCACTACTCCGGTGACACCGAATAAACCTAATGCGAGCTGACTGCCCAGCTCCAGATTCTCCGTTATCCCAAGTTTAAAGTTCCCAATAGCGCTAAGCTGACTTTCTCCAGGTGCTAACAATCGACTATTAAAGAAGTGATGAAAAGATTTGGGGTCAGAAAAGTCAGCATTTGACTGAGAACTGCATAATAACAGCAGCAGCAATAGTGGGCCGCGAATCCCAATCATTAAACTCCCTCGTATACCTTGTACAAGGGTTATTATATCATGAGCCCCAATTAATCAGCTAGGTTTGTACACTGACAACTTCTGTAAATGTAAGGCAATTGACTGATATAGTGCCCCCGGATGATACCCACCTTCCAACACGGAAAGAATCCGCCCAGCACAATATTGCCTAGCTCTATCAATCACCATTTCTGTCATCAAGCCAAAATCTTCCGTTTCAAGTCCTAAACTACCAACAGGATCCAAATAATGGGCATCAAAACCAGCACTTATCATCACTAAATCTGGCTTACACTTCACAAAAGCTTGATCCAAACCCAACTGGAACTGATCCAGAAAATCAGAACGGGAGATATCAGCTGCCATCGGGATATTTAGGGTTTTACCAAGACCGGCTCCTGTGCCAGTTTCTGACTCATGGCCACTGCCAGGATAAAAAGGATAGCGATGGGTGCTAAAATAAAAAACATCTTCTTTGCCATAAAAAATATCCTGGGTGCCATTACCGTGATGTACATCCCAGTCAATGATTAATACCCGGCCTAACTGTTTATTTTTTAACGCATACTCTGCTGCTATCGCTATGTTATTAAAGAGACAAAAACCCATACTAGTATCGGCAGTAGCATGATGCCCCGGAGGCCTGATCAAACACAAAGCATTATGATGATTTTGATCCACGATTTGATCCACGGCATCAATGCAAACACCAACCGCAGCAGCTGCTATATGATAGGAATCAGAACTAAGAACAGTATCACCATCGATAAAGCCGCCCCCACTAGCGGTGATGTTCATGACCTTGTCCACTTGTCCGGATTGATGAACCTTCTCAATCACGGTCCGCTCTGCAGGGGTAATACTGCCAACCGTAATATCACCAAACCCACCGTCCGACTTTATTGCTGGAGCTACAGTGCTCAACAGATCTTTATTGACCTTTTCAATACGCCGGGCACTTTCCGGATGCCCTGCTCCCGTATCATGCTCTTCAAAAAGACTTCCCAGATAGATGATCGTCATAAACGCAACCTCATTGTCAGCGATAACTTATCTTTATATGATCCAGATCTTCCGGAAAAGCTCAACTCAAAAAAAGAGAAGCCCTCTGTGAAGAGCTAAAATAGCGCTTCATAGAGGGCTTCCATATAAAGGGAGGCTCACAGGGCTGCTAAACTTACACTTGCAAAGAAAGTATAAGAACAGCACTGCAACCGATTGTCGCCAAAAAGAACAATCCCATAAAAAATTCTGATGCGGTTGGGATACAGGAGCATAAGACAGCAGCAGTATTTACAGGACTTTTTCTCACGGGGTTGATTCGAGCGGGGAGAATTTTATAAACTTGAGATTGACACTCTTGGCAATAACCTTTAGCCGCTTTCGTTCCATTTTCAAGAATCACACCCTTGGCATCATGCATCAACGTATGACTTTGACAGCTTACACAGAAAGCTTTGTTATTATACTCTCCGGTTACATCATAACTCGTGGGATGTGTGTTAAAAGCTGGAGCCGAAATAGTTGCGGTTTTCTGTTTTTTCTTAGGCAAGATTTTATAAACTTGCGAGGCACAATCAGGACAAACACCAGTTAAAGCGCGTGCAGAATTGGCAAGAACTACGGTATGTTTATTTTGGGTGTCTGTATGTTCACGACATTTAACACACCATGCCTGAGGGTAAGACATCATCATTTCCTTTCAGCACCGCTATTTTTTTATTCAGACAAAAAATAGCTTTTTCAACTTCAGCATTCGGTCCACCAGATCTTCCCTGGTACTGTTATAAAAACATTAAAAAACCATAAAATCAATTTAATATCTTTAACATAGTTCTTGATTTCTAATACAATGATATAAATATGATAACTTTGTGATTTCCCTGCCAGCCAGAAAGTGTTCCGTCAGGCCCCAACCGGAACAGGATTAAATCAGGCTTGGTTGATCCCCGGACAGAAGCAACATATCATCCTCAAAGCAAAACCAAACTAAGGAGAAAATCATGTATAAAACTTTCGTCATAAGCCTGATAGCACTCATCTCGTCAGGAACCACAGCCAATGAAGTTAAGTCAAGCCAAAGGGTTCCACTCAGACTCATCGGAACGGGCGTTACCAGTAAAGCGATCAAGCTAACCGTAGTTAGTAATGGCTGCACCAGAAAAGACGATTTCAAAATGATCATCAATTGCCCCGGGAACAGGATCAAAAACAATTCACAATGTGATGTTCAACCCATTCGCATCGAGACAGATCGCTGCCGGGCTGGCGACCGACCAGTTACTCTTGAATGGCCTTTTGATCAACTGGATTCGCACCTGCACCAGGATGGGATCAGGATCATAGTCAATGCTCCCGAAGAACCAACGAGATTAGCCATTGGTTTCAATAGTATCGGCACCGAAACCGCCTGCTACCTGCTACCTGAAAATCAAGCATGCACCAAAATTTTTACCGAGGAAGAAGCCTATCAAAACCGTTGCCTGGATCAAGGCGCCGAATCATTTCAATGTGACTGTCATCGTTATTTATGCAGTGAATCGGTCATGGATTGATCATCACTCAACCCAAATTAAGGCATCCCCACTTGCTGTATTGGATTCGGCGACCATAAATTACTGCTTGAGTCGGAATCCGTACAGCTCCATTGCAAAGCTTGATCAGATTCTTCCGCAAATCCCAGCCGAAAGTCCTTAACTTGGATAAACGCAGGGAAAGTGGCCACCAGCGCTGCACATTGCCGAGCAGTTAATTGCCCGGTAGGTTCAACCGTAGCAACCATCTGGGCCAAAATACTTTTCATCATTTCATCAGGGCCAAGATCATCAACCTGCGAGCGAAAGACTGCGTTCACCCAACGAATCAGCATTGCTGCTAACTCCTTATCAGTATGCTCCACCCGGTCTTCTGTCACTAACACCTGAAATCCCCAGGCTAAAACAGCACCAATCGTGTGAATATCAGAAAAAATAGTATCTCTGCTGCTCCCCCCCGCAATATCATCATCAACAGGCCTGCTCAGAAAAGCATCCCAACGGGTTTGGGTTAACGACTTGAAAACGACCGAACCAAGACGGGGTGACGCAGGGTCCCTCATTCTTTCTAAAAAACGAATCCCCATGCCCTCTAGCCTGGGACGACCTAAAGAGATCCACGCCATCAAATCAGCAAAACCTTCATTCCATGCTCCCATCACTACCGAATACTTACCCTGCCTTGGATCAACAACATAGTTAAACCGGGGACCATGAATATGCTGATAGAGAACGGCGTCTCGGACTGATTTTAATCGCCAACTGGCAGATGCTTTGGCGAGGGTTTTAAAAATATGATGAGAAAACTCATGGGCAATAACAAAAGGGGCCTCCCAGAGGTGAGCCTCACTAATCCGCTCCCCTTCTAGCTCTCCCAACAACACCAGACTATCCACTTCAAACAAACCTGAAAGGTATGCAGCATTATTGCCCTGATAGAGTCGGATCAGTTCAGGTTTATCTTCACGGGCATTTGTCACCCTAATCTCATCAACAATCTTTGGGGTCACCAACAGCTGCAACGGATCAATCGTTGCGAGCCCCGGCACTCCTTCAACAAAGCGGGTGGTTTGATCCACCGTTTGCAAAGCACTGAGTGCGATCCCCTCCCAGCTGTCTTCAGGATAATCCCCCCCGGGACGACATACTTTTAATGGGCTGCCGGTAGAAACCACCTGCAATGGCCCCGCTGGCATCGGTCTTACAATTTTATTTAGATCCCAATCTACTGCAGCTTCCAAGGGCAACTTGATATAACTATCAACGATAGCACCGGTAACAATGCCACCCCCTAGCCCTTCGGTATTGCCATAGCGGTTCAGATTGCTAACAACAGGAACCCGCTCACCATCCAAAAACTGATAAACCACAGGACCCTGCAGCTGCACGCCAGTCTCACATAGATCAGCCGCACCATATACTTTGAGCTGATTGCCATCTTCTTGTCTTAGATTAATTTCGGGTCGATCGGGACGATATACATTTTTCCGATTTTTCTGGATCACCCCGCCGCAACCAGACAAATAGATGAGGATAAAGGCATTAAACCAAAGGAGAGGCAGGAGCGTCGGGAAATTGTTTCCTAATCTTCTGAGTGCTTTGGCCGCCATAGTAACCTCAAATTTAGATTAAAATAACAATCTAACCCTGACTGCTTAAGAAAGCCATAAGTCAAAGTTACCTTGAGCACTAGCAAGGTCATCCCGACTCTATCGTGCCATAACCTCCCCCGCCAGGAGTTTCTATCAGCAACCGATCCCCCGATGAAATGACTTGAAACAAGCTGGATTTTAATTCCAGCCAGCGGTCTGAACCTGCCTGCCGATATAAGTTACGTCCGGGATCGCCGGAGCCCCCACCCTTTAACCCAAAAGGACCGCTATGCCTGCGGCTGGTGATCAAAGTAAGCTGCAAAGAAGTAAGAAACTCTATCTCCCGGACCAGGCCATCACCCCCCCGGTATTGACCAGCCCCACCAGAATCTTTTCTCAAACCAAAACGATGGAGGCGCACCGGAAATTTTGATTCTAATATTTCCGGATCCGTCGCCTTGGTGTTGGTCATATGCACCTGAACCCCATGAGCACCGGCAAAGCCAGGCCCGGCACCAGCCCCACCGCCAAGGGTTTCATAAAAACCAAATCCGTCGGCACCATCTGCATTAGGATCACGGCCAAACAACAAATTATTCATGGTCCCCTGACTGGCGGCAGCAACCCCCAGTGCTCCCAGAATCACATCCACGATCCTTTGAGACGTTTCCACATTGCCAGCAGCCACCGCAGGCAGTTGATCAAAAGCAGTGAGATCTTTATCAGCCGCTGGGTCCAGCAGGCTACCTCGAGGAATATGAATGGTTAAAGGAGCTAAAACCCCATCGTTTAAAGGAATATTTTCTTTGATTAAACTTCGAAAACTATAGAGCACGGCAGCCCTAACAATAGCAGTATTAGCATTAAAGTGATCATTAGTAACTGAAGCCGTTCCATTAAAATCGACATGGGCCTGACCCCCTTTTATTTCAATACCAACTTTAATGGCCGCCCCATTTTCCAGATGATCTTCAAAGTGGAACTGACCATCTCCAAAGGCAGTAAGAACCGTTGTCATGTGTCGTGCCGCCACCGCCAGCATTTCTGCTAAAAACCCTGTAAACAAAGGGGGAGTCACTTCCATTCTTAATTGTTCAACCAAACGAATCCCCTGCTGGTTAGCTGCCAGCTGCCCCCTTAAATCAGCTATATTCTCTCCCGGATTCCTTGACGGATAAGAACCAGAACTCAATAATTTTTCCATCGCTTCGACAGCAAAGTTACCCTGATGCACCATCCTAGTCATAGGAATGATCACCCCTTCTTCACTGAGTCGCCGAGACCCTGCAGGCATGGACCCCGGAGCAATACCACCGATCTCGCCATGATGCGCTCGGTTGGCTACAAAAAATTGCAAGACCCCGTGCTCATCTAAAGCAGGGTTGATAACAGTGACATCATTCAGGTGTGATCCACCCATATAAGGATGGTTGCAAACAAAGCTGTCATTTTCTTTCAGGACCAGACCACTGCCCAACAAATGCCTGACAGTTTCCCCCATCGCCCCCAAATGCACCGGCACATGGGGGGCACTCACCACCAGCTTGCCTTCAGCAGTAAAAATCGCACAGGAATAATCCTGTCGTTCCTTAATATTCACCGAATGAGCTGACTTCTGCAGCTGCACTCCCATTTGCTCGGCAATACCAGTCAGCCGATGGCTAAACAGGCTAAGTTTTAACGGGTCACTGACACTAGCTGGATCATCTTTAGCTAGGGCAGAACTTTGTTGTAGGTTGTTCTGATCATCGTTTTTGCTGACCTTAAGAATACCGGCATCAGTTAATTGAGCCTGCCAATGTTCTTTTACATAAACGATGGTCCCATAGCCTTCAATCAATCCAGGACCAGAGATAACAGTTTGATCAGCAGGCCATGGATAATAAGGCAAACCACCTTGTTGGACGGATGCTCTGCTTGCCGACTGCCCCTGACCACGATCATGAGTAGTTTCAGCGCCGGTAAAATTCCAGGGGCTGTGCTGCAAACGATCGCCGGCGGAGCGTTCAACAATGAGGCTTTTGACTTCCACCCGATGATCCGGCTGATTAAACCCAAATTGCTGATGGTATTGCTGATGAAAAGTCTGCAAAGGACACTGACGATCAACCCCGACTTTGATAGTGAGCACATAATCCTGTCCCTGATAACAAGCAGACACATAGGTGTGGTCGATGCTTTCATCCGTTAATTGCGGTAGTTCCCGACTCAGTTCACAACCTTGGGCCAGCCAATAATCAGAACTATCTTGCGCTAAGGGCTGGGTATATTCGCGGCTTACAAAAGCCTTTTCATCGCAATGACCCATCCCCCAAGCTGAAAGCAGACTGGCTAGAGGATGAATATAGATATAATTCATCCCCAGACTGTGGGCAAGGTCACAGGCATGCTGTCCCCCTGCTCCACCAAAAGAAACCAATTCATGGGAGACCGGATCAAAACCACGGGCCAGAGAAATCTGGCGAACCGGTTCAGCCATAATTTCTACCGCCAATTGCAAAAAGCCTTCCGCAAGGTCTTTAAGGGAATAAATATAACCGGTCTCGGTTTTAATCTGATCAGCAAGGGTAAGCAGTGCCTTTTCCACCGCAGCTAAATCAATGGGAATGGGAAAACTCCTGGCGGGGATCCGCCCTAAAAATACATTGAGATCCGTCACTGCCAGAGGACCGCCATTGCCATAGCAAGCCGGGCCAGGAAAAGATCCAGCTGAACCAGGACCAACCTGCAACCTTTGGCCATCGAACCAGCAAGTGGATCCTCCACCTGCCGCCACTGTTTCAATCGACAGCGCCGGTGCCAAGATTTCAATGGTGCCTCCCCCTTTGGGATCCTTTAAGGGAGTTTTAAACCTTTGCTCAAAGGAACCATTCCACCTGGCAACATCAGTACTGGTACCACCCATATCAAAACTCAAGAGATTTTGACTCTGGCTAGCAATCCCGGTTTGAGCCGCCCCCACCACGCCTCCGGCTGGACCACTCAGAATACTGTGACAGCCGCGAAAGCGATCCGGCTTCACCACCGCACCAGCGCTGGTCATCAACCTCAGTTCAGCCACCCCCAGTTCCTGCTGCAACAACTCCAACCACTGGCGAATCATGGGATCTAAATAGGCATTCAATGAAGTGGTTTGAGCTCTGGCTAAATAGCCCTTGGTAGGGGCAACCTCTGAACTCATAATCACATCGGAAAAACCTGCTGCCAGAGCAAGATCTTTGACGACTTGTTCGTGGGAGGGCTGAGTCTGCTCTTCCGCACCAGCTAGGTTCCAGCTATGCATCAAACAAATCCCGAGGCTTTTACAACCCTCAGTTTTCAGCTTCGCCAAAGTCGCTTTCACCCCCGGCACATCAAGGGGAATAATTTCATGGCCATCAGCATCCAGCCTGCCTTTCACGCCTGCTACTTTTACATCAAACCAATGGTTTTTCGTTATAGCCAGATCAAACAGTTGTGGTCGGGATTGATCTCCAATGGTGAGGATATCTTCAAACCCTGAAGTCACCAGCAGACCCGATGGTGTACCCTTGCCTTCCAGCAAAGCGTTAGTGCCAATGGTGGTGCCTAGGCGCACGGGGATAGCAGGTATAGGTTGATCCAGCCTTAAACCCAGCAGCCAGCGCAGACCACAGACGGGGGCCTGATGAGGGCTGCGTAATAACCATGAAGCTTTTTCACCTTTTGGATCTGAATCTTCCAGCTGCACCCGACCGGTGCGACTGCATGAAGAAGTCACTTCAGACTCAATTAACAGCTGCTGAGCAGCATCAAACAACTGACAGGTGAAGCCGCGAAAAAAATCATCGACAGGGCCTTTCAGATCGAAAGTCAGGCCATCATCATCTGTTAACAGCAGACCTTTATAATAATTGGCACTGAGCAATTTGTGCTGCTGGCAGGAGTTATCATCCACCAAAATACAGTCCGTAAACGTGCCACCCACATCAATCCAGCATTCTCTTGACATACAGCACCTACCCCCAAAAGTTACCCACCGCCACTTATGCCGGCTGACTCAGTCAATCAATCTTACAGAGCAATTTAAATATCATATTTGGAGGCACAAGTAATGGATATTGAGTCAGGACCAGCAGTGAATGAACACCACTGGAAAAAACCTTCGAGCACTGTCGGTAAGGAGAACAGGGGATAAA
>PBRN01000264.1 GCA_002725955.1 Pseudobdellovibrionaceae bacterium
CGGTTCTTGGGGCGAATCAATGGGACCACATGCTGAAGCCAGCAAGCTCAACGTCATGAGTGCTCTCATGGAAAAAATCTCCAAAACAAATTGACGTAGGGTATCAAGCCGATACCTTCATTGATAAGGCTTCCAAAGGCTCCGAACTCCACATTAAAGCTGTGGCTAGTGTGGGTAAAGGTTAGCCAGATCGGGGATATAAAATCGCTTGGTTTCAGAAGGTAAACCGATTCGGATTTGACATCGGCAAGGTCTGACCTGAGTTCAATATTTCCATAAACAGGTAGCATGCTTGCGGTACTAAGAGACCAATCAGGATTAATGTAGAGATCGAGTGCTGCTGTAGCAAAATAAATAGATGTCTTGGCTAATTCTTCAGTAAAAAAATTATCTTGAGCCCCGATGTTGATTAAATCTAGAACTCCGCCGGTCAAAACCATATTATCTGTCAGTGGCATTGAAGTATTGATACTGATGATTCCTTGTATCCCTTTGGTACGAAAAATCGAATCATCGGTGAGATGAGCGGTAAACGTAGTTTGATTTTCCCCCAGATTGAACATGCGGTGTCTGAAGTACAAATTAGCCCGACCCATCAACAGTATTAAGCCTTGAGTACCAACCTCCCAGTCTTCGTTAACCCCGACCTTATAGTTGCCGGTCATGCCTATCTGTTGTTCGTAGGGAGATAAAATGGTTGTATTAAATAGGTGATGCGCCGGTTGGTCAGGTGAGTAAGCAAAACCTGAAAATTCATAAAGTGCTGCAAAAAAGGCAGCAATTCTTCGCCAATTTTTAGTCATCAACCGCCCATTCTTAGGATAAAAACTAATTATAACATAAACGATTTGGTCTCCATGCATGATTATGCTGAGTGTAAGGATCCTGGAGTCTATTTAAAACTTCAAAAATGCGGATGGTTAGTCGAGTGTGTGATAATCAGCTGTTGAAATCATAATAAAAGTAAAAATGACTAAATCAATATAAATAACTGAAAATATTGATTTATTTTATTTCGTGTGATGGGGCGGAGGTTGCAAGGTTCCGCATGGAGGAGGTTGGCTTGCTGTTGTAATCTTTACTTAATTTGGATGATTGAGTCAATTTGTCAAGTTTTGTAATGCCCCAGCCGATACCCCTTCTAGGACACCTTTAGGAGTAACATTATGAATAGACAACTTCCAGCGATGGCAGCGAAAGTTATTCTTTTAACGTTATTTATTACTCAATGCTCTGATAAAACTAAGCTCGCAAAGATTATTGCAAGTTCTGAAAAAACGGCAAAAAAATCTCCGGAGGAACTAGCTGAGCAGTCTAAGAGAAAAATCATTGGAGAGGAAGCGGAAGAGGTATTTCCGGTTGATGAACCTGTAAGTGTGGCAGGAACCTTTCTTACCTGCATTCAGAGTGATGTAGATAATCCGAGTTCAGAATCTTCAGATGTTTTCTGTAAATGGAGTGATGCTGATGGCAATAAGCAGGAACTGCTGGACGAGGATGGCTCGATGCTATGGAGCTATGCGAATCCTAATGCAGATAAGGTTAGTGTGAGCCAGCGGAATATTCAGGGTAGTCCTTTTTGGGCGGTTCGATACACGGTGAGTAGCAATGAAGAAATGACTGCTGCAGAACTTTCGAACTATACGAACTTCGTTCAGATTCAGTTATCTGTGAATGATCTGGATAGAGATGAAAATCCTATTAACCTTGCTAATTCGGTATATACAGCTACACGGGAACAGCGAGCGGCACCGCCAAAAGAAGGTTTTGCGCAATATCGTTTAGTTATGAATTCCAATGCTGATGACTGTAATGAAAATGCTTCTGTTATTGAAGAAATAAAGTTATATAGAAATGGTATCGAACTGCCCAATGATTTCGATGATCGGCAGGGTGCTATTGGAGGTGTTCCGGCTGTGATTAATGCTAGTCATAGCTCTGTATGGGCTTTCCCCGGTGGCACAGCTGGTTCTGGTTGGCAGGCTTTTTCGTCTCAAAATAATAGCATGTGGATATCCACTGAACAGGGGAATGCTTCGGTGAACCCATTTTACACGACGGGTATCAAAAATGCAGTTTTAGAGGATTCAGTCTACCTCGAAATAGATTTTGGTGTGGGGAACCCACAAATAATCGATGGTTTCTTTATTAATGGTGGTGGGCTAAATAATCGTGATGGCGATTTTGCCCCCTGTGGCCCAGATGAATTCTATTGGGCTGGTTCTAATGGTGGTCGCAATTTCATACCAATCTCTGGTTTGGCAGGTGATAATTCGGCCGATCAATCTTTTGGTACTGCTCCCCAATAATTAACAGTGCTTGATTCAAGTCTCATGGAACTCATACTTTATAAAAATCAATGACCACTACTTTATCATTGGTCACATGGGGTAGTTAGTTAAGCATAAGTCTGATTTTCTTTCCTGATAGGCTTCAACTGCTGTTGTTTTTCAATCGTCATCTGGATTTGCAGCAGGTAAACCACGATAGCCATTTGGCCTAAATAATAAACGGTGATCACCAGGTCCCGATGTACAGGGAAGAGATACAAGTCAACAGCATAGAGAATGCCATTCAATGCTATTCCCATAGCACCTCCAAAAGCCCAGATCGTGGTTCTCAGTTGCCATGGAGAGATAGCAATCAGAGCTGCGGCTCGCCAAAGCATAATCACTATAATAAGTTGATAGATGGCGCCGGAGATGCGTTGGTCTCCTAAATACAAATATAATAAGCAGTATAAGCCAAAGCCAAAGGCAAGAAAGGCAAAGGCTATTTTACTATGACATTTCAGATTATCTAGGGTAAATGTCAAAGCGTACAGCAGCATCACTAACGAGAATAGGGCGACGGCAGCAGTTATATATCCTATTTCTAAGATGACGTCACCTACCATCGAAATTGATAAACCTGTCAAAATTAAATGCTTCGTTAATCTAGATGGCAACGGCCAGACAATGGCGGCCAAGATCAAAATGGGAATCGGCTTGACTATAATGCCGACTGAAGTCGTCCGGGTGATGCAGTAGGAGATGACTGCAATTGGAAATGATGCCCATAATAATTTACGAGAATGCATGGTGATATTATCCTTAATTTGGCGCCTCCTCCATCTTCGCTGATGATTTTAACCATAAAAACCACTTGAAGAAATTCTTTTAATAAGTTTGTCATTGAGAAATAAACAATTGCATACCTTATTTTCATTGAATTTATGTCGTTCCCAAACGAAAGGTTCTAAGCTGATATTCTTCTTGTTTACCCAAAGATTCGTAACGTACTTATCTAAATGTAAAAGTAAAATCATGGTGTTATCCAAAGTATCGATGTCATTAAGTACAAAAAAAGTAGGAAGGGATTAACGCCCAAATATTTACAGGCAATATTAAGGGATTAACATCAGGAGTTGTTATAACTGTGCAGGAAGCGTTGAAAATTGATTAATAAAAAAAAACTATTGTTGGATCGAGGTACCAAAATTAACATTGATAGGAGTCAACTAAATTATCTACTTAACACATGATATATAAGCTTTTCGTAGCCAATAATGTTTGTTTTGTGAATGTGGCGTAAAAAATGCAATGTATCAACTTATAGTGAAATACAAAAATAGAAACGAGATTTTTGTTTTGGAGAATAGGATATGAATATTAGAAATGATGTAAATTTTGTTTGTCTTATAGTCACTGTAGTTTTGCATTCCGGTTGTCGTCGTAACAATGATGATGATCTTAGCTCCTCCAATTTATTTTCTGGTTTCTCCGGAAGTTCGCAAGCCGCATTTAATGAAACCCTTACTTCTTATGAAGGCGCCCCGGGTTGGCCGGCTCGCCCTCGAAGAACCGCTAGTTTTACTAATACAATCAATAATGAATCCTCTCTTGGGGTTGGCATCAAGTTCAATGCATTTGGTTCTGAAGCTGAGAGTACGTTAACAGCTAAGTTCGGTTTTGGTTACAGTTCTAATTTACTGTTAATCAGAACTTCCAAGAATGGCGAGGAAGGTATCACAAAGGAGGAGGATGAAAACGGTAACATTTACCTCAATGTCGAAGAAGGTACAGACTTTGTGGCCCTTTGTAATTACGAAGCTGGCGTTAGCACTGGCCTTGGTTGGTCTAATAAAGTAGCTTTCTTTGGCAATGGTGTTGGCAATGATACTGATGTTGGATCGGCTATTGATGTGGCTCAGTCTAGTTTTTTCTTTAAGGTGAGGGAGACGGATACTATTCAAAATCTGAGAGAAAAATGTCAGGGTGACTTTAAGCGGAGGGTGAAACCCTACGTGGTCTCTGATCTGGAAAGAATTGTTATTGCTTCGTTGTTTCAGCAGGAATCAAATGCTAGTGAAATCGAGAAAGGAGTGGCTGCCACTCTATATGGTCCACGGATAAAAGGTGTTTCTTTAAAAGGCCACCAATGGTCTATCTATCAAGCGGATTGGGTTCAGGAGGGAACCAAGATGACTATCAACCAAAGGTTGAGACGGTGGCGGCAGAATTCGGTCGGTGTGGATCGACCCTATAAAATAGTGATCGAGGAAGGTCAAATATTAAGTGAAGAATATCCAAATGGTGGTATCGAGGCTGTTAAAGAGTTGGCTCGTGAACTTGCGGTAGAAGTTTTTATTGAACATAGCCGCCCCTATGAGGCAGTTAATCCTGAACCATATATGGTTAATAGTGAGCTGCCGGAAGTCCGTTCTAATGCTTATGGTCAGGTAAGTAAAGGAAAAAGTTTTAGTGATGCATCCCGTATTACAAAAGACAATAAGATTGTGAAGGTGATGTTTCAGGGGACTGATGACCGTCTTCTGGGGATGGCCTATGAGTACTCTAATGGTTCCACTGTTTATCGTGGTTGGGGAGATGGTTCAGATATTAAAGAATTTGTACTCGATGATGAAGAGTACATTGAAGAAATTCAGTTGACATTAGGGCAAAGTCCTCATTTGCGGATTTATAGTATGCTGATCAGAACCACAACCCAGAGGGAGTTTTCTATGGGTATTGAAACGATGGATCGTCACTTTATTCAGGCCCCCGCTGGTAGTCATATTCAGGGTTTTTATGGGAGAACCACGGATACTATTGACCAGTTGGGTGGACTGTTTGGTGAGCTGTTTGAAACTAACACTGATGGGCCACTTTGAATTTGACAATTAACATCATCTGTTCGAACCGTACTTCATTACTTGGATGTTTAAAACACGACGAGGCGATTCAATGCTCATGCAAACAGCTCAAAGACTTTTAGTTTAAAAGTGATCGACTGATCAGGTGGAAAAACTAAAGCGCAGTCTTTAATTGGATCGCAGCGAGTTTCTGTTTTTCTGTTGGATCTGCTACGCATCTAACATCGGCCTATGATGATAGGTATTATCTCTTGCGAAGATTTTTTATTTTTCTAGGTTTTAAGCTATAGTCAAACAGGAAGAAAAACCTAGTTGAGTTTATTATCTGTAGCTTATAAAAGAATCTGACCGCAATATTGAAATCCATGTCAGTCTTTTATTATTTTCCTCAAAGCTTGAAAAGGTATGTTTGTCCTATCTGTTTTGTCGGCTTGATGTTAGAGCTAAGCACCCACTTTTCTGTTTGAGGTCTGGCATCTATAACTAGGTAATCGAGGTCTAGTTTTTGTAAGCATTCTATATATAATTCCAAGTTATTATCCTTACATTTATATATCTCTGAACGCGAAGCGATACTGTGCTTCTTTAGGTGATGGGGGTTTATCCTTGCATTTATCGTGTTTTTGAGCGAATCGGATCGCATATTAAAACCAAAACCCTCATTTATCGCCTTATCTTGAGGTGGCCTTATATTGACAACTAAAATATCCTTGTCTGTTATTGAGGTAATATATCGGCCCATTTTTATATTTGAATGACTAGTAAAAACAGAAGATGGAAAAAATGTTATCGATCTATAGCCGACGTACCACATTCCTATCCATCCTATTGACAAAAGTACCAACATTATAGGTTTAAATTTGGGTATCATGATAGCTGTATTATTGGTGATGTATTTTATTGTCAATGCAAGAGCTATAACCCAGCTGCCAATGACCGTGAACACAGCGGTCATTCTTCCGCCGTGAAGATGCTGTGAGTCACCAAATAGTCCGTCCACTATGATGCCGCCTATTGCCCATAAGGCAATAGCTGTATAGGCTTTACTTTTTTTGGTGAAGATCGGTATTAGTAGCGCTAAAAGAACATAGGGCAAAAGCATTGTATCTTTAAATAAGTAATACATGATATTTTGCTCAAATATCTCCAAATCCACCCCGATCCTGTGGTTTGCTACGGGGTTTGCTGTTTCTACACCAGATAATAAACTGACTAAGTAGATACAGGTTATTATACATACAACCAAACTGCCAATTAGCTTCTTGTCTGTCCTTAAATTACTGAGAATATTTGGAATCCATAGGGATGAGCACAATAGAAACGGAAGGCAGATCGTAGGCTGAATCATAGCGCTACCGGCGAATAGCATTAAGGCAAATGGATAGCTTCCTGCTATCATTTTAACGAGACCATAAACGCAGAAGGCGAAGGCAATAAAGTCAGGTACCTGACCGCCCTGCAACGATGTAGGGCCTAGTATAGTTGGGTTAAGAAAACAAAATAAAACCAAAACGAGAGGTAAACCTAGTTGCTTTCCCAATTTTAGTATGGACAGCAATGCTAACAAATATCCTGCATACCACAATATAAGCGCAGATTCGCTACCTCTTATATTCAGTAGCATTGACGCAGTGTATCCAAGGCTAGGAAATCCTGATGGGTATCTTATTGAGTGGATTTCATTCATGTAACCAGTTGTGACATGGTCAAGGCTCATGCCTTGGTAGAGATAGCCGAGAATTTCTATTTGAGATGTGATGTCTGCATCTGGTGGCGCAGGAGTAAATATATAGGGTAAGAAAATAATGAGACTTAAAAAGCTCAATATAAAGGGTTTTATTGTTGGCTTCAAGTTTGGTATTTCTTTATGAGACTTACTCAGTTGAAACAATCGGGCCATTATATATATAGAAACTGCGGCGGATGAATAGACAAAATACTCAGGATTGATAAATCGATTGAGATTGATGTAGGTCAAGAAAAAAGAAATGAAGGCCATGAAACAGAAGCCCGAAAGGAGAGAATCGGACAAATCTTTTTTCTTAAATACAGAAAAGCCAATGTCCGTAGCTAGGAAAATAATGATTCCAAGATCAGCTAGTATCGAAATAAGGGCAACATCAGTATCGTATGAGTATCCATAAAGTATTCTAGAAATTTGGGTGATCAGTATCGAGCTGCCGAACAGGATAGGGGCTATCAACTGTCTTTTATTTTTTAGTGCTTTATAAAGGAATAAAAAAAATACTAAAAATAAAACTACGGAGTAAGTATTTCGGATCAGTATATCAAG
>PBRN01000265.1 GCA_002725955.1 Pseudobdellovibrionaceae bacterium
GGTTGCAACCAGGGTAAGCATCTGTTTTTATAGAGTTTAATTACTTAAAATTGAGAACATAATATATATTTAAAGTTAACATAAGATTTTGACGAATATACCCCTAATTGCACATTGGGAGGCCAGAGAAAGCCATACCCTTAGGCAAGGACACTATTAATTACCGGTTCTTAAGATAGGACGCAGCGAGCGTTAAGGAGCTTTCCTTAGGCCCTTGCTGGTTGAGTCGGATTTCAGATTGATTACATTAGGGAGGAATGCCATTGAAGGTTCTTGTTGCAGATGATGACACCGGCATCCAAAATTTAATCTCATTTGTCCTTGAAGACGAAGGTATCGAAGTCATTCTGGCCAGCAATGGTCAAGAAGGAGTTGAACAGTTCAAAAACCATCCAGACATTGATTTTATCATAACAGACTACATGATGCCTGTTATGAATGGTTTAGAGATGGTACAGGAGATAAGAAGAAACTCCGATATGGTGCCAATCTTGTTTGTTTCAACAGAAGGAGGCAAGGCAACCACTGCTATGGCTAAAAACGGTGGCGCCAATGCTTGGTTAGTCAAACCTTTTGACCCAGACACATTGTTACAAATGGTCAGCCAGGTAGCTGCAGTTAAAGCCAGCGGCTAAGCGAAGTAGAAAGTAGAAAAAATCGTTCCTCTCACACAGTCAATACTATAAATAACCATTTCTAAAAACTATCCTAGATAATCATATCTATTTAGCCTAAACACTTATCTGTAAAAGATCAGCAACGCAAAAAGCCTTTTCTATGCGATGCATCACTAAGACATCTCCTTAAAAGTGTGACAAAAAAAAATATCGCAATCATATAACGCCCCCTAAAAACATCTTAACTTCCTGTTTTTATTATATTATATGTTATCTTTTATTAAAATTAAAGACTGCTACCTGATCCGTCGATAAGAAAAATGACCGTGAACATCACCATCAATGGATTAGACTTTGCTCTTTAAATTCGAACATTACTATCACATCACTATCCTTAGCATAGTCCTATGTTCGTGCGGAGAAAATCAAATAAACGAGAATACCTTCATTAAAAGAACTTACCAACAAAGCGATTCAGAAACGGCAATAACACAAGCACCAGAAGAGGGCGTAAACGTTCCTGATAATATAAGTGGCATCTATCTCGACGCCAAAACAGAAATAAATGGCGACGAAACTAAATTGACCGTTTCCTTGATGAACTCGGAATCAAATACGCTACAAGCACTAGAACCGGATGAGACCGTTTATTGGTCATGGGATAGCCCGGTCGAACCAGTTTCAAATGAAGTCGTCGATAAATCTATATTGATTTTAACTTTTGACACCCCAATCACGGAACAAGAACTTGCTCAGATAGAGATTAAATTAACGTTTAACGACGGCTATAGTAGCTCAGTATCAAGTACGGTAGAAAACATCTTATCCGGTGAAATAGATAGAACCCCCTTTTCGATCTGGAATGACAGTAAATGGATGAACAGTAAGGTCGGAGAAAGCTGTGCAAATGCTTGCAGCAGAAAGGGAACGTCTTTCGATAAAGCCGGCTATACATCGGCCTTCGGAAACCCTTCAACAGATCCTGACAGGAGTTCTTTTAATGACCGATGTCAACAAGCATACTTTGACACCGGCTTATACAGCGGTAGCTTTACCGGTGTAGGCCAGAAATCATCCAGCACAGGGAGTGTTGCTTGTGGCCGTGCAGGTTCAACATCTAAAACCGCTATAGGTCCCGATAACGATGGCAGCTCAATCATATCCGAAGAGTCTACCCACCTGTGCGCATGCCTATAAGATTTATTGCAAATTACTTTACATACTGAAAACAGAAACTAGATTTTTTCCAATCCACATGTGTAAACAAAATAACGAAATAAATTAGAATCGGTAAAATAAATTAGACATACATAAACATAAATCCTAAGGATTGGATATTTTATCCGAACTTAATAAAATATCCATATAAAAGTATCATCATCATATCAATGGTGGGTCAGAGAGGAATGAAAGTCTTAGAATAATTCATTAAGAACGTGAAATCGATACATGGCTATGGTAGCATTATTAAGTTATTTACCTAATTATAACAATTTTTGATAGTGATTAAAAAACCAGCTGAGATGGTAGTTATGAGTCATTTAAACTTATTACCTGCAGAAATAGAGGCAATTTGCAACCTTGCAATCACTTTTAACGAGTCTCCTGCCATTGAAAATAAAACTTTTTCATGGCATCGCCAAGATTACTTTATCAAATGTAGCTTAGATACAGCGCAACAAAAAATGCATGTTGCCGTTGAATACTCAAATCCCAAGTTTCTAGATATCGGCGATGACGAAGCTAGTTTTCTATGGGAGGTAACTTCAACACTACAAACGACATCAGAAAAGCTGGGCTATGTTTACAGCAAGGAACGTATTTAGATCAATAAATAGTTGGGTATTAACTAAACCTAGTGTTTAGGACCATATATAAATATCTGCCAAACCCTTTCTGTTAAATCACATTAGAACGGCCAAAAAACCGCACATCAGTACGAATTCATATTATAAACGACTTAGTTTTATTATTTTCTAAAGTATTATTAGGTGTTTCAAAAATAAGCACTCTTATAATCTAAGATCTTTCTTAACTACCAAACTTTTCATACCGATATTCCCAAAGTCGACCAGGAGAATGCCCGGAGGTTAAGTGGATAGTTCTGACGAATCCCTCGATTCAAATCAAGATCAGAATCAAGTTTGGACAAGTAATAGCGACTTATTTATGGCAGTTGCTGTGGTTTTCCTGATGATGTTTGTCTATGCGCTACTAGCTGCCAGCGTAGAAAAAATACATAGCGCTCAAATCGAACAAGAGCAGAAAATGTTGGACAGAGGGCTTATACCAAAAAGACAAAAAGTTCAGCATGATAAAGATGTAAAACAACTCACAGCTTCCATATCCGACATAGATACCCAACAAAAGATATTGGACGATTATCTCAGCAAAGTACAAATGCTATCCAAAACAATTTCAGAACGGAAAAAGACACTGACTCGATTGCAGGAAGGTCACCTTAATAAAAATATCGCACTGCAAAAAGCTAACAAGCTCATACGCTCACAAAGTTTTGAGATTAATTCTCTGGTCAACAATATCCAAGATCTTTCCCTTCAGCTAAATAAGGCGGAAAACCAAAACCAAAACAAATCGGAAAAAATACAGAAGATGAATAAACATGCGAAAATGCAAGACGAA
Organism: Pseudobdellovibrionaceae bacterium; assembly: GCA_002725955.1. Taxonomy (GTDB): domain Bacteria; phylum Bdellovibrionota_B; class Oligoflexia; order Oligoflexales; family Oligoflexaceae. The sequence goes on from PBRN01000265.1 coordinate 3,261, forward strand.
AAAATAGCAATGTTGAAAACAATTACTGACAGTAAAGAGAAGGACATAAAAAAGCTGCAACAGAATGTACTCGTGAGAGAACAAAGCCTAGATAACAAAGAACGGGTTGTGGAAGCTAAGGATGCTTTTATCACTAAACTAAAAGCTACCATTGAAGCAAACGATAAAAAGATCGCTGGCCTAAACAGTAATATTAAAAGCCAAAAAGACAAACTATATGAACAGAATCAGACGAATAAGAAATTAGACAATAACATTAAAAATTACCAAGAAAAGCTTAGCAAAAGTAATCAAGCCAACCAAAATCTAGGCAAAGAGCTCAATGAACAAAAGGCGCTTAACGGCACAATCAAAACAGAACTGACCTCCGTGGGGAAAAGTTTGTCTGCTTCTAGATCACAACTCGAAGCTTTTGGTAAGAAAGAAAACTTATTTGATAAGGAAATGATGATCCTTAAAAAGAAAAACCAAGAACTCAAGAAAATGGTTAACACAGAAAAGAAGAAGACAGAGCAAGCAGAAGTTAAACTGACTCATACAGAGAAAAAAGCATTCACAGAAAAACAACAACTTAAGCAAACCCAGCAAAAAATGAAAAAGCAAGCTGCTTACAAAGAACGAGAAATCAAAAAGTTAAAAAATCAAGCTTATCATAAGGAGCTCCGGAAGGTTATCGCCAGTAATATGGCTGTTCGCTTTAAGGATCTAGGCATTGATGTGGCTTTGGACCGAAAAACGGGTAAGATTTTTCTTCGATCAGACCAGAGTTATCTATTTGCAAATGACAGCTTTACCGTTCAAGAGGACATGCAATTAAAGTTAAAAAAGCTAATACCGGTTTATGCCGAAGAATTGCTGAGTAACCCCAAAATTAGTCCGCTTATCACTGATATTAATATTGTTGGACATGCCTCTCCCAGATTCGAAGGCAAACCAGTTGACCCGATCAAAGCGGATAGCAGAGCCTACCGTTTCAACATGCGACTAAGTATCAACCGAGCTAATGCAGTAGCCAATCATATATTTCACCGCCAGTTTGGAGAGTTCAGTAACAAAGAGAAATTCCGCGGCTTGCTCGCTGTATCTGGCATGAGTTTTTCCCGACCAATTAGCGCTGAACAAAATCAGAATGCCCTTCAAACAGTTCCAGATAAGCAACAAGCCCCTTGCGGGATCTACGATTGTACTCAGTCCCGTCGGGTGGAAATCAGCTTCGGTCTCCGGGAGGATGTCTCGGGGGTAAAAAATCTAATGGTCCATTGACTTCCCTATTTATGATCCATTGCCAACCGGCCTGATTATGATTCTATTCTGACCACCAGACTGCATGATTAAACAAACCACTGATATTAATGAATCTTTTTGATACCATCCGAGCAATGACAACCTCCATGTAGGTGGAAGACACCCCCCTTCATCCTCCCTTCCAAGAACAACGGTTAGAATCCAATATTTTCAGTTATTTATCTTTTCAATCATTGTTCAAATCCTGAGCTAATGATAAATAAAAGTAAACCGAAATTATGGAGGCTCCTATGAAAATGATGTCCGTTACCTTTAGTTATCTATGTATTCAGTTCGTCTTTGGTATTTCTGTTGGCTACGGCCAGACCACCGATAAAAAACCGTATCAATGGCAAAAACAAACTATCAATTTAGTCGATCAAGAAAGAAATCGCAGACTAACCACAGACATCTATACCCCCTCGGTTGAAAATAAGGATCCGAACGATCTGCCTTTGATCATCTACAGTCACGGTATGCTTTCCACCAAAGCAGAAAATCAAGCCCTGCTGGAAGAACTTGCTGGAGAAGGTTTCCGGATTGCGGCATCGAATTCTCCACGAGCTAACCGGGCCGATGATCTCGAAGATAAAGCAAAAGATATGGAGTTTTTATTCGAGTATATGAATGGCCAGGCTAAAAACAGCATCATGCTCGGCTACTCCCTGGGATCACTATCAGCAATTCTAGCTGGCGCAGAAATCAATACAGCAGGGGTAATAGCGATTGCTCCTCCTACCCACGAATTCGAACGATTGGGGATACCAGTGCCAACCCCCTTTAATCCAGAAATAACCATGATTATCGGAGCCAATGATTCTGTAGCCCCGACTCAGTACAGTATCCCCTTCGCCAAAGATTTTACCCCACAGGGAGATACCTTTATCATCGAAGGCGGCACTCATATGGGATTTATTGCCGGCTGGGGCAACCCTGCGACAGTAGATGCATTCTTATGTCAGCGATTTAAAAGAGAAAGTCACTACCCTGCCGATTATCGGTGCCCTCCGGCAAAATCTAATTCTATTGCAAGGAGAGCGCAGCAAGGGCAAGCGACTAAAATCGTTTGGGACACTCTTAAAAAATGGAATTTTCTATAAAGCTAGTGGTTAAGCACTGGGCTGCTCAAGCAGCCCAGTGTCTCTATCAAAGCAACACACTGTTTTATTAGATCTTTTTATCCTGATGGCGTCGACCGTGTTCACCCATCCCATAGCGGCTCATCACCATGCAGACCGAACCGCATTAACTCCATTCAACCGCCCATAACCATGAGTTACGCTCCAACCATCACGATCATATTTGGCAACTTCCGGTTCGATCTTATCTGCCGAAGATTGAATAATTTGCTGAACCTCGTCCGCTTCCAGTTCAGGGTTCGCAGTCAGAATTAAGCCAGCCACACCAGAGACCAAGGGGGCAGCAGCAGAAGTATGAGAAAAACGATAGGAATATCGACCTTCCCAGCCATCGCCACCAGCTACCGGACTATGGGGGGTAAGCCCAGCCCTATCAGAGCAACTGACATTAGCCTTCCTGCCCGGGATCAGACAGTCCGGTTCCAGATAGTTGTCCGTCGTATAGATCCGATCCACATAGTTGGAGGGTCCGCCGCTTCCTTTGGATGAAGGAGCCAAGACATCGATCCCAGCTCCATAGCGGCTGTAACTGTATCGCTTCGCCAGACTGCTACTGGCACCTACCGTGATAGCATATGGATGACTCGCCATACCGTTGGATTCCAGACTTCTTCCATCATTACCTGCAGCAGCTACCAGAATAATGCCTTTACCATCTCTCCCAGCACTTAGTTTTTCCATCAGCTGCGCCCAGAAACGTGGGCTCTGACCATCAGCTCCCCAGCTGCAGTTAATGATGTCGGGTTTCTGGGAGATCACCCAATCAAAGACCTGGCCAAGGTAGTCCTCCTGGGTCATACCAGGAGGTGCCTTCTCGGACATCCTGGCAGCAATGATTCTACACCCGGGGCAAGCGCCTACAATACCGACCCCATTATCCCCAATGGCAGCAGCCAACCCAGTCACTAGGGTGCCATGAACATTTCTAGGCTGTTGCGAGAACAGGTTCCCAGGAATCACAGGGCTACCAAAGTTTTTGGTGGCTATATATTTACCCTTTAGATCCTCGTGTTCCAAATCGAAGCCATCATCGATAATGGCTAAACGAATAGATTTACCAACCTCGGATAAATCTCTTTTGCCTGAAAGGTTCATCAATTCTTGCCAGGCTTCGGCAATATGGGCATGATCAGATCCTTTGACCGCCCCCTTACCGTCCCTATTTCTAAAAGGGCCTTCATTATGCAACTGCCATTGATCTGAGAAATATGCATCTGAAGGCAGATAGTAACCTTGCGCTCTCAGGTGACTGCTGCTCATCAACAAACTAGCAAAAATAATCCATAGACAGCATTTATTCATGATTTTACCCTCTTTCCTCTAAAGAAAAATTAGTATTTATACCAGCAACGGGGATAACTGAGATCGAAAGCAGCCGCTACGTAGTTATCAAGTCTGCATTGGACTGTTTCCGGATACCAAAGCTCAGTTTCATCTACTTCGCTCAGGTCAGGTGTGTCCAAAGAAGGTGCTTTTTTTCCGAGCGTGTCAGCGGTTAACCGCGCCGCTGCCAAGGCCGATTCTATTTGAAACTGGCAACCAGGATCGCTATTACAAATTTCCGCTATTAAAGAAGAAGGATCCTCACTCTCCCGAAGAAGATCCGGGAATCTATCTTTCATCAACGGAAGGCATTTATTGACCGCATAATAGTCTGCGACTCCTTCTGCACTTAATCGATTTTTTTCGTCCAGGTAGGGAGGCCCACCATAGAGATGACCCATTTCATGGCAAAGAATCAGGGCAAAGCCACCTGGGGTGCTAAGTTCATGCCTTACCGTCTGACCATAGACAGTTAAATACAGTGAGCTATTGCCTTCACTACCGCGCCGATATGCTGACGCTCCAATTTTTTTGCTCCGCCAATACCGATTGATAAAACGGTTTTTGGTATCGCCCCAAGCTTCAATATCGGGTTCATGGATATCGATCACAGCATCGATTAGCTGATTGAACTGCGCTTCAGAGATTTGAGGGTCATCCACTGCCATCAGCTGAGCCGGCAACAGGACACCAGAAGCTAATAGGATCCAAAGGGCTTTCATAGAAGCATTCCTTTACATGATATTCGTGGAGATTTTCTAGTCAGTGTGTATTACCACCAAATCAAACCAAAGCGAACAAATAAAAATATTATGAATGTCATGATGTAAAATCAGCCAACTTGCTGTGGTTGAGGATGACTAACCAAACAGTCTTGTCTAGAATTTCTGCAGATATGCTCTCATCGAGGGTAAAATTATGTAGGTCAACTTATTTCAGCTTAAGACCTAAGAGTAGCTCAGAAAAAAAATTTACTCAGCTCGTTCAACTTAGAGCTTTAACTCCTATTGAGATAATAATGTATCACGATAATAATTTAACACTTTTCATTTTTAGTTAGATCTGCTCCTCACTGACTCGGGCAAGTGACATAAGTCTACAGGAATAAAATTTATGAAGCCTCTGGATCTGTCCGCCAAGACAGCTAATAACTAACGAATGTTTGCTCCTATTTTGGGAAACTGGTAATACCTTCCCACAAAAAATTTCGAGCATGACACCGGCGGGAGACATACCCCCTCTAAAAATATGACAGCGAGTGCAAATTGGACAATTTGTGACTATAAATATCGGGTGCTTATCTTGGTATGAGTTTTGCTTGTAGCAAGGTATCAATCCAGAACAATTGCTGCACAAAGATGTGAATCAGCCTGAGTGAGTCGACTATATATTATATAATTCGGATATGAGGAGGACCAAGTCATTATGGAACAGAGTACGAAAAAGCCCAGTAACCTAGTTGAAAGTCTAGAACGATCCCGAAAGAAGTTTGCCGACAATCCTATATTTGCCACTAAAATGAACGGGCAATATCGATGGATCGATTATAAAGAGTTTGGTTCCAGAGTTGATCATATGCGCGGAGGTTTGGCTCAATTAGGAATCAAGAAAGGCGATAAAGTAGCTATTATCGCCAGAAACAGTGTTGAATGGGCTGTAGCAGCCTATGCCAGCTATAGCCTCGGCGCTGTTTTCGTTCCTATGTATGAAAATCAAACTGCGGCTGACTGGAAATATATCATCCGTGACTCTCATGCTAAGGTTGTGTTTAGCTGGGAAGCTTCGATACACAGGCAAATAGTTGGTATGATTGATGAAATAGCCGATCTACAGTGGGCTATTAATATCAACGGAGATAAGAAGGAGAGCGATACCTACGATTCTCTGATAGAAATTGGAAAAACTCATCCGATTGAACCTTATTTCCCTCATTCTGAAGATTTAATGGGCTTGATTTATACTTCAGGCACCACAGGCAATCCAAAAGGCGTGATGCTATCCCACGGCAATATCCTTAGCAACTGTTACGCTTCTGCTCAAATGTTCAGCTTTGCTCCTGGTGATGTCACCCTTTCATTCTTGCCTTGGGCCCACATTTTCGGTCAGGTCGGTGAACTGCATATGCTTATTTACTTAGGATTTGCTACAGGCTTTGCAGAAGGCGTCCACACAATTACCGATAACTTATCTGAAATCAAACCAACTGTCCTCATGGCTGTACCCAGGATCTTCAACCGCATCTATGATGGGGTTAACGCCAAAATGAAAGACAAGGGCGGCCCAATAGCAGCACTCTTCTATAAGGGACTCGAACTTCAACAGAGCAAGAAAGAAGGCAGCAAACTGAGCCTAAAAGAGAAGATTTTGCTCGGCATAGCCCAAAAAGTTGTTTTCGCCAAAGTTCGCCAAGCCTTCGGCGGTAAATTACGCTATGCGATCAGCGGAGCTGCGGCTCTTGATCCCAAAGTAGCCCATTTCGTCGATAACTTAGGCATTGTAGTTTTCGAGGGATATGGACTCAGTGAGACCAGTCCAATGATTTCAGCAAACCGATTAGGAGCAGTCAAAATAGGTTCCGTCGGTCAGCTCATCCCTGAGGTTAAAGTTGTGATTGATACCAGCGTAGCTTCGGGCAAAACCAATGAGGGTGAGATCATCGCTTATGGACCTAATATTATGCAGGGTTACCATAATCTGCCTGATGAAACTAAGAAGGTTATGACTGACGACGGCGGTTTCAGAACTGGAGATTTAGGACGCCTAGATAAGAACGGATACCTTCATATCACTGGCCGGATTAAAGAGCAGTACAAACTAGAAAACGGCAAATATGTTGTGCCTAGTCCACTTGAAGAATCCCTGAAATTATCTCCCTATATCGAAAATGCCTTCATCTTCGGAGAAAACCGCAAGCACAATGTTTGTCTGATTGGAGTCAACTATGAAGCGGTCAAAAACTATGCTGCGCGAAAAGATATCCATGATGAAGATTTATTGTCAAATCATGAAATTAGATCTTTATTCGCCAAAGAATTGAAGAAATACAAAGGCCCATTCAAAGAATACGAGGTTCCGAAAAACTTCACGCTTATTTCTGAAGAATGGACACCGGATAACGGCTTCCTTACTCCTTCACTCAAGGTAAAGCGAAGAGTTGTTTTAGAAAGGTATGAGTCACAAATCACTGGTCTGTATGATAGCTGACCACCTTCAAGACAAAACGAAATCTTATTAGATCAATATCAAAAGCCTCACCGATTAATCGGTGAGGCTTTTGAGCTGTATATTCAAATCAGCCAATCAAAAATGGTTAAATGCTTTTAGTTAAGCGACAACTTAACAATAGCCTTTCCTGTATTGTGTCCTGAGAAGAGCCCCAAAAAGGCATTGACCATCTGGTCTAGGCCTTCTGAAACGGTTTCCTGAACTGTGACCTGGCCTTTGCCGATCAGACCTCTGACGTCCTCTTGGAATTGGTTATGGTAAGTATTGTATGAGGACACAATGAACCCCTTAAGGCTGAGCTGTTTGCCCACGATCATGATCATGTTGTCAGGGCCAGAGGGCCGTTCCAACTGATTGTATTGTTCAATAGCTCCACATAATACTATGCGGCCTTTTACATTCATACGATCAATGGCAGCCTCTAGATGAGAGCCTCCCACATTATCAAAATACAAATCTATGCCTTTGGCAGTAACTTCTGCCAAAGCTTTACGGATTGGTTGCTTCTGATAGTTGATCACCTCATCAAAGCCGATTTCTTTCAGCCAATCGACTTTTGCCTGAGACCCAGCACTCCCGATCACCCGAGCCCCATGAGCTTTCGCTAACTGCCCAACAATACTGCCAACAGCACCTGCAGCCCCCGAGACAAAGACTGTTTCATTGGGTTGTAATGCCCCCACTTTATGCAAACCAGACCATGCGGTCAGACCAGGCATACCAAGGGTTCCCAGAGCCCATGAAAGAGGATAATCCTCCATGTTTTTTAGAGAAATCACTCCCTTCGGTTCGGCAACCCATAAATCACGCCAGCCGAACCCACTCAGGACAGGTTCCCCAACCTTGAATGCGGAATTTTTTGATTCCACCACAAAGCCTACGGCCCCTCCTTCGAGAGGCTGATTCAATTCAAATGGGGGTACATATGATTTCACGTTATTCATCCGCCCACGCATATAGGGATCTACAGTCAAAAACTCGTTCCTCACCAGAATCTGTCCTTCCTTAAGCTCTGGTAAATCCACGTGGACCATACTAAAGTTTTCCGCACTAGGGTGACCTTCCGGCCTCGAACATAACTGCAGCTGACTGGATTTCATTACTTTGCGTCCTCATTCTCGTTCGGTTTTTTCACTGATTTATCAGTGGCCTGCAACTTTTTAAACTCAGTCCGCAGGGCGTCGATCCTCTTGCGGTTAACTCCCATGTCGGAATATCCCAAGCGGGAGGCTGAACGAACCTGAACCCCGGGATTATCTATGATTGCCAAGAATTCCACATCATCGACAAAACCAAAGATTCGACTGGTGTACTCAGCATACACGTAGGTAGGTCCAGCATAAATTATTTTTCCGCTGTTATCGGTTTCAATGATCTTTTTTATTCGATTCATCGCCCGGTCCTGTGGCCCTTCATAGCCTATGGGTTCTACTTTGTGCTGCTCATTTTGCGCCAGACTAGATACGCAATTGGGCTTACTGGGACAAGGAATAAGATCAGTTTGTAATCCCCCTAGATTGGTTGGTCGTTTTCCTGAACAACCAACGAACATAAAATTAGCGAAAATCATGAAGATCGCAAGGCAAAGGACCCTCGGTGAAGTTAAATACATGTTAATCTAAACCTTTCAGTGAAAAATTTCAAAAACAAGAAACAAAAGCCCAACAGATGTAGGTATAGAATTAACAACAAAGTTTCCTGATTTTTGCAACAACCTTTCCTCATGATTTCAATTCGTTTGCATATTTTACAATAGGTCCTTAAGGTGAAGGATGAAAAATCAACAAATCTTAATGGAGATTCAGAATGTCCAATCAGATAACAACCTTATTGCTAACGACTCTACTGACATGCACCCTAAGTTTGACCGCAAACGCCATACCAAAACCCGGCAAAGCAGATCTGAAATCACCAGCAAAATATACGGTCATTGTTGAAATGCAAAATAAGAGTTTAGGCAGTTTTCAAATAGATATCACCAGAAAATGGGCTCCAAATGGGGCAGATAGATTTTATACCTTGGTCAAAAAAGATTATTTTAAAGATATAGCATTATTCCGTGCCATCGATGGATTTATGGTCCAGTTTGGTATCCATGGTAATCCTGCCGTTAGCAAAGTATGGAGGGAAGCCAAGATTAAGGATGACCCTAAAGCCACCCCTAAAGTCTCAAATGATAGAGGTTTCATAACTTTCGCCACTGCCGGACCCCATACGAGAACAGTGCAATTGTTTATCAACACAAACAACAATGCGTTTCTGGACAGCCAAGGCTTTACCCCCTTTGGTAAGGTGGATAAAAAAGGACTTCAGATATTCGACAAAGTCTTTAAAGGTTATGGAGAAAAACCCAACCAAGGTCAGATCCAAGCCCAGGGGAATAACTATCTGAGCAAATCATTTCCGAAGCTGGACTACATCAAGTCTATAAAGCTAAAATAACGCATATAATTAATAAAATTAAACTAACCCCCAAACAAAAATGCAAACTGTTTGGGGGTTAGTTTATTCAGACTACTTTTGACACACCAAAAGACCCAGGCTATGCCGCAATAACGCCTTATAATATGGCACCAGCAAATGTAAGCAATTGTTTTAGTTTTGTTTTTTTTAGGGAAGATAAAGATTCAAGCAACATTGCTGAAGCAGAACTTGATTCAGGTTATGATTTAGGTGCATATTCATCCTGTCATTTGACTAAATTAATCAATTTGGAATCAATCTATGATCACAATCTATGGATCTCCTCAATCAAGTGCAGGACGTTGTTACTGGACTTTAGAAGAAGCTGGTGCGCCCTGGGAGCAAGCCCCATTTAGTATGCGGAATAAAGATCATAAGTCAGCTGAGTTTTTGAAATTGAATCCGAATGGGAAAGTCCCCTGTATCCGGGATGGATCGGCGACTCTTTGGGAATCAACTGCCATTAACTTTTACATTGCCGAAAAATGGAAGCAAGACCTTCTTGGCACTACTGCCTTAGAAAGGGCCTTAGTTCAGCAGTGGAGCACTTGGTCTCAAGTTGATCTGCAGCCACCTTTGATTCAAGTCTTTATTCAACTCCACTTCATTCCCGAAGAAAGACGAAATCAGGAGGTCATTGATACTAACCTTGAAAAAGTAAAACCACTTTTGGTCATTCTCGATCAAGAGCTAAACCATAAGAGATATCTTGCTGGCGAAGAGTTCACCCTGGCAGATATTAACGTGGCATCAGTAGCCTCAGTCTACAAGAGCCTTGGGTTTTCGCTGGAGGGCCTAAACAATTTGCAAAAATGGTTGGAAACTTGCCAGAGCCGCCCGGCTTGGCAAAAGGTATCACAGCTGGATTCTTAACGATGCAGAAGAGTGCGATATCGGAACCCAGTGACGATCATATGGCAAATCGATAAGAAAGACTTAATAAGGCATTGCCCACAGAAGCTTGTACTTTAGACCATTGGTTCAGATCATCATCTGAAAAAGCTGGAAGAAAGTTCTTCGCTTCGACTGAAGTCTTTCCTCCGGCTAGATCAAGCTGCAGACTAAGACGGGGATGAAATACGTACCTCCCCGATATATGCAGCATAGCCCAACCGCCCTCCCCAATCCTGTAGAACACACTTTGCAGTTCACTCGCATTATTTACCGTATCGTAATCAACACTCACATTTGTTTCACTTTGAAGAGAAATTTTACTGCCTAACTGCCACTGGCCTAGCTGATGGAAAACACCAAGGCCTATGGCTGCGGAACTATAACCTTCACTGACAATGCCACAGTGCCCCATTCTGGCGTTAGACCAGGTCCTAATAGCCCATCGGGTATAGCTAAAACTAAGATCCAGTTCGAAGATTTCGGCAAAAGTGTAACCTATAGCTAGCACGCCCCCAGGGTTGGTTATGATCGGGGCCTTTTTTAGGTTTTCCCAGTAGTCCGGCATCGCAAAACCTCTTTTCATGGCTCCTGCGGAGACAAACCAAGGATGAAATGAATTTAGTTGCTGGGATCGATAATAGGAAATTAACTTTGCTAAGGGATCATCGTCTGAATGACCAAAGCGGGTCTGCAGATCATCAAAAAGCATTACGTCTCTGCGCTCTAATGATCGCGCCATTAATGGCCGAGCTAAGGCACTCTTCTTGGAAGATCTGAACGTTTCAGAATCAACCACCTGATTGGCATCAACAGTTATAAATTTACGCTTCGGCAATTGTTGGAGTCTTTGACTGGCCTGGATCAGTCCCCTCTGATCGTTTAGCTCAAATGCCTTCACTGCCTTCAGATAAACTTTTTGCGCTTGGGGGGAAACCCTGCGGGCTTTGACCTTGCCCTGAAGGGTGAGTATTTTGCTCCTCGAATAACCCTGGTTCACGGCAAAGTCGGTTCCTTCAACCCCTATCACCATCGAACTTGTACGAAACTCAACCACAGGAAGTCTTCGATCATTTTTAACAAGCTCTCTCTTGAAGCTCGAAACTCTCATTTTACCAATAAGAAGATTGATCCACTTACCATCTAACCATTTTGTTAACCGCGGACTAATCTTTATGCGAGTGCCCTGAGCAAGCTTGATATGATAACCATCATCAAGGACGACCTCTACTTCACCGCGATCGGCAAAGATATTATCTCCCATCTTTATCTTAGTACCTAACCAAGCTTCATAGGATTGATAGTGCAAACCATCAACACTCTTAATGGCAAAGCCCCGTTTCTTCGCCTGCCGTTTCAACCTAGGATTAGTAACTTTTTGCGGGTTACGCAAAATCAGAGCACCACCCGTAATTGATTTAATAGCGCCTACAATTTCTTGTTGTTTCGCCATGCTAGTCGACGAAGCGCTAATAAAAATCGCATAAAAAAATATCTGCAGCTTATACATGAGTCAACCTTAGCAAGTATCCAATAAAATTAATATCATTATAATAAGCAAGCATAAGCAAAGCAATATCAGCAAGTCATTGCTTTAAATTAGCACGATAGGACGAAATCTACATAAAGATAATCCATCTTTGAAAATAAACATCAAGGGCTCTGCCCAAATAAACAGTTGCATCGAAATAAATTTTATCTATCCCAAAAAAAGCTTATTATAGATATAATATCAGCATAAAAATCAATTTATCAATTACGCAAAATAGGGAGTAGAACAATGAATCATCTCATCTTGGCCCTAAGCATCATGATTCCGACCACAGTATTGGCTAAAAACGAACCACAACCTAATCAGCCCATCATTCAAAATAACCATTCAGAGCAATACGATGACCGGTCGGAGCTTTATCATCCCGATAATATGGCATTAGCCTGTGTTTACAATACAACCGGAACAGAAATAACCATCGATTGGGCTTATGGAGAAGAAAGCTGGAAAAGGTATCTTATTCCAGCCAACCGAAACATGGTAGTAAGTTTTCCTTATAACCTAGAAAATCCCAAGGATAATACCGCACCATCATTGAATATTAGATTTAACCGCAGAAGTTATGGCCCGATTTCATGGATTTACCGCTTTATTCCACAATACGAAGCGCCTGAGAATGACTGCAGCATGTATGGAAAGCGATACATTTTCATGTGGACCGATCAGAACAGAAACGAAGTTAATTTATATGCCTGTCTAAACAATAGATGTGATCTAAGCAGGGAAACGGAGCGGCTTGCTAGGGACATAGAGTAAGTAAATTAAAATAGGGGTTTAAATGTTAAACCCTTTATCATTTTCTTCTCCAGGAGAAGGCAGGATAATCCGAAACAACGGGTGTTTGCTCTCTTCATCATAAGCTATCGTACCCCCGGCAGCATTAATCAGCCGCCGACAAACATAGAGCCCAATTCCAGAACCCAACTCTCCTTTTGTACTAAATCCACGGTCAAATAATTTTTTAGACAATATGGTCGGAATCCGCAGTCCACCATTGGCAATCTCAATAATGATCTCACTTGAGCTCTGCTTAGCCTGCACCTGAATCCATTTTTCATCTGGACCAAGGGAAGAAATAGCATCGATCGCATTAATCCCTAAATTAACCAGCACCTGGGTCAAAGAACTGGGAGCAATCCGAACTTCTATTTCGGGAATACTGATATCCCAACTTACCCCTATTTTCCGTGCTCGAGGATCAATCAATATCATGGTCTGACGCCAACTCTTTACCAAATCACTGTTTTGCGTATGATCATCACGCCTTGTATAAGATAAAACGCTTTGAGCCAGATCTAAGCAATCCTGCAATCCATATTTCATATTTTGATATTGAACAAATAACTTCAACTGACTTTCTAGATACTTAATTTCATCCAAAGGACTCTGCTTCACTTGTAACCAAATAGAAGTTAAATGCTCCATCGATAAATCTAGTTCCACTAAATTAGAGCGAATATGTCGCCTAACTTTCCTTCCTTTATCCCTTTGGCTGCCGAGATCCAATCCTTTTTCCCTTTCTATTTTATCGAGATCATTAAACTTTCCAACCAAAGCCTCTGCTAATGCATTCTTCTCGTCGACTGGTAAGCGAGTTCCTGCCATAGACAACCTACCATCTTCGGATTCCAACCTAACCATAGCCGAAGTGCCCTGTAGTTTGTTTTTCAACTCATGACTTAGATCCTGAAACATCTCACCGAGTTGAAGTAATTTATCCTGATGCACAGATTGTTCGGCAACTTGCAACAAACGCCGGCGCTCGGTCATATTTCTAACCCGTAATCGCAATTCATTCGCATAGATCGGTTTTGATAAGTAGTCATCAGCTCCCAACTTAAGCCCCAAAATGCGATCTTCGTTGCTAGCTCGGGCAGTAATCACGATAATTGATACCTCTTGCAGAACAGGATCACTCTGCATCGTATTGATCACATCTTCTCCCGAAGTTTCGGGCATCATCATGTCAAGCAACAATAGATCTGGAGTCTGTTTTCTCATAGACTCGATACCCTCACGACCAGAACAAGCATAATTAACCTGGTAACCATCAATCTTCAGGATTTCGACAATCA
>PBRN01000266.1 GCA_002725955.1 Pseudobdellovibrionaceae bacterium
ACACGCTTCCCTTTAACCGGTGAGCATAAAAAACAAACCTGTGATAGCTGTCACCGCATAGACGGTCAAGGAGTATATAAATTTCCCAACGCCAACAAAAAGTTCTGTGTCAGTTGTCACGATTCAGTGCATAAAAAGCAATTTTCTAAACGATTTTTAAAACAATCTTGCGCTCAGTGTCATACGACAACGGCGTTCAAAAAGAGAAAAAAGTTCAATCATAATTTAACTAAATTTAAAATCGACGGAGCTCACAGCAAGATTAATAAACAATGTTCTAAATGCCATGTAAAAAGCAATGTTACTATACCGACAAAGCCACCAAGAAAAGGTAAAAAATTCAAATTTAAATTCGCCTCGAAAGGCTATTGTGAGCAATGCCACAATAATGTTCATAAAAAACAATTCCATCGGAAATTTGCCAGCAAGTCTTGTAAATCATGTCATTCAACTGCTAGTTTCCTTAAAAAGCCACCTTTCAACCATGATCAGACCAGATGGGTACTGGAGGGGAAACATCGTAAAGCCAAGTGTAAAGATTGTCATGTTCCAACCAAAAAAGTATTTAAAACAGACCCAATAAGACGCATGGGGAAATATATTTTTAACATCAATAAAGTCAACGAATGCAGTACCTGTCATGCCGACATTCATAAACCCACAAGGGGTAAAGATTGCTCGCAATGTCACACCCCCGGAGGCTGGGGCACCGGCGATGCAGTTGGCGGTAGTTTTCATGCTCAATCAATGCTCGTTGGAGCACACAACTTTCTTTCATGCAATCAATGCCACATTAATGGACAACAATTGGAAGGTTCAAGCGAAAACTGTATTACCTGCCATGCAAAAGACGATGCTCATAATGGTGCTTTAATACGCTGCGAAACTTGCCATAGCCAGCAAATATGGAATGTCACCCGCTTCCGGCATAGTGATTCAAGGTTTCCACTGCAAGGGATTCACAGGACACTTGACTGCGGATCCTGTCACAATACGGGTATTTATGAGGGTACCCCTGAAAATTGCATCAGCTGCCATTTTTCAGATGCGGCCACTAGACCGTCGCACAATGCACCTAATTATACAAATTGTGAAGAATGCCACTCACAATATACATTCAAGCAATTCACTGGCGGTGGCCTAAGATTAATTACCCCCGATTTTTTAAAGAAGATACCTGATCTCTCCCTTCCCTGAAATTGACTGTGAATAACAAACGATTATGATAAAAATTCTTAATCTGAGTCATCTCTAATGAACTACTAAATAATCTCACGTAAATTAAGAGCGACGGTATAATGAATATCGGGATTGTATCCACAGGCCTGATTTTTTTGTCTCATATCTAAATTTAAGGAAAAAGATGAAGTTAATCAGAGCGGCGACAATACCAATCTCTAGATCGGGAATGAAGCCTCTTAACTAGCAAATAAAGATCAAGCTCTTTATTTGCTTCGTACGGGAAGTTAGCAATATATCTCTTTAAAAGTGGCGCCAATTTAGTCGATTCATAGATCCTCTCCTAGTGCTGAGCTAGGGGTTTGATCTAATCAGCAATGGCTTGCAACAGGACCAGAAAACTGCCCAAGAAAATTTGAGAGCCTAAGATAATCATCGGGCATACTTCGGCCTCCGGCTGGCATCAGATAGCGGCTTTGCCTAACTCTATCCAGCCAAAACTCTCCGCCTTGTTCAGGGTTATTCATAGCAAGCCATACAATAGTGTCTGATCCCTGAAATGGGTTTCTCAACCAACGTTTAGTCACTTTATGAAAGCCGGGCAAACTGTCAACCACACCGGGGGTATCCGCCCACCCCGGATGCATACTGTGCACCCGTATTCCTGCCTCTTTTAATTTTTCATTAAGCCCCCACGACATAACATCAAGGCCTCTTTTTGCCAAAGCATATGCCCTTGATCCTGAAAAAGGTTTGCGTGCTCGTTTCAATTCAGTGATATCGAGACCTGCGGCATACATGCCGCCTGAGGTAACATTAATGATACAACTACCGGCTAGCATCTGCGGCGACAGCTTCTGTGCTATCAGCCATGGTGCAATCAGATCAACCACTGTAGTGCGTTCAATACCATCAATTTCCAAAGGTTTGGCATATAGAGCAGCAGCATTGTTTATCAAAACATCCGGCACCTGATCATCATCAATGATCTTGTTACAAGTCGCTACCACCGTCTTCAAATCTGCCATATCACATACATAAGATTTCAGTGTGCCTTCGAAACCGAGATTATATAAATCAGCTTTGAGCTGTTCTATTTTAGAGGAACTTCTGGCAACTAAAACAAAGGAACAACCCTTTGCGGCTAATGTTGTTGTTATAGAACGCCCCAATCCAGAGGTTGGCCCCGTGATCAGAATTTTCCGAGGGCAGCTCAGAGTCGCCTTAAATCCCTTACGCCTTTGATTCCAACCTTTTCTGGTAAACCAAAAGGGAACACTTAGTGGGTTCAGATATTTCTGGGGTGGCTCACATTCGTTAGCTTTTTCCAAAGCAATACGTAATCGCTTCATCAACACATTGCCAACTCGTTCCATATAGACCCGTACAAAAGGCTCAGTTTGCGAAATCGTGAATTTAATGTCGGCACTATAAACTAATCTGCAGCTATCTTCAGTAACCGAATGCACTTCGATACGATCAGTAGCAGAAAACATCTTCGCACGGGCAGATAATTGCAAATAATGATGATCAGCACTACTACCGATAGTCTCGATGTTATATATGAGATCTTGAGTTACGCCCATAAAAGAATAGACGATCTTAAATTTTGACCCTTCCTTGATTGGGGCCAAGTCCAACCTTTGGGCCTCGACAACCTGATTATCCCATTCATAAATCTGAGAAAAATCTTTAACATACTGGAACACTTCCTCGGCTGGTCTATCGATATTGGTTTCTTTTTCTATAAACACCGGCAGCACCTTACTTGTAATCGCAATATTGAATTATTGCTTAACTCTTGAAGCATACATCGGTAACACCTTATCCCATCCGATGTCATACTGCAAACACCGGTGCCACAATCAGGTTACAGCAAAGACCCTTTAAATCTGCTATCATCGTCCCAGCCGTATCGCATAGATGGGAGGGCGTATGACTCGATTAGAAGGCCGACGTAAGACAGGCTTGAGCCGCTTAGCTCAATTTATCGCCGATGGTAAGGATCGTTCATACAGCGATCATCGTAAATACGACTTAGGACCAGGTAATCACCTGCATGTCTCAGTGCTATCTCCTTATACCCGTTACCGCCTAATCACCGAAGCCGAAATAGCAAGCCGTTCTATTGCCAGCAGCGGCACTCAGACCAATGAAAAATTTCTGCACGAAGTGTTATGGAGGACCTACTGGAAGGGCTATTTAGAGAGGCGACCAAGCATTTGGACTAGTTACCAAAAACAGCTTACGCATGATCTACCGGTCGAACTAAAACGTCAGCTTGAAGCCGCCATAATAGGTCAGACGGGCATTGATTGCTTTGATGCCTGGATCATTGAGCTGAAAGAAAAGGGTTATCTGCACAACCATGCCCGCATGTGGTTTGCCAGTATTTGGATTTATACTTTGCGCTTGCCTTGGTATTTAGGTGCGCAGCTTTTCTTAGATTACCTGATTGATGGGGATCCTGCAGTAAATACCCTTTCCTGGCGCTGGGTTGCTGGGCTGCATACCAAAGGCAAGCAATATTTGGCCAGTAGAGACAATATCGCTCGCTTCACCAAAGGTCGATTTAATCCAGTCGGGATAGCCGAAACAGCCTTTACCATCGAAGAACCAGAAGTGCATCCACTGATGCCCCACGTGCCCATTAGTACTATACCTTCTGCATCCAAATATACGGCGCTCATCATATTCCCCGACGATTTAACCACCGACCTTGAGTTCATCGAGCTGAATCAGATCTGTTCAGAAATCATTATTTTTAACCCTAATGATGAAGGCCAAAAACTGCCTGATCAATTTCGGCAAGAGGCCATTAGCGATACCGCTGCAAGGCTGGAAATGGATAGATCTATGCCTGTCAGAATGATTTCGAGTCTAAAGAAACTGCAACAAGAGCAGGGGTCTTTTATCGGTTACTCCCCCCCTGTTGGCCCCTGCAAGGATCAGTTAAAAATGCTGTCCAACGCAAGCAGCATCGAATGGCTCCGTCGCCCCTGGGACGAGATGCTTTGGCCCGTAGCTACAGCCGGTTTTTTTAAGTTTATCAAAGCTGGCCTGCCATCAATCCGACATTTAATCGGAGATAATACAACATAAATTAGCTTGATAGAAATCGATGAAATCCGGGCCCCTGACATTAATCATATTGTATCATGGACTTAACATATATAACCGGCACATGAGTAATATGCGCCGTTTTGTCATCCCTAGATCCGACTGGGAACAGTCTAGCAAAAAAGCTTCATATCCTGTAATTGCAACGGTTGGTGGCATTTACACAATAAGTGTTTGCACTATATAACCGGTTTCTACTATGGCAGAAACGCTATTTAACTTGCAGGAGAACTACATGAAAAAAATATTTTTAACAGCATCATTACTTATGGCCAGTTTCGCACATGGCTCCAACATTGAATCCATGAGCTTTCAGGAGCTAAAGGATGAAATCATTAAAATCGCTGCAGATAATACAGAGCGTTTAGACAACTTTGCGGAAGTTCGATCCCAACTGCAACCTCTAGTAGAAGAGCTGGCTAATCGCGGTAACCAATCCGTTGAGGAAAGGGTTGAGGGCAAAATTGGAAGCTGGCAGCAATTGTGGACTGATGATTCTGACGACACGCGACCGAACAACTTCTTTAGTACCCTAGATAGAAGTCGAACCTTCCAGATAATTGACGCAGATGGTTTCTTCTACAACGTTAGCGAGATCAAAACCCGAGTAGGACTAAAAGCTACTGCTTTTTTAAGAGGAACTTATGAGAAGCAGGGTGATGGCATCAGGATCAAATTTACCAACCTCGACCTTAAAGCACTAGGAACCAAAAACATCACAGAAACAGTATACAAGCTTGAGGAAAACGAAGAGAAATTCTTCTCCGCCACTCGTTTTTCTAAATATCCAAGGGGACCTGTTGGCGCCGAAGGTTACATCGACACAGTCTATGTTGACGACGAAATGCGCGTTGACTTTGGCTACAACACTGCTGACGAAATTCTAGACCTGTTCGTCCTTGTCAGACTATAAAAAGGGAATACCATGAAACTCAGAAAATTGATTATCGCTTCTACAATTGTACTTTCACAACTAGCGCTGACAGCCCCAGTGAAAAAATCAATCCTGATAGTACCAGGCTCTTTGATGCCGGCTGCGGCATACGACAGCTTGGTTGAAAAGATTGAAGACTCACTGGGCGAATCTCTGATTGTAGGAAAAGTATCTTTTCTGGGTAACTATCCCACAAAGTCTACAGTAGTAAAGACTCTCAAGCGTTTAAACGAAGATATCCGGGAAGAGGGATTTGAGCCTGATATAACTGTTCTGGCACACTCTCAAGGGGGTCTGGCATCAGGTGGCTTACCCCCCTCCCTCGCCGCCCGCACGATCCTGCTAGGCAGCTACAATCAAGATGATTGGTTTAAGAAGGCCACTAGGACCCTTATCCCGACGTTGACCATAGGTGGTATGCTGGATCCATTAACTTCGTTAGAACGTGTTCTTCTTGATGCTTATGATTCGAGACTGGACCCTTTATCTAGTTTTATACTGCTCCCAGATGTAAATCATTTTCAATTTGCTGATGGACGCATCGATGGGAGGGACAGAGTTAGCCCCATTGAAACAGATGAAGCCCATGCAAAAATTGTGAAGTACGTTACAGCATTTATCCAAGATCGCATGACTGTTGTCGCCGCAGAGGAAGAATCCATCTTTTCACGTCAGTTGATATCAGGCTACATCAAAGCAAGAGAGTCAGAGGAAAATATTTGCGAACAAGCTCAGTTTTCCCATCTAGGCACTCAGGCTCCAGTTGATAACCTGAGAGTTAAGCTGACGACATACGATAATCAGTTTCGCTATCCTCAGTTCATTCTTGATAAAAGTAAGGTTACTACCGTTGCAGAAGGGGCTATTGAGATTGAGGTATATCAATACTCTGAGAAACCAGCCTCACCGATCGACATCAAATATCTGAAGAATATTAATCCTAGGGTGATTGCCTGTAAGCTGCGTTCGGCGGCAGCAGTAGCTCGCGCCATGAATACCACTTATGACAGCGTCAGTTGCCTGGATTTGAATTTAGAGATTCTTCGAAATGTGGCCAGTAATATCCCTAGCAGAGAAAAAGACAGGTTGGCTGGAGTTCTTGATCTTGAGTTTAGAGGAGACATCCAGACAGGGGACGATTTTGAAATCTCTACTGGTCTAGGTTTCAGTGTGAATGATGCTAAAAAGGATCGTGGTGAACAGTGGGCTCTCTTCTCCCTGTTCAAGCTCAATAACCAAGATAGCACTCTGGATATCAAAACAGCATCAGTGATCACTGATCTTGGCGATCCAGATAACAATTTTCTTGGCGCTCATTACTGCAAATTGATTCCTCCTTCAAGGGCTTATGTGAATATCATCAATCTGAAATAAAACTTTAAGAACCTAGCTAGAACTAGGTCAGAGCAAGCTGCTAAGCAAATCGTAGGCTCTACTACTAAGAAAAAAACAGAGCGCTGGTTGGTTTAGAGAGTGTAGGTAATTCTATATTTTGCCCCAACACATCACCAGGTATTTTATGACAATCCATAATCGTATTTTGGGGAGACTTGCTCGAAATATCCTCGGGATCCCTCAAATCCCCTGTTCTCAACCCTGAGAACGAAGCCTATTTTACTCAATCTTAACGAATATTTATACCAATGGCGCAAGGATCCATGACCGTTAATCTATCTGGATCACAATCTCTTCCGGGTGGGGCTCAAACTGCTCAAAGTCCAGCTCATGGACGGTACTTCGCGGCGGAGCTCTGGCCGGAGCAGATGGGTCAAGGCCCACATGCTTCAGGTAACGTTGGATTTCAGCCGGGTCTTTTAGCGCCCCTTTCGGTGAGAAGGTGCCACCACATTCACATTTCAGCACATCAATCCCAAACACCCTTGCCAGCAGCTTGGCCCAGCTATAGTTGGGGACGTTATCATTGTCGAAGTCGAATCCCTTACGGGCATTGCGGTTAAGGATAATCTTTTTTCGGTATTTTGAATTGGGAGCAAAGCTTCCAGACCAGCGAATAAGATGCGTTTTCGGCGGTGGCACAAGGCATGCGAGTTTTTCCATAAACTCACTATAGGTCATCAACAAATGAGTACTGCCATCTGAGAATGCCCTCTTTAGGGCGACCTTAACCTGCCGCCCCGCTACCAGAGTGAGACGTTCATTGCTGAAGGGGCCTCTGGAAATATAGCTAATCAGCTGCTCC
>PBRN01000318.1 GCA_002725955.1 Pseudobdellovibrionaceae bacterium
CAATAGTTTTAAAGTGATCATTCAAACGTCTGTCCATAACATACGCACAAGAAATTACTCTTCCGTAGGAAGATGATTTCGCTTTCAGAAAGAATCGTCTAGATATACGAGATGGATAATCAGAGAGAAAAATAAGGGAGAGTATATCTGCAATACCAAATACACCCTCTCTGTCTGAAGATTATTAACGCTCGAGCGGATACATTTTATATAACTCTCGGTTGATCATATTAGCAATGATACTAGCGCCACGAGAGCTAGGGTGCACTCCATCAATAACAATTAGATTTTCTCTTGCTCTATATTCAAATACGGCTCGAGGATCTACAAACACACAATTAACAGTAGCTGTATCACATGTTGTCTTAATACGTTCAGTTACTGCATCAAGAAATGGACCTAACCTTTCTTTTATCCCCTTCGGACGATAGTAGCCCAGGAAAATGACATTAGTAACCCCGTCCTCTTTCAAAGTATCGAAAAAGTTGCTTAAGTCATCGATTACCTTATCAAGCATTTCAGGACAATGGTACCGCACACATTCATTTTCGTGAGCAAAGCTATCATTACCTCCGCCGTCCATAATGATCGTATCAATAAACGGTAGATCTTTTTTTACCCGATCATAGTATTGTTTACTAATTACGTCACGACCATTTTCTCTCAGTAGAACAGCACCATTAACTGAGTAATCACGAACTGGTAAGTAAAATTTATCATTAATATAAGCACTAATTCTTCGACTAAGAGGATAGGCGAAGATCGAATCTCCAATTATCGCTATTTGACCATAGTCAAATGACTCTCCTCTGTATTTTTTTGCATATCCCGGACATGCGTAACAAAAAGCCAATAGGATACAAAATAAGAACTTCATTGTTTTTCTCCGTGTTGATACATGAACTTTGTGAAAAAAGCTGGATCATAATCCCAAATGTAAATAACCCATGAACAACCGACTGGAGACGCAAGAAAATTAGGACGAATTTTTTACGTACTAGTCCAATACAACTGGTGAATACACCTTGTTATTTACAAACATTTAAATATGATTAACTAATAACGATAAGGTCGGCTGACAAAGTCTCGAATGTTAGTAGAAAAATGATTTTTATTCGTTAACTTCCTTTTTCAAAAAGGGATCTTTGCAATAAATCCTTTCAACCACTCATTATAAAAAAGAAAAAGAAGCCGTTCTTCGGTTTCGCTCGATTATTAGTTGTCATAGAAACTAGTGTATTTTGCGACACTTTATCTAATTTGAACCTGATTAACATTACCAATTATATGATTTTAAGTTATTGCATATCAAATAAAGGTTTATAATAATTGATAATCAAATTAAAATGGAATTCTACATATTTGATAATTGATCTGAACCTATATTGGACATAGACACAGCAGCAATCACAATGAATGCTTTTGAAATGATATTTTTTTTTAATAAGCCTCAAAATTAAATTGAGACTTATATATAGTTCAATACTTTTTTTGAATCATCAGATATCAGTGCTCACTAATCTGTATGGTGTACCCAGAAATAGCTCAAAGTAAAAAACCTTAATAACTAGAGAACAGGATCCAAACCTGCAGTAAAAATTTCCTTGGCATTATCTTCTATTTGCTCCCCGTGAGCCACGGAAATACGTTCAAAATCCCAAGCCATAATCCGTTCATAGGCTGTCCGCAAAGCTTTTCTGTCTCTGATTAAAAGCCTTTCCATACCCGTTTGCCCAAAACGCCCTAAAGATCCATCTATTTTAAGAAGAAAGTTACCAATGCGGCTCTCCGTATCCTGAATATTAAATGCAAAGTCAGTTAAAATCAGAGTTTTACTTTCTCTATGAAAAAAGATTAACTCCTGAAACCAGCGACCACCGATAAAAGTGAAATGATCTAAATGCTCAGACCACGGATAACACGCGCCATCTTCTATACTGATAGCTCCAGTAAGATCGGATCGTTTTTTTAACAAAGCAGGCAGAATATATAACCTACTGTCTGGGTAAGCTTCCTGATACTTTCTAACATACATATGATGATACAAGTTAGGTGCTATCAAACCGTTCACAATACCAAGACTATCAATGTCATTCTTTAGAGAATCCCTCAACTCAATCGGTGAATGAATCACAAGTCCATCATTTGTTTTGATTATATTCGCTCTAACCCCGAGGTTCGAACCTAATATTCTTTGATCTTCTGCCACCTCCCAAATCCCTTGTTGAACCTTACGTAACATCAATTTCCCCCGAAAATAAATCTATCATCCATTTAGTAATACCGACAATTTGATTTATAGAATATTAACATACCATCTGCCATAATCGGTTGACTTTATCATACTCGCCGGCCATCAATCATCTGCCTTCAATGTTTTCAACCCTAACCCAATCACGGTTTAGTGATATGATAGAGAAGTTATAGAAAGAAAAAATAATTTAAATACACTTGCAAAAGAAAGATCGCTGAAATGGAAATTAAGACGATACCTAAAAATATAGAAAATAATAGTCAATCCTTTTTTGATGACATAGGTATCAGCCCATTTAAACCCCTAAATTTAATGCAAGGGGCTTTCGTTCAGACATTTTTGCCAGCACTGATCCCACAAATAGACCTTCGAAAAACGAGAATAGCGGAACTGCATTTATCCGAAGAAAATAAGATTAACATTGCAATTAATAAACCTCGAACATGGCAAGAAAAGGATCGCATTGTCATGATGGTTCATGGATTAACAGGAACTTATCAGTCAAACTATATGATAAGAATGGCCAGAAAGCTCTTTTCAGCTGGCTATCTGGTAATCAGAGTTAATATGCGCAGTTGTGAAAAAGGTTTCGTCAAATCCCGTGGCACTAATCATAGCGGCCGCAGCGAGGATACCCGTGCCGCAGTTGCCTGGATCCATAGACAATGGCCGAAAGCCCCTATCACTTTGATTGGTTTTTCCCTCGGGGGTAATATCAGCCTTAAGATGGCTGGAGAGGATGGCCATGAATCGGTAGTCGAGAATATGATCAGTGTATCAGCTCCAATCGACTTAAGCGCAAGTGCTGACAAGTTAAGCCTACCCAAAAATCGATTTTTTGATCAATATTTTGTTAAAAGGTTAACACAAGAAGCTGTGAACAGACGGCGCTGCTTTCCTGAAATGACTATCCCCGAGCTTCCTAAAGGTCTAAATTTGATATCATTTGACCATCTATATACAGCACCTCATGGAGGCTTTAGTTCAGGTAGCGAATATTACGAATCATGCAGTTCAAAACATTTCATCTCTAAAATAACCATACCCACTATCCTAATATGTGCGAATGATGATCCTATTATTGACCAACGTGCATATTTTGAACTTATATCCCAGAAAAATATAGATGTTGTATTCACTCAAAAAGGTGGTCATTTAGGTTTTATTGATCAAGCCTGCACCTCGTGGATGGATCACTTTCTATTGGCTTCGATTAGAAAAATGGCCAAGCAAACAGATAAAATTTAATTGCAGACATTAAAACACACTATAAGCCACTGTTATCAAATGACATTATCTATCATTATTCACTTTTAATAGTATCCTGAAGTCTGACGGTTAATTTTCCGAGAAGATATATGGAGGTTTTCTTGAGGAAGATACCAAGCACAAATCTAAATTTATACAAGAATCTCAGCATCTGGATTCCTAACGCCCCCTTTGAAGCTAATCTATATCATGCTATTTCACTCATTCTCCCACGTTATGAGCAAAAAATGCTGGAATTCACAACGGGTATAGGCATGCCTCCAGCTGACCACCCTTTATATCCGGGGATGGTTCAATTTGTTCAACAAGAAGCTGCACATAAGAGGGTTCATACTAAATATAACCAACAGCTAGTAATAAGCGGTTATAAAATAGATATTGTTACAGTTATCGCTGATCTAAATGCTTATATCATAACTAATTTTACAACCAATGCTTTTAAAATTGGGGTGTGCGCGGCAGGAGAACATTTGACCGGTATCATCGGCGTGTACTATGAATCTGAATATAATAAGTACCTCTCAAACTCAAATAAGAATATCAGAGAGATCTGGCATTGGCATGCTATTGAGGAACTTGAACATAGCGCAGCTATGTTCGACTTTTTTCATTACCATAAATTTCACTACCCAACTAGGCTTCTATCCTATCTGGCTTCATCATTTTGGTTAATCAATCCAATGCTTATCCTTGGGATCATTGTATTGTCGATACAAGATAGAAGTATCTTTACGAAAAAATTCTGGAAAAATGCGGCTTATACTCTTTTTAGTCCACATGGACTCTTCTGGCAGTTTATCAAAGGATCAGTCCAATATATGAGAAGGGATTTTCACCCATCTGAAAACGACTTTTCCCTCTATGTTGAGGCTTATGACAAATCAAGAGCAGCAAAATCATATTCAAAAGCTTCCTGATTATCATTTTCCGTAACAAATATAACAACCCAACATCCTAAATAATTAAGCATAAATCCATATCTCTTGGTAAAAATACTCCCAGACTGCAACGTATCTATCAATAATCACTAGGGTACTGCAATACTCAGTAAAAGCACTATGCTTCTTCTCTATTCTTAAAAAAGAATACCGAAAACATAGTTCAACTAACATAGCCAAAAATAGATAGCTCAACTTAGATAAACGAGAACTAACTTTGTCAAAAATTGGTAAATTTGAAATTTTAGAAGAGATATATACCTCGACTAGATCATGGGTAGTAAGAGCTCGTGGTGATGATTACCAAAACGATATTATTCTGAAATCAAGTTTCAATGATCATCCTGAACCAGCGGAAATAGCAACCTTGCACAGAGAGTTTGAGATCTACCGAAAAATTGACGACCCTCGTATCGTCAAGGCACTCGATTTTGTTAAAATCGAACATAGATCATTCATCGTCCAGGAAATTGCTCTGGGACGCTCTCTCGACAGTATGATCAAGGAATCACATCCTTTCAGCCTGGAACAGGTTTTAGCCATTGGTATCGAAATAGCGGAGGCCTTACAAGCAATCCATGGGGCAGGTATTATCCACAAAGATATTAATCCCCGTAATATTATCTATGATATCGATAGTCAAAAACTGACATTAATTGATTTCGGCATTGCTACAATGCTAAATCATGAATCCTCAGAGATCAATGTAAAGGGTTTTCTGGAAGGTTCTCTTGACTACATATCGCCTGAGCAAACAGGAAGACTAAATCGTGCTCTAGACTATCGCAGTGATTTCTATTCGTTAGGAGCCACCCTATTTCACTTAGCGGCAGGTGAGACTCTATTTGACGCTGATGATCCCCTTGGCTACGTTCACTGTCACATTGCTCAAACTCCGAGAAGAATCGATAGTATTAAGCCCAATATACCTGAGACCTTTGCGAACATCATAATGAAACTATTGGAAAAATGTGCCGACAATCGCTATGCTAGTGATGCCGGTATTATCTATGACTTCACCCAATGTCTCAATGAGCTTAAGGCAGACAAGCCTGTAAAACATTTTATTCTTGGTGTAAATGACTTTTCTCACCGCTTTGAAATACCTCAAAAACTATATGGTAGAACTAAAGAATGTGCGGCCATCACAGATATTTTCAATGAATCTAAAAAAGAACAGACCCATTTCTTAACCGTAAGTGGTTTTTCCGGGATTGGCAAATCGTCTCTAGTAGCCGAGCTGAGTACGGACATTATCAAATCAAGCTCATTTTTTATTAAAGGTAAATTCGATCAATATGCCCGCAATGTGCCTTACAGCGCTTTATGCCAAGCGCTCGAGAAATTAGTGGATCAGGTATTAAGGTTGGATGAATACTCATTATCTGAAATAAGAACTAATTTAAAAACAACTTTAGGAATGAACGGTAAAATCATCACAGATCTTATTCCTGATTTCGAGAAGGTCATTGGGCATCAGGAAGACCTACCCCCTTTAAATACAGCCGAAGCCGTCGTTAGAAATCGGCAAACTTTACTTGATTTCATCAGGGTTTTTTCCTCTGCTGGGCATAACTTAGTACTATTTCTGGATGACTTACAATGGTCCGATGGGCCCACCCTGACCTTCCTAGAAGACCTTGCGACTAGCCAATACAAGTATAACCTCATGGTGATACTTGCCTATCGCCACAACGAAGTTAACGATGGCCATCCATTTTCTATTTCGTTAGAAGAAATAGAAAAAAGTAAGCCTATCAAAAATATCTTCTTGGGTCCTCTTGAATTAGATACAGTCAAGGAACTAATTTCGGATACCTTAAAACTAAATATCGACAGTGTTACTGAAATAGCAAATCACCTCATTAGCAAAACAGATGGAAATCCTTTTTATCTATGCGAGTTTCTCAAAAAGCTCTATAAAGATAAACTCATTTATTTAGATATTAATACTGGTGAATGGAACTATGATCTGGATGAAGTTAAAAAACTTCAAGCTCCAGCTGATGTTGTTCAATTTATGCTGACAAGACTTGATGATCTTCCATCTCATTGTATAGAAGTACTTAAGTATGCAGCCTGCATCGGTTGTATTTTTGATCTAAAAAATCTAGCTACCATATCACAAAGACCAGAAAAAGATATTGCCAAAAACCTTATGGAAATAGTTAAAATTGGTATCATTTCACCTCTTGAGGAAAAATATAATCTAATCACGGAGGATGAAGTCTACCAAGATCAACAACTAATATTTAATGTCTCATTCCGTTTTCAACACGATCGTGTTCAGCAAGCAGCCTATAGTCTGATTCCAAAAGAGAGTCAGGTCAGCATTCACTACTCGATAGCCAGGTTGCTATTGAATAGTAACAATGAAGTCCCAAAAATAGAAATCGCCCGACATTTTGTTGAATCATTGGGATTAATAGAAGAAAACCTACGCTGGTCGGTATTCACACTTACATGTGGAGTTGGTAATGATGCTCTTAAAGCTAATGCATACAAACCGGCGGTTTCTTTTTTAGAAACAGCAGAAGCTCTTGTCGGAGAGAAGGATTGGGCTGACAATTTTAACGATGTATTTTCAATGTATCGATCATTAGCTGAATCCTATTTTCTTTCTCGGGAATTCGATAAAGGTGAAAAGATCACTTTTATTCTACTAAATAGGGCTAAAAATATACTGCAAAAGGCAAAGATTCTTGACATGCAGGCGATCCACTACGAAAATGCCGGCCAACTAGAGAAAAGCATCGATATAAGTCTGAAAGCCCTAAGGCTGTTCGGCTACCGTTTATATAAGAAAACGACTATGGCTAGAATTGGTCTCCAGCTCATCATATGCAAGCTTTCTTTGGGATTTCGTCAACCAATGGATCTACTGGATGGCCCAGAAATTACCGACGAACTCACCAAGCTGAAAATAAAAATACTAATGAGTGTCACGCAATCAGCCTATCTCGCAGGCTATGTCAATTTATACCCCCTATGTATTTTAAAAGGAACTACTCTGATTCACCGTAAAGGTATATGTCCAGAAGCGGCCTGGATGCTAGCAGTCTACAATGTTGTCCTTTTTAATATCATCCATGACACCCGCAACGGAGCTAAGTATGCTCGTTTGACTAAAGAGCTAGTAGAACGCAACAAAGAACCTTTTCTCAAAGGTCGAGGTCTATTTTCTTATGGTACTTTTATTAGTTTCTGGCATAGCCCTCAATCAGTATCAAGAGAATATTTCAAACGCTCTATTGCATTGAATTATCAAACCGGCAATCAATTTGATACCGCCGTCAGCGCCATCAATTACGCAGTATACGCTCCTACGATTGATGCCGAGATGACATCCCGTTTACACAAAAAGCATATGGCACTCATTAAGGAAATGGGAGTCAAAAATTTTGAAGAATCATCATACCTAGTCGATGGACTCATCAATAGTTACCTCGGAAAAACAACTCTGGGAACCACTATTAGTACAGATACATATAATGAATATCGTTCTTTAGAAAGAATGAGAAAAAATAAATATTTAAACGGTATTGCAGGTTATCATGTTGTAAAAATGGAAATATTATTTCTGCGAGGTAAAATCAAGGCGGTCTTAGAGCATGGCAAAAGAGCCGCATCGCTACTAGACTCTGTCATGGGAACCTATTATGAATTACCCTATCGGATCTTCCGATCTGTCGCTATGTTAAGGCGCTTTAAAAAATTGAATATGTGGAACAAATTACTTGCTCTTGCCATTATACCTACTAACTATTTTATAATTCGTATCTGGCGCCACTATAATGCTGATACTTTTTCATCATACCTACTTTATTTTAGGGCTGAAATCATGCAGGCTTTGGGACGACCGCTGGAGCAAGTTATCAATTCCTATGAAGAAGCCATCAAAGTTTCGGCTTCACACAGCCCCAGAGTTGAAGCGATAGTCCAAATAGGAGCCATGGAGGCCTGTCTGAAACGCGGTATGGTTGATCTAGCATCAATCTATTATTACCAAGCGCTCTATGCCTGCAATATTTGGGGAGCGCATGGTATCACTGCCCACTTAGAGAAAAAGTATAGCTCTAATTTTATTAACAAGACCGCTCTGGCCAAACCTATCGAAAATACCAACAAGATGGATACAACCATGACTCGCACTATGATGGGTAGAACAGGTTCAAAGTCTATCACATCAAGTCCTAACAACGATCTTGATTATATAACTGTGATCAAAAGCTCTCAGTCACTTTCGTCTGAGATGAATCCCGAATCTCTGATCATGAAATTATTAAAGGCTATGATTGAAAATGCGGGTGCTGAAAAGGGCGTTTTCGTTAGCCAACAGAACGAAGATCTTATCATTAAAGCCATCGGTTGCGCTAATTCAGATCAATTAAACCTCATAGACCAAAAGTTGCAAGAATCAGAAGATGTGCCCGCAGAGCTAATTCAGTTTGTGC
>PBRN01000267.1 GCA_002725955.1 Pseudobdellovibrionaceae bacterium
TATCTTAAGTTATGGATCATTGTATGACAGAATCCCAGAAGACTAGATCTCTAACACTTCAAGGATATGTTATATTTTAATACCACCCTAACAGCTTCAATTAAACACCTAATAAGATTCGGCATCTTATATTAATTCCATTGAATTTAAAGAACAATTAGCAAACACCGATAGCGGTGCCTATCTTTATAATTAAATAAATAGGTTAGTCCAGATACTTTCACTTTGTTGAGCTCCATCACTACAGAGATGTTGCGCAACACCAAGATGAAAATTTATTTAACATATATTCGCTAATTTTTCGGAGCTATTAATGAAACTAGTTATAAGATCTCTTATCGTTGCACCACTTTTCTTGATAAACAGCTGTTCGGCCAATGATAATTCAGAAAATATACATACGCTAAATCAAAACACAAATATCCAAGATATCAACCTATCATCACTTCCAAGTAAAACTAGTAACAACAATGCAACCAGTAATGACCATCAATCTATAGCCAAAGGTGATTCATCTCAAATATTGATAGTTAAAGACCCTCAGATCAAAAAAAAGCATGGTAAATCTATACAGTATGATTATTTTAACCATGGACTTGTAAGGTTCCACAATGGTTTTTGTGAAACCATTGCTAATGGCTTTAAGATCTTAGATGGAAATACAGAAGTTAGCTCGCCGGAATATACCTACGAAGCTTGCACCAATTTAAATTCTGACAGTGAGGCTTCGCAAGGAACGACCGATCCAGACGGCGCTAAGCAAAAACTATGCAGAGATCATGCTAATTCCTTCTTGGCAGAATTTCCTGTCGACCCGCAACTGTCTGCCACTAAAAAGTTACGGCTACGAGAAATACTTCAAAGGAGATCCGAAAAGTTATATCGTCGATGCTCACGAGCGATCCGGAAGGGTGAAACTATTAACCAATTAGAACAGGAAATTATTGCAATAGAAGAAGTTCTTGAAAAAAACAATAGCTTAACAGAAAAGCAAAAAGCCAAATTACAAAAAAAGATAACCAAGAAGCGAGCTCGCATCGCAAAACAAGAGAATAAGATTGTTGATATTTTAACAAAAAGAATTCCACAAATTGTTGACAGAATCACCAATACTATAGAAAGACTCGGAGCAGAAAGTTGTGGAGAACTAAAAGAGGGAGAGAACATTTCGAGAGTCCGATATGAATATGAAATTAATTCTACATGTACCCCCGAAATCCAAGTCAGAACATGCACCAATGGATTTCTTTCCAACTTTAGTGGATCCTATACCGAAACTAATTGTACTTCGGATACAGAAACAGTAGCCGTTGTGAATGAAGAATCAAATTTCATGATGGTCTTTCAAGACAAGGTAGAATTATCTATTACTACCGGATCAGTGAAAGAAGATATCAGCCTGTCAATAAAAAAATCGGATAATCCATCTCTACCGAAGGATTTTAACACTGTAAGTGCTTTTTTCGAATTAGGTCCAAGCGGCACTGTTTTTGAGGAAGGAAAGGGCCCCTTGCTTACCATTAAATACGATCCTGCTTTCCCCACAGAAACTGGTTCAAACTTAGTAATGGTACTAATATCTCAGGATGGATCGGTGGAATACCTTGATAGTACACTGGACCAAAATGAAAAAACCCTCACTGCTCGCATTCCTCACTTTTCCAAGGTCGGTATCGGCTATCTCACAAATACAGAATATATCGATTTCGGTCAGGATTTCGAGATAATAAACCCTGAAGATGGTTTTGAATTAAATGGCAGTACTAAACACTATTGGCAGGATAAAAATATCAGCGTCTGCTGGCGAACAAGTGGTTTTGAAGAACAAAAGAATCTAACAAGGGATGCAATCACTAACTCATGGCAAAAACACGCATACTTGAATTTTACTGGCTGGGGAGATTGTACAGAATCACCAACCGCAGATATTCAAATTGAAATAAGAGATGAATTTGAGAGAGCTTCTGCTGTATATGGACTGGGATCAAGTATTGACCATATGGAACTAAACTTTACTTTTCAAAATTGGAGCTGCTCAGCTTCTACTAATTCTCAGAAAGTTGATGTTTATTATAATTTAGATACTATGAACTTTGAAGAGTACTATAGAAATTGTATGACCGAAGAAGATAACCCCAAAGATATAAGTGGAAGAACATCGGTATATAGCTATGATTCTGTTCCAGTAACATCACCCAGAGACACATATACAGTTACTATACCAAATACAAGCGAAACGAAGACATTCTACAAGCGAACGGTAAATTCCAAAGATCAAAAAAACCAGGTAATCCGGGCTATAGCAATTCATGAGTTTGGTCATGCATTAGGTCTCGCTCATGAACAGAATAGAGGCGATATTCCGCCTGGGGCTAAGTTCGATGACCCAGATAATCCAACTTTTGTCGACATTGACGGAGACTTCACGACTACTAAAGATCAATGTAATCTACAGGGAACATCAGGTGATGATCCAATAGGGTCTTGGGATATGGATTCGGTAATGAATTACTGCCGTCCTTCATATATCGCCGGTCTGAGTGCCGGAGATATTTCTGGGATAAGAGAGATTTATGGTGATCCTGCAGCTGATATCAATACATTCGTAACAAATACTTTTGGCTACGCACCATCAGCTAGCGATGTGGACAAAATGTTAGATTTTCTTAACGGTCGGATCGACAGCCAATCTTTGAATGATGTATACTCATCCTTATATTCTAATACCATTACAGAGTGGGGTACAAAACCTTCCTTAAATGATTTATTATATGCATTGGAACTAACTAAGAGCGGCCTCTATGACAATGAGCAAGTCTTCGAAAAAATCAAACAGAGGCGTGCGGCCGTGCTAATTGTTATCGTACATTCCATACTGTAAAATTTTCATAAAAAGCTATGGAGATCAAAAAATCAGAACCTCGTCCTTTCTAAAAAAACGACTTTGGGAGGGTGAGGATCTACTGGACCTTTCACTTAACGAGATTACATTTATAGCTTGTGCTATCAGAGCATTGAGACGGTCTACCATACCGGAGAATACGCGACCAACTAGCAGGACTCACGCCCACAGGTCACAGCACAATAATCGCCCTCGATCATCCAGTCAGCCTCACATTTGCCAAAGCTTGCCTGTTCTGCACAGGTGTACTCATCTGGAGTCTGCTTTTCACTACAAGAATTCTGATTCTCTAAAGAACCTGTCGGCTGACTACTCGCTATGCGGTCCTCGGCTGGATCTACCTTACAGAAGTACTCCCCTTCATGGCTATAACCGTCCGAAGCCCCCGGTAAGTTCAGAAATTGAGCAACAGTAGTGCACTCACGGTTTTTGGCTGAGGCATTAGGATCGCTGGTAATCACAAAGGTTGGTTCCACTATTTTGATTCCAATTTCAGAATCCGTTGAAGAAATACTATTTAAGTGGTCTTTATAAGCTTCGATATACAATACCTGCAGATCCTCAGGAAAATCACTATTGCGCAAGATCCGCTCATACCTCTCGAGCGCTGCTTGTTCTTGTCTTGCCTCCTCTTCAGGCGAAGGACCATAAATCTTGGCCTGAATCTTAAAATCGGGAACAACTAACTTACGAGTCTTTGACTCTTCTAATTGAAAAAGTTCTGGGGCATAAGCTATCTCGGAAGCAATACCACCTCCCGAGCAAATAAAATCTGTGTTAATCGTAGTTTTAGCCTTCAGAACTTCCGTAGCCACCTGCCCCGCCAAGAGGTCAGCCGCATCGTGAAAAAAATTAGCCAGCAGCGCTACATCGGGAAAATTAGATTTGACGATTTGCTTCAAAGACTTAATTTGAGGCTCGGCATCACAGATCTTAGTTTCTTTTTGCATCAGATCAACCAACTGGCCAAGATTTGCCAAGTTCGCCTCTATCGGCCCTAGCTCCCATGCTCCCAGATAACCGCCCTGAAGCGTCATATGGGTACGAAACAATAAATAGTGTTTGCCATTACCCGCAGCATCTGCATCTAGTGTATTACTATCTCTCGCATCTCGCTGTTGGCAACCTATCATGACATAAAGCGAGAGTGCTAAAACTAGCACGGGGGTCATTTGTAAATATTTGAGCAAACCTTTCCCCTTATAAATCATACCAAATGTTAAATTAACATAGGCCATGAATCGACGAAAAAATTTATCCATAAATATAAATCTATACTGCAATATTTATCTCCCAATTGATAAAAAACTATACTCAGCATTCTGGTATAGATACTTCGTACGAAAACTATTTTCGAAATCACATTGTCTTATGGTCTGCAATTTATGGTCCAGACGTTGGCTCAAAGCTAAAACATTGGAAACACATTGACTATAACTGCCAACCTTTTGCTGTCAGCCCTTTTCTTAGTCACCTATGTCTAACCGCTATGCATTCTGTATTCACGATCACTATTTATATCTATTTTTTCGCATTAATATCGTAAAAAAAATATCTCAATAATCTTCTAAAATAAACAATGTTACCAAATGCAAACCAAGAATAGTGCCAAAAGACTCCCATAGTTAACAGAAAATATGATGACTAACAGTCTGTTTTTTTGCATCGGCATATTTACCAATACAATTTCACTAAACTCTAGTGGATGATTTTTAGTTAATTTCTAAATCAAGATAATATAGATATGCTGAGCAAATAAAAATGATTAAGGAGCAGTAATGGCCATATCGGAAAAATCACAAGGAACCCGGTTCATCTTACTGAGCTACTTGATGGCCCTTGGTATGGCCATCGTAAGTATCCCGATCCAGCTGCTAAAAATATTAATCTGCGCTGGCTTCAGTATCTGATGCCACCGTCCGGCTGCCATATTGAGTAACCTGGTCACCGATAATACCCCAAACATTGTACTGTCCGGTTGGTATCGAAATCACAGTAGCAGTGCCGTTGCTGTCAGCATAAACTCCTTTCACGATATCAGCTCCGTCGGGAATACATGTTTTGGGCAAATTAGCTGCAGTATACTTATCGTATGTTGTCACACAGATTAATTCACCATTCTGTTTACCGGTAAAACTCATGGTCCCCCGACTACCCTCTGTGAAAAAAGTGTGCTTATGGTTCAAAGCATAAATCACATCATCGGCTACCCCATATTTACTTCGACTATTGGCATCAAGGGTCGCTAAGGTATACCTTAAATCAACATCCACAATAGCAGTCACCGCTTGATCGGCAGTCAAGGTTAAATCTCCCGTGAAGGTCAAAGAGGTTGTCGCCTTTTCATCTTTTAAGACGATCACTTTTTGATTCACACCTGCGGAAGAAACTGCTCTTACCGGTTCGGTGGTATCTGCCAGAGTTAGAGTAATTTCACTAATGGCACCGGCAGTTATTTCCTTTTCGTCCAGAATGGACAAGGTTTTGCCATTATTTAAGGTCAAGACATCAATGGTCGTGACCTGATCAAAAGTGATACTGGGGTTAGCACCGACTTTAATACTGATCGCATCTATATAAAAATGACTCAGCCCAGTCACCGGGGTATCCGTTAACTTTAATGAGAACTTGGCTGGCTTTTCTTCAGTAGAATCAGGGTTGCCAGCCTCGACACCGCAATTGGTGACCAGAAAAATAGTCATAAGCCCTAGTAAGCTTTTTATGGGACTGGGGATCATGAGAGCTCCTACTTACTTAAAGGAAATAGTTGAATGTTAACCTGCATAACCACATCTTCTTGTTCACACAGTGAAGCTTGAAACAATAAATACTTTCGAAAGATCTCAACGTCTTTTTTCATCCTTGCTAGCGTTTTCTCGTTAACCGAAATGGTAACTGAAGATATGTCCCTTTGTTGAGGCGGTGTCGAGATCAAACTTTCTTTTGCTAGATTCATCATTTCCTGATGAAACCTCACGATAGCGGTTCCCGGAATCGCTCCTCCCAAGGAAAAGTCCTTCTGATTTTTAATGTAACCGATATTCTCGCCTTCTTCGATGAGGCTGATTAAATCTAATTCTTGAAGGAGTTTAATACTTTTTAATATTTCTTTCTCGCTAATATTCATTGAAAACTTTTGCTGAAGCTGAGGCACCGACTGAGCCACATCTAAGCTCAACAATTCAAAAATAACCGCATGATGCCAGCTATTAAAGAAACTTAAGGGTGTGCCCTCTGCCTCATTAGTGCTGGCCCGCCCCTGCAGTTCCAGCAGAAGTGCCATTTTTTCTTCCCGGTAAGCACTGCTCTTGGCAGACTTGATATCCACCAGGGTCTGCAAATACGCTTTCTCAGCCTTGTCTAGTTTAAGCAAAGTACCTATTCGCTCCACAGCTTTCTGGGAGAGAGACCTGTGACCACTGTGCATCTGTGCCATCGTATTATTACGACCAAAGCCTAAGTCTTCCGAGTAATCTACTAGAGTATAGGATCTTTTTGATTCCTTCATAACCTTATATATAGCCTTAAAATACAGAATATAATCTTGAAAGGAATATAGATCTAAGTTTTTGCGCATTTTCGCCAAAGAAATGTCCATGCGACCTCCTCTTCTAGTTTTATCGGTATATTTTATAATATCTTTAATTTAAATATTAGGGAATAACAGTCCTTTAGCTCATCCATGTTAGTTATTGATTGTAATCCTTAGTCATATATCAGGTTTTCTGCCACAAACAGTATTTTACCTATTCTTTTTTTTAAATTTTTTATTTATTTTCAATTACTTATAGAATCTAAAATCATAGTAATTGTAATAATTACGATACTGTCACCAATTGTTGCATTTATTTTATCAATAAAATCATATCTATATTATTTTACTCAATTTTTTCCTAAATAAAATTATATTAAATCCGATATAGAAAGAGTAATTATTATAGGAGATACTCAAAATGAAAAGATTAACCCCCACAACTCAATTAGTCCTCGGACTCGTAACATCCTTATGCCTCGGTCTTATGGGCTGCAGCGCCGAAGAAAGCAATGAAAGAGAAAAAAAGAATCAGGTAAACGAAAACAAGCAAGAATCCCCCAACAATAACAGCGACAGCACCAACGAAGAGATCGGCGGCACCATCACCGACATCGTTGCCAGCAACGAGTCTTTCACGACTTTACTAGCTGCAGTCAGCGCTGCTGAACTCGCAGAGACCCTTGGCGGAGAAGGACCTTATACAGTATTTGCTCCTACCGATGAAGCCTTTGCTAAGTTAGGTGATGCAGCTATCGAAGACCTGCTTAAACCAGAGAATAAAGGTAAGCTGACTAACATCCTTCTGCATCACGTTGTCCCAGGAACATACAAAGCAGCAGATGTTTTAGGGTCTTCTACTTTTGACAGCGCTTTTGGTCAAAGTCTTGCTATTGATACCAACGGACCAAGTGTAGGTGGTTCGGCAATTTCTGCTACTGATATCATAGCCGACAATGGTGTCATTCATGTGATCGACCAGGTCATTATACCTAGCAACATTGGACAAGTAGCAGATGCTGCTGGCTTTACGACTTTATTAGCAGCTTTGCAGGCAGCAGACTTGACGGCCACAATCAGTGATGGTGGACCGTTCACAGTCTTTGCTCCTACTGACGCCGCTTTTGCAGCGCTACCAGCCGGTACTCTAGAGGATCTGCTACTGCCAGAGAACAAAGATCAGCTCACAGCCATACTCACTTACCACGTTGTAGCTGGAGACTATAAAGCTGCTGACGTCCTGTCTAGCGGTGGCTTAGAGACTCTGCAAGGTAGTTCATTAGCTTTCAGCAACGATGATGCCGCTAAAATTAATAACACAACTACTATAACAACAGTAGACATCCCCGCATTGAACGGAACTATCCACGTGATAGACACCGTCCTTCTCCCTTAGACAGACAGATCCAGCAATAGAAATCCTTCAGGGTTTCTATTGCGAGGCTAAAGCTTGCAATGAGCATAAAGTATTTCGTCATCCTGAACTTCGAGATACTTTATGCTCACTGTAGTCTTACCCATCAAATGTTGACTACATTGGCTGACAATGATTTGTATCTGTTTAAATATTTTGAGTATGGTTTAAATAAAAAAGCCCAGCAAATAAATCTTTCGCTGGACTAAAACTATCAAAATAAATCAAAGACATATGCCAAACAAATAATTTTTTGGCTACAGGATAAAACCTGACAGACTACGACTCCTATTTACTCACAAGCTGGTTGACGCCCGCAAGTAATCGCACAATAATCACCACCGGTCATCCAATCAGCTTCACATTTACCCCAGCCCTTCTGTTGCTCACAAGTATAATTAGGGGTAACTTTCTCAGTACAAGATTTATCAGGTGCTCCTGCGGCTGGTTGACTACATTCAGCCCTAGTATACCCAGCCTCATCAAAAGATTTTTTCAGTTTACTCGATTCTGAATAGCTAAGACTAATAGGACCAAAGAAACAGGGTATTTCATTAGTTTGGGGATCTCTAACTCGGTTCTTGACATCATCGATCATATTCGGCAAAGAAAAAGAGTAACGTCCATACTCATACATCTCTTCGAATTTTTTGATGTAATCCTTAACCACTCCACCTTTTAAACTGACTATATTTTCAAACTGTTCCCACTCTGAGTTGTTTGACCAGTTATAACTACCAGTGATAACTTTTCTTTTATCTATGACAATCATTTTCATATGCATCTGCTTTGCTCTGCGATGCTCATGATACTTCGCATAAGTTTTAAAGCGCAAGGAATCAGGTAAATACTTAGCTAGGCATTCATCCAAATTCTGGGTGGATACCATTGGCTTGTCAAGATCAGACTGCGAAGTAGGACACTCTATAAGCCCCAATTCCGTATAGCGGGATGTCTTCTTAGTCGGCTTACCATTGGCGTCAACTGCTGCGATATAATCTCTACGACCATATTCAACACCATCCAAAATAACCCGAACCCTAATGCCACGCTTGATGGCATCTTTAATCGCCAAATATAGAACAGGCTTATTAAAATGATTCATGGCAAGATCAATGGAAAAGCGAGCCTTCTGGATTTGCTCTAAAATGTATTGTCCAACCAGACCGTCCGATTCTTTAACACCACCATTCGCAGCCTTTCTTTTATCGGTCCATGATCCTGGCTTACCGTCTACCGGCAGAATATTTTGTGAAGTGAAAAAAGTATCTGAGACTGGACGTTCGGCGCTAATTTTTCGTTCGCGATCCACATTGACTAGATTGATCTCTGCCGCCGGGCTTCCTGGGTCAGCAGTTTCAGGATTTTCTGGTGTTTCAGTGCCTTCCGGCATATCAACTTGCTCAGGACTTTGTGTTTGGTCAGAGTTTTGATCAACTACCGGGTTTTTGCTATCAGCAGGTAGTCCCCATTCTTTACCATTCGCCCAAAGGAACTCGAATTCATATTGAAAAGAAAATATGCGAGACTCATTGCCTCGTTTGAAAAAGACAAAATCTTCATCATATGGTTTTTTAGAGCTCTTATCGATGGAGTTACCCCAGTTACCGCTACCAGTGATTAATGTGGTGGAGGATAAAACTTTTTTGCTACCTGACTCGACATCGGGACCGTCAATAATAGCTAATTTATGATGGGTTTTTTTGCTTATATTGTATCGGACTTCAACCCCAGCGGATTCCAGCTGATTACACAGGCTACAGTTTCTTTCTGTTTCTCCTGGAAGAGGCTTTTTAAA
>PBRN01000268.1 GCA_002725955.1 Pseudobdellovibrionaceae bacterium
CAAACTAAAATGAATGCCTCGCAATAAACACAGGAAAACTTGCCCCTGTGCATACCCACGTAAAAATAACAAACAACTGATTTAGTGAGTTAAACTAACAACAACAAACACCATGATCATAGGCACCAGCCAGCTTAAACAATGTCATTTTGTGCAAGAAAAATTTTGATAGGATGATCAGGATTTAGCAATCATCAACAATGGAAATCTCGATTTATCATGCCTAATCAACTGTGGTTATTTGACTACCACGACTAGCTAGCAATTAAGAGGATTGACAGAAAAAAAAGTGTAGAGATTGTAACCAACAATCAAACGATGTGAAATTTGTAGGCAAAAGAAATTAAAAATTTCAGTGTAGTATCACGCTGCTATTAGGAATAATCCGCAACCCAAGCGTGAACAAGGAATGATGCACTGGCAAGCATTATGCACAGTTTTTTAGATATTACAATAAACCGCCTGCGGCAGCTGACCACCATAACGTCCATCAGGATCAACCGTATAAACGCCGGGGCCAAAAGAATAACCAGCGTCTAAAATTTCCTGACAACTACTATTGCCCTCCATTTTTAATTCTAAGCTCAGAGTTTTAGTGGAGGCCACATCTGTCCCTTGCACCAATGCTGTAACTATAATGTCACAGTGGTAGGAATACCCCTGAAATTTAGGAGGAACGGTGCCAGCAACATAATAAAATTCAAGGTCAGACTCATAGACCAGTCCGACATCTGGCCAATCACAACCCTCTTTATTCAACTCAATATCAAACTTAAGCTCCTCTCCTGTTTCATAAACGGGCTCGATTTTAATATTTGATAAGCTCTGTTGCGACACCAGACGATGCTGAATTGACAACGGACTTTTTAGAAAGAAAATGTTGTCACCATCATACTCAATAGGAAGCGCTGCAATGGCATCAGTTTCAGCTTCCGCCCCTTTAGTCGGGCCAGTATTCAATCCAGCATTAGAACCACAACCAGTTATCACCAATAAAAATATGATAGTCATAATATTCATAGAATCACCTTTACTAAATGAATCAAGTCACGAAAAAAAGATATAGCCTCAGTAAAAATTACGGAGGCTATATCAAGAAGAAGCTCCTCTCTATCTAGAAACTTTCGCGAATGGAAGAATTCAAAATAACTCTTTTATAAATTTCATTTTGAGCAGGTTCAAGCGAGCGTGAAAGCTCATAACCAGCAATCTCATTAACAACTTGACTAGTTAGTTGCTTTAGCTCTTCAGTAATCGGATCCGGTAACATTTCAGCCCCTAAATCAATTCTTGGCAAAAGAATTACTGATTTCTCTAAGGGAGCATTAATGTCCGGATTTCTCAACTGATAGACCTGTTCAGCAGGGAAGTAAGTTACCGCAACACCACAGACAGTGACTAAATTAGCGATGCTATTGACTATATTAGTAGCCAGGAGTCGATTGGTGAACATAAGTTCATAAAATTCTGCTGTTGAACTGGCACAGAGGCTTTGCTTAACCAGAGATAGAGTTATGTCACCCCTTAACAACTGTCTCTGAGCGATAGCAGCTTGCAACATCGGCAAAGCTTCATGCTTCAACTTTTGGTAACCAATGTTATTAAAGTCACTAGAGTCATCATTGATCAGCTGCGTCTGAGAAAGCGGCTCATATTTAGGAGAATATAATTCAAAGTAAATATGACTATTCAAAAGCTGCTGGGTGAGATAAATCAATTGCTGAGGATTGACAATATTCTGATTACCACTTGGATCGATACTGGCTACAACCTGGGAAAAGAATCTGTTGTCTGGTACCTCGTCAACCTGAACAAACATTTTGTTGTCAACACCGGCTAGTGAGTCCGTTGGGAAAGTCAAACTGTAGAAGTCTGTGGACGCATCCACATGACGGCTAACAAAATCAAACGTCTTGGCATATTGCTGACTGTAATCATATTCTCCGGTAAGAGCGGCTTTAGTAAGAGCAGGGAAAAAACGACTATCATTTCCAGAAAAGTTTGGGTCAGCAAAAGTAAAGTTAGTCTGGATAGCCTTCATACATTCACCAATAATACTTCCATTTTTCTCAGCAAAGCGTAGGAAGTGATCATGAGATCGAAACAGTCCCTGAGAGTTAACGTAACTATCTTCGGGATTCATTTTGCTTCTCTGCAGAACCTGGCAGCTGGAAATATCTTCAGTTAGAATTGCACTTACACCTTGACCGAGTCTATTGATATTACCATGAACATCCGATAGGTTTTCAATGATGGATTGATGTTTGATCATCGCTTCTTTACGTACCTGCAAGAAAGCATCACCCATGTATTGCAACATCTGGTTCTGGCCTTCGGCTAACACGCTCATGTTAGAGACGATTTGTTCCTGCCCCTTAAAAAGTTCTACCTGACCTTTTTTAATCTCATCCACAACAAACTCAGCACTCTTCCAGATATCCTTTTGGATAGCCACCTGGCCTTGAAGTATCTGCTGCTGACCTTTTTGTAATTCGATTGTCTGGTTTAGGATCTCTTTTTGTCCTTTGGCTAAGGCATCAATGCCATGACTAATGTTGCCTAAAGCGGACATAACTTCTTTGTGATTGCGTTTTTGCTCATGAGCCATCCCATGGACAAAGCCATATAGTGAAGAAACTTTACTTATGATCTTTCTCAGTTTACGATTGACTCTTTTTAATCGCGGAACAGCTCTCACAGCAACTTTAGTCACTTCTTTTCTTTTAAACTTCATCTTGAAGACAGAAACGTTACCTTTCTTTCTGATTTTTATTTTTAATTTTACTTTAATCTTTTTCTTAAACTTGATTCGCCACCTGCGCTTATGCAAACCTAAACCTTCATCAGCGTCCTCAGCATCAAAAGCATCCATCAACATAGAACTGTAAGCGGGTAGAGCCTCGGTTTGATAATCTAAAAACCGCTTGTATGAATCGTAAACTTTTTGGACGGATGCGTTAAATTCAGTCTTGGTATCACCATAGATAAGAACAGCGGTCGCTAGTTTATCCAACTGATTCAATTTATCTTGATCTAAATTAGCATCACCGTTCATTACCTTGTAGCTTTGGTCAGCAAGTCTAAGGAGATTACGATAACGAGCAGCATTTCTTAACTGGCTGCCAGCCAGAATAGATTCAAGGTTGGCAAACCCCTGATGACCTTTAAGGGCATCCTTCACAATATTAAATTCAGGACTAGCCAAAGCATTGTCGAGAATTTTTCCCATTTCCTGAAAGCCATCACGAACTCCAACCGAAACGTTCTGAATTTCGGCTGCAACTTCTGATTTTGCTTCGGCCAAGGCTCTGATAGTTTCAAAAGCAGTTTGAGATTGCAAAAAGGCAGTCAAAGCGGAATCGTTAGTCTTAGGGGCTCTGGTTGCTCTTTCATCAACCAAACTAGCTAGATCAGCGCCTTGT
Organism: Pseudobdellovibrionaceae bacterium; assembly: GCA_002725955.1. GTDB lineage: Bacteria > Bdellovibrionota_B > Oligoflexia > Oligoflexales > Oligoflexaceae. The sequence continues at coordinate 3,423 of PBRN01000268.1, forward strand.
GCTTGAGCGGCCTGTAGGATCTCGTAAGCTCTCGCCGAAATCCGCATGACATCTTCCTGCGAAGCATCTCCAGACTTAAGAACATCCAAAAAGGGAGATCTCACCAGTTCCATGTCCCACTTAGCGATAGCAAGACTAGCCATTGGCAAGTAAGAAGCCATTATGCTTTCAGGAGAAGTAAACGTCGAAGCTGGCATCGTACTGGCAAGAATCCGAAAACCGTAATCCACTATCTTCTCGGTTTCAGCTTCATGTGACTGAACTATTTTAGCTTCAAGGTAAGCGTTGAATCGGTCTAGATCAAGCTTCTCAGACCAACTAACGAAATCCGCAGTTTGATCTTCGAGTAAAGAATGAACCACCTGATTAGGCTCTTCAATCTCATTTTGAACCTCACCAGTCACCACAGCTGACTGATACCTTTCAAACAGGTCTTGACCAGCGATAGAATGAGTGATGCCTTCGGTCGTGCGAATAAATTTATTTTTTAGACTACTCAGATCATCTGTATAGCTTGTCAGGGCTGTTCCGGACTGCTCTTCCTCACTCTCAACAAGCGTAATAATGTCACAATCAGAGCCCATATTACGCATGGTGGTTGGGCTAAACCTTTTAGAAGAGTTTAAAGCACTCTCGCAAACTTCATTTGCCGGATAGTAGGGACTTTCATCATATGCGGGAGTCCGCAGATTCAAGCCACCACTGCAAGCTGTTAGCCAGCCTACACAATAAATTAATACATGTTTTCTCATTCGATCTTCCTTTCTCTAACTCATGATCGCTTTAGTTTCATGGTTTAAGTCCATGACTCCCAATCTAACCAAAACGGCAATTCTCGCCCCGTACCAGAAAACCCGAAAAACTAGGCCCTCGGAGGATAAGAAGCTTTCGCCCCTGTTTGATCAGCTATGTTTTGCACTGAATAATCAGTTAAAAAACTTATCGGTAGATTTTAGTTTTTTGTTAATATATTTTTTAAAACCAATAATATCATATACTTAAAATGTAACAATGCGTGCAAAAACACAGCCCAATATTTTTTTATTTTTTAAAAAAAAACCTTTTTTTGCACGGTTTTTGAAAAAGGCAGGTCTGGTATGAATGAAAAGGAGCCGCTGCGATACATTTAATGAGGGTCCGGGACCAAGATCAGTCCCGGCTTCTTTACTCTCTAATCTTCTATATATAATCGTTCTATGGCTGTTCTGAGGCCATGAGGTGGATTCTAGTGTTCATCCAACCGCAGAGTCAGGCATTTGGTAGAGCCCCCAGCTTTCATAAATTCATCCACCGGGGTTTCAAATACAGTAAATCCTTCTTTTTCCAGGCTGGACCGAAGCTCAGCAGATGCCTTGTGCATAATGATATTGCTACCAACGTTAACCGCATTAAGAGCAAAATTGTTGGCATCGTCTTCGGAAACCCTAATTAACTTTTCCTCTGCCACTCGGCTGATGATCAGCTCCTGTGACTCAGGTGAAAAAGCTTTCGGGTAATACATCAAGTAACCACCTTCCAGCGGGCAAAAGCAGGTATCCAGATGATAAAAACGCGGATCAACCAGTTCCAGTGACAGAACCTCAACCCCGATGATCTCCTGAATCTTTTTGTGAGTCTCTAGCGAAGAGCGAAAACCATGCGCTGCCCAGAGACGATCCTCGCCTCGGTCGAAAAGAGCATCGCCAGCACCTTCAAAAGGTTCGTCACCCGCATCACAGACCTCAAAGCCCTTATCTTTGAACCAATCTTTAAAGAAGTTCTCTTCGCCCTGCCGTTCCTTCGGCTGAAACTTAGCTACCACGGCTTTGTTCTTGTGAATCAATGCGCCATTTGCAGTGAAGACCATGTCTGGCAGACCTTTCTGCGGCTCAATCAAAGTAACCTTCGCACATTTTTCAACTACGGCCATCAAATCCTGCCACTGGGATTGAGCTTTGCCTGTGGCAGCTTGATTGACATTGCCCTTCATCCAATGGTTAATTTCATATTCAACACTAAAAAAATCGGGTTGACACATTAATATAGTACTGGAACTCATTTCTTCCTCCTGATGTTTATCATCTGTATCTCAACAGTTAGCATATTTCGTGCCGACACCACTTTCTGATTAATATGCATCTAAAGCAAGTAAACCTCTTATGTGGTGAATATTTGCATTTGCCAAACTAAGCTCACTACATCTTGGTATGCTTTTTTTTGACAATCTACATTTCAGTGGGAGTTAAAGAAAGAGAAAAAGGCACGTTCAAAACCAATACCACAACGACAGGGTGCCAGATAAGGGTGAGTAAAATGATCTTTATCAATCTAAAAACGGCTATATAAAATCGGTGATACTTGACGATCCTGATAAATGCTATTTTCGTAAACTCCCGAAACACCATCAGGGTGTTCCGTCGGAACTGAAATATAATGAACGACCTATCTTAAGGCTTCGCTTTTTCCTGCTCCAGAGCTTCAATTTCTTTACGCAAAGGTTCAGCTTCATCGATCAGCTCACTATACTTCCTGATATTACCATTTCGCTGATACTCGATAGCTTTCTGATATATTTTCAGGTACTTCTTGCGCAACTTTTCTGTCTTATCACCACTAAACCATCCAAACATAACTACTCCACTATTCCACTATAATAGATAAAACGCCAACCTAACGCACCTCAGGCAACGAAAAGCACTGTACTTACTGGCTTATTACCCTTATTTTGTTGCAAAACACTAATTAACCGCATGTTTGCCATTGAAAATGATTCCTATTATCATTATGATAGGACCAAATGAGTCATTGTTACATGCAATCAGTCTAGGAACCCTGATTACACAACCATGGATCGATCAGGAAACCATATGAAATGTAAAGAAATAGAACAAAAAATTCGCAGCTATTCTTTGCTTCCAGATGATAGTACGATTCATAACAAAGCTTTGCAAAGCAATAAGCTATACAAACGGTAACAATCACTCCAGCTGGAAAGTAGGATAAATGATAAAGCATGAAACTAATTCATTCATCAGCCCGGAGCTGACCAAACTAGCAAATGAAATGAAAAAGTGTGGCTGGCGCATACTGATCATGACAGTGATGGCTATCATGATATCTTATTCATCAGAGTTAAGAGAACTGATCTTTGCTTCAATTGCAGACGCTTACCTACAAGTGACTGTTTTCGTTGCTGGCACTCTTTTTATGGTCTACCTGCTGGAGCAAACCTTTGGGTTTGATCTGGGGAATATCCTGGCACAGGCCCGTTGGCTGCAAACTCCTATTGCTTCCGGACTAGGAGCTATGCCTGGCTGCGGTGGTGCGATTATTGTTATCACTCATTACACCAAAGGCCATGTATCTTTCGGTGGCGTCGTCGCCGTTCTAATAGCGACGATGGGGGATGCCGCCTTCTTGCTACTATCTCAAAAACCTTTGACCGGCTTATCCATCATGGCCTTAGGTTTTATTGTGGGGACCCTATCTGGCTGGTTAGTAGACATGGTGCACGGACCTAGGTTTATGCGCCCCGAATCAAAGATGCCTAAAAGGAACGCAACTCCGCCCCCGAAACTAAGTAAAGCGGCGACCACTACGGGTTTTCATTTCGGCCGAGTCTGGGTGCTGTGGGCCATTCCCAGCGCAATTCTTGGCCTCATGCTGGCCATGCAGTTCGATACGGATTCATTGCTATTTAGCAGTATTTCTTCACTCCAACCCACCCATTGGATCGGTGTAACCGGTGGCATCTTAAGCCTCCTGATGTGGGCCTTTAGCAGCTCACCACAATTATTCGTTAATCCAGTGGAAACCAATAAATCAGAATCATTCGTCACCAAGCGGGTCATCAAAGATACCAACTTTGTCACCAGCTGGGTGGTTCTCGGTTTTTTATCCTACGAGCTAGCGGTTTACTTCAGTGGAAGCAGCATCGAAAACTGGCTAAAAGTATGGGCACCAGTCGTACCTCTCGTTGCAGTTCTTATCGGTTTTATTCCAGGCTGCGGCCCACAGATAGTCACCACCAGTCTGTATCTGACTGGATCCATCCCTTTGTCGGCGCAACTGGGCAATGCTATTTCTAATGATGGAGATGCTCTGTTTCCAGCGCTGGCTCTAGCACCAAGAGCTGCTATCTATGCCACGCTATACAGTGCAGTCCCAGCTATCTTTATCGCTTTCGGCTATTACTTTTTTGCGGAAAACCCGATCCCCTAAATTGGGAGGAACAGTCCTTCGGGACCACCTCCTGCTTATTTTTAACAAAATAAAAAATCAGTTACACATCTATTATGACAATGTATTCTGACCTGATTAACCAAGTTAAATCTATTGGCTTAACCATTTTATTTTGGCCTCCGATATTTCCAATATTATCTATTTAGATAGAGGGACTCTATGGTCAGAATTTCGCTAATGCTATATCTATGCCTATTCCTCACGTCAGGTTGCTCCGACACCATTCTGGCAACCGACACAAGCAAGCCAAAATCCGTAGATCACTCACAATCTGAAAATGTATTCTACCCTGATACGATTGATGAACCTGTATCAGTCAGCGGGGCGTTTCTTTACTGCAACGATTCAGAAGTGCAATTGGAAAATGAACAAACAATAGGCTGTCGGATAGAAAACAAAGACCGCACCAAGCGAACAGATATTAAAGTCACAACTCAAGATATCGAGGTCACAGCAGAAGGCAACATCCTTAAAGTCTATGATGCGTTGAAATACAATTTACAGTGGCATTGGTTGATTCCCATAGGGGATTTAAGTATAGCCCAGCTCCGGATCAAGCTCAGCGCCCGTCTTGCAGACCTCGATCGTTCTCGCCTACCCATAGGCCTGAATACGGAGGACGAACCACCTCCCCGAGAAGAACACATAATGTTCTATACAGAAGGGACCTATCAACCAGTATTTGACTTTAACGGGGCGGAGGCAGGTGATCAAATTTGTAAGGATGAAGCCGCAGAATATTTACCACAAAAAGAATGGAAGGCAGTGTTGAATAACGGCCAACAACCGTTTAGCTTACCCGTCGCAATCGTCGCTCCAGTAGTGAATCGAGAGGGAGAGGTTTTAAGTACAGCCCTCGGGCCGAATTTTTGGAATGGCCCCTTAGAGAATCGAATTCTTCCCCTAAATCCCAATTTCCCAGATGCTAATGGGTCTCCTTTGGTATGGACCGGCATCATACCCAACAACGCCGACAATTTTATAATAAACTGTAGTAACTGGCAAAACCCCGATGCAATGGGTGCTGTAGGCCGTCTTGATGACAGTCAACTTTGGCTAGACGATGGAATTAATTTTAACTGCCGTGGCCAGTTGAAACTACTTTGTATTTCTCAGTGAAACATATTCAGCTACAAGCTAACTGTTATTGCCTACCCGATAAAAAGTTGGCCTAACCTCATCATTTAAGCAGCAGCCGTTTGCCCATTCGATAAAAAACCCAGGCTATCCCAGCCAATAGCAACAGACCTCGAAAGCCAGCAAAAAAGCCAAAAACCACAAAACTTTTTTGAATCACAAGAGCAAGAACAAAACAGATTCCCATCAAAATCATCAGTCCCTGAATCCGATCAAAACCAGGGACATCGTCAAAGTTTACTCGTTTATGAATGATCGTCAGGGTGGTTATCATCACAGCAATAGGGGCAAAATACACTAAAATATTCACCTGTAGTAAATTAGCCTTTAAAAAAAACAAATGATACGCAGTGAGTACCACTGCCAGGATACCTGGCAAACAAACGAGATAAATCAAGCAGGCATAAACATAGATCAACCAGTGGCCTTTATCCCCCTTCTTAGCCCAGAAACCAAGAACCCATGCCAATAGAGGCAGAGAAACTGAAACCAACCCAAGTATTGCTCCATAGGCAGCAATACTTTCAATGACGTCTTCTATGGACATCAGTCTTGTCCTCCGGCTTAGAGCGCAGATGGCTTAACCACAAACCATGATCATGAATGATTGTAGAGAATCACCTATGGAAAGTCGATCCATAACTATTGATAACTAGCATAGGCTCTGTGTTGTTAAAATTGTGACCATGATTTCGATAGAGTTTATTCTTTCATTCAAGGGAGGAGCGAACCATAGCGAGGTTTATAAAAAACTCCCAGCTGATCAGATGATCAGCTGGGAGAAATGTGTCAAAACAATAGGTAAGGTGAAAAGTACAGCAGCAATTAATGAGCCATCGACTGGCTTATTTGTTTTTCAAAGCTTTTTCTGATCAATTCATGATGAGGTCTATCTGGTCTCATCGCTTCAACTTCAAGCGCACTTAAAGTCTTGGTTGGCCATCCTGCCTGAATAGCATTCACCAACCAAGAAGGTAACAACCCCTTGGGGTCAGTACTGATGTCAACCGTAACCAGTGTCTTACCACCAGGTCTGGGTTCAAAAACATACTGACTACTTGTTAGTAAGGCTCTCACACCGGGAGTTTCAGGTGCATCGGGATGGGTGGTGGATTGCATATCTACCACCACTCGATTATTTTGCTTATCAATATTAAGCTTACCTTCAATCACATAATCACGGTCTGAAATAGGGAATGGCATATCAAAGGCAGTATAATAGACCAAACGGTGTGAACTTTCTTCAAACACCATAAATTTAGCTAATCTTGAAGTCCACCTTAAGCGGGTTTCCACATCACTTTTGATCAGAACATGAGCCACTTTGGAAATGGGAGCATTCATCAGCATAACTCCCTTAAACTGCTTCAAGGGGCTATCTTTAACCTCTCTGCGGTATGTTTTCACACCCTTGTCATCTTTAATAAACTC
>PBRN01000269.1 GCA_002725955.1 Pseudobdellovibrionaceae bacterium
AGCAAAGCAAAGCAAAGCAAAGCAAAGCAAAGCAAAGCAAAGCAAAGCAAACCAATCATACTGATGGGATCAGATTAAATGATATAGACTCTGCTAACTTTGATCGAAATAGTTTTCCACTCGCTCTTGAAAGCTTTCTACTTCTTTGGAATCTTGATCGTTGGTTTTCTTCTTCGTTAGTGTATTTGATATGACTTCTGAAGCCTCAGCTTTCTTCCTTCTTGATTTTTTCTCATCCAACAAAGTCTGAGAAAGCGCTGCAGGGTCAGAATTAAGGTTTTCAGGAGAAGACAACTCAGGTACCTCTACCATCAGGTTCTTCTGTCGTATTGGTCTCAATTGAAAGTCGGTCGCATTAACTTCCAGTACTTTACGATTTGGGCCTAATAGGCCAGTAACATCTGCAGTACCGGCCCCCTTTGCCAAGAGCGCAGCAAACCGCTTCTTAGAAAATTTAACCATTACACTCGATCCATTGCGATCACTAAATTTAAGACGACAAGTAACAGCGCAGCCTACCAAGTCTCTGACCTCATAGTTTAAACCTCTTAACACGACTTTACGCATCACGGGTTTAGCTGCCATTTGCCGAGACTTTGCCACCGCCCCAGTTTTCGAGGTAGATTTTATTCTTGCTCTTTTATTGAGCTCAACCGATTTTTTGACGACTTTAATCGCTGTCTTTCGCCCCGGCTTAAGCCTGTTTCTTTTCTTTTTAGTATTCTTGGCCAAGCTCTTTTTCATTGAATTTGAACGCTTCTTCGAAGCATAGCTAGCTAAAGATTTCTTTTTTCGGGGCTTAGGTTTTGCCTTAGATACATTTTTCTTTTTTGGAGTAGGTTTGATCGATCGATCACTTTGGGCTTTCAGACTATCCCGCTTCAGAAGGACGCCCCCATAGGATGGCATCTGCAGATTTCGACTGCGACCGTTGCGGTTAAGTTGGGACATTGAATTTTCCCCCAACACAATAACGACTGGCTCCGATTCACCATGGAAGCTATCCAACTTACGTTGCACGAATTCAGGGATCGGGATACCTCCTCTGACAACCGGTATAGCCAAAGCACCGATCAACAGCAGCCATAAGAGCTGAGATGGTTTAACTGAAATTAAAATTTCATCATCAGTCAACCTTGACGCCGAATGATAGCCTGTATCAGTATGATCTCGAAGCAGCTGTTGCCTAGATTTTTTCCTTTGATTGGTACTGCGCCTGCGCTTTTCACGCAAAGATGTTGATCCTGTGTTCATGGTAGCCTATTTCCAAAGTCTAATTACTGCTTATAACTCTTATCGGCAGGCCTTAACAAACAAATTAATTGCGACCTTTACCCCAATCATTACAAGCAATTAAACCCAATCAATTGATGGCGGTATTTCAGCGTTGTTACGGCTACGGAGGGGCAAAGAGGCTAAATTCCAAATAATGATTGGACTTAGGACATCGAATCAAAGTCACATTGAATATTCTCAATCATTGAACCTGTTTGAGGATCCTTTAAACTCATTTCCACCAATGGCTGACCGAACGTATCCCAGTTAATATCGATAACCCCATAGTTTTTCCTTCGAGCAACAGCAATGCGGCCTTTGGCTGGCACACTGAAACTAGATGAATGCGTCAGCCCTGAAGACATGAACTCATACACAATCTTGGATTCACCGTTATTCCTATCGATGGGAAATCGAACTATTTCACCATAATGTCTATCCCCAGAAAGGATAATCACTGGCTGCCTTTTTTTACCAATAAGAGAATAAAGTCTCTGCTTTTCCTCTGGATATCCAGCCCAACCTTCTAATCCAAATCTGGAAAATCGATTGCTAACATTTATTGGCGAGCCAATCATGATTAAGTCTGCATTAGTTTTATCTAATTGCTGTTCCAGCCATGCCCATTGCTCAGGCCCTAATATTTTACTGGTTTTACCTTGCCTTTCTTTGTCCCAACGCCCATCCAATAGAAGAAGGAGAGTCTTTTCCCCTTCTTCACCAAACTCTTCAGCAGACCAAATGCCCCTTTGAGTTCTCATGACGTGGTTCTGGTCGATTCCAAAGAAGTTCATAAATAATTTTTTCGACTGTTCCTTCTCGGCGAATTCTTTTCCTTTGTTATTTGAAGCATAGTCATGATCATCCCAAATCCCCCGTTGCGGGATATATTGAGAGAAAAGGCTATAAGATGGATCCAGCTTCAGACGCTCATATTCACCATTTCTTTCTGCTATCGTTGTATCATCCGCATATATATTATCCCCTAAGGAACACCAAAGATCTGGTTGATCTTCGAGAATATTAAGCCAAAAACTCTGATCATTTATTTGTCGATTACAAGAACCGAAAGCAAAACGCTTCAGCGATGGTGATGGATTAGCTTGCGCCACCTGAGACCAAAAAGGTAAGGCAACAACTCCTGCGGCGGCGGAGCTTAACACCTCGCGACGTGAATATTCCTGTTGTTGCAAATAACGTTTCAAACAGTACCTCTATGGCATAGAAAAAAAGGTTAATCTTAAAATCAGATTAATTCCATAAATCCCACTCACGCCTTCGATTTTAGCTGGCTTAGTTTAAGACAAAATAAAGATAAATTGAAGATATCAATATTAGTAATTTTAAAATTGACTTTTAAAGATACCGTATAAGATTGAGAAAGCAATCAACTGCCAATCTGCAGCTATTAGCAGTTCTATACTTTAAAAATCGACTACTTATCCATTCTTAAGTAAGTTATCTTATTTATTTTGCACCATGAAACATTCAATATATCGGTGATGTAAAGATCAAACAAAGTCACATCAACACACTACCCAATGACAAAAAAATTCACTATAAACCGAGATGAATGGAATTTTTCTGCCAAGTGAGGATTTTTATATGTCAGAATGCGTGCGTGAAGTAACTGATAACAGCTTCGATCAAATGATCATCAACAATCCGAAACCAGTATTGGTTGATTTCTGGGCACCATGGTGTGGACCCTGTCAAATGATCGGTCCTTTAATTGAAAAAATAGCAAAGGAATTTGAGGGTGAAGTGGAGGTCTTCAAAATGAATGTAGACCAAAATCAAGTGATTCCAAGCGGCCTCGGAGTTCGATCGATTCCTCAGCTCATTACATTTAAAAATGGAGAACTGTTAGAAACCATCGTTGGCAGCCCTGAACCACAAAAGCTAGTTGAACTCGTAGAAAGATCCCTCGACAGTTAGCAAGTTAATGATCAAGCAAAAAATAAGCCTTACCCCCCAAGGTTCAAGGCACTTATGTTATGTTATTCTACATAACAAACTCTTCAGTCCTTCGGTCGCAAGGAATATGAGCAATGAGATATCTATAACCAACCAAAACTAAAGTATTCTTTATCGGTAATAATGGTCAGCGCATCTTTAATTAACTGGCATTAGATCCGATGGGTACACGACAAGATTAAATCATAAGAGATCATTTCATATATGAAGCGTAAACTACTCTTAATTTTAATCGTTCCTATTATGATTATAGGCTTGGCTGATATGATATATTGGCCCGAGTTTACTGGACTGTGGTTAACCTCAAGGTTGACTACTTTTCTATTCATGAGTTCTATCGGATTCTACCTCCTGAGAAAAGATTACGATAAGAGTACAGCATTAATCGAACCGATTGTGTCTGCAAGTGAAAGACTGCGTATGTCTGCGGAACAACAGGCTAGATTGACCAACTTTTTAGATGAAGTAAAAACCAGTACTAAAACTATCAACTCTAAAACGGCATCGACACTTGAAAATCTCTATGCGATGGCCGCCCAAACTCAGCAAAAAGCTTCTGAAACTAAAAACACCTCTGAGAGCTTAAATAAAATAGCCGCTAAAAGTCTCAAAGACATGACCGATTTAAAGAAAAACACCCATAGCATCGGCCAAAGCGTTGAGAGCCTCAAAAAAATCATCACAATTTTTCAAAACATCACTCATGAATCCGAATTGCTAAAAAGTCTGGTAAAAAAATCACAATTGCTATCGATTAATACCCGAATTAGGGCAGAAGCAGCGGGAGCCGCTGGACGAGAATTTGATGTGGTGGCAAGCGAAATGAATCTATTGGCTCTAGCCTCTGGTGAGGCTGCAGCCCGTATCTTTGCCCTACTCGAAACGAGTGAAAATGAGATTGGACATATTGTATCTGATATTACATCCGACTTTACGGCCAACTTAGAATCAACTCAATTGGTTAATAAATCATTTGAAGATATTGCTGATGCCATCAGACAGCAAAAAAATGCCTGTAATCACATCGCACAAAATGTAAATAATCAAGTGACCTCGATTGAGGATCTGTTACAACTGTTTTCCAGTTTTCAATTGGACCCATATAACTTTCAATATTTCAAAGAACAGATTGATGATATTGCCACAACCAATATAACTAAGTCCCAAACGATATTGAGTTACCTGGAAGATCTAAATCCTGAACTAGTGCCGTCGGAACAAAATGGACAAGATTGGAGCGATCTATTGAAGGAATTAATCGATCTCATTCAAATCAGTCTATCCTGGAACAACGAAACAGCTTTCCATTTTCCTCAAACCCGTTGCAACCACATCTTACCTATTCAACTCTATTATTCCATAAGATGGCTAGAACAACGGCTAACTTCAGAGGAAACTCATGCCGAGATGATATCACTAAAGCAAATTAATCAGGAAACTATTATCAAAACGGTTCAAAATATCAAAGAAAACTTGCAAACAACATGGGCTTTGCCAGATAACGTTACTAACGAACTGGAAGAAAAGTCACAAAGATGGCAAGAGATCTATCGCTTTGGAGAAGAAAAAGTAACTACTGATGATATTATAGCTCTTATATTCTGGTATCAAAAAATGATCGGCGAAAAAGAAAGATCAGTTAGAGTTGATGAACTGCTCTTGGCAGATCAAATGACTTTCTAGGTAAGACTTTCTATATAATACCTTAAGAACCTAAATCATTAACCAAAAGTTATGACTAAAAAACCAAACTCAGGATTCTAAATCACTATTAATGATTATCTTATCGGCTATTCATACCATAGCTTCTACCATCAAAACAGATAATGTCAGAAACCATATCTCGCTCAAACTTTATATTCTGACAATTAAAAGTACACCAGCCCAGTTCTTTGGCGCCATTTTTGGCTTTTGCATTTTTAAGATAAAAACCAGTCGTCGGCTTTCCCAGTAATCTAGCCATTTTTGGCTCTACTAAACTTCGGTGTAAGCCTGGCTTTATTGATAGACAAAGATCAACTTTTTCACCATAAGTAGCTAACAGCAGGTCTCTACGTTGATCTGAATGATTTAGTAATTGCCAAAAAACGATCACCAGCGTAGTACTGATCAGTAGTAATGGTAAACCAAGTACAACAAGTAGTTTTTTTCTTTTTTTTATTTTCGCGAAGCCAATAAGCCATTGAGCTATCAATATAGAAATAACCATAGAAATCTGAACAATACCTGGACCTATTTTACCATCAGAACCAAAGGGACTGTACCATTCAAGTTCAGTAACATTCAGCAATAACCACATCTGGAACGCTTCGAAGACCATCGCTAGTGGTAACAGATAAAGAAAAAAAGCAAATAGCTTGTTCATATCATCCTTCGTATCAAATCAGGGTGAATAGCCCTGATCGCATTTTTTGATCGGTTATCAATCAAACCATTCAATGTTAGCTTACTCACATAAGAACCAGCTCACCCACCCAACGTCCAAAAGCTTTATCACCTATCCTGTCATATTCTACAAAAACAACAAATCAAGATATAAATACATTATTACAAAATGTTACTGCTTTATGAACTATGTTACTTTCATATTCTTTTGCAGGAATACTTATCATTAATTAGGAAATACCCATATTATTCTTTTTGCTTTTCAATTAGTCTTAAATATCTTGAATCCCTTTATTTTAGCATTTCTAGCCTTCCTAGCAATATTTGCCCATGCAATCTATCATAATTTGTGTTGAAATATAACTATAATGCCAAGTTAGGTTTTCATGTCAAACATCTGTCTTATGAAAGCCTTACTCAAGACTAAAAATACAAAAGCTCTTTGTTTCAAAAAAATAATTAAGTTCTTCATGTGCACGTAATTTAAGGGACAGATATGAGCGTTAATCCACATTACATTGCTTACGGTATCAACGATTGCGACAGAGAAACATTAGCGATATTTTTATCTCTATTTGAAAATACTGAATTGGCTGGTATGGCTTATGCTTCCCTAAAGGATCATATTGGTAAAACAAAGAGCTCTATCTCGAACGTTGTTTCAAAAAAATCGGTGCCTGATAAGGAAAAGAGTATAAGTGCCGTTTCAAAACGAATAGAGTCCGGTAAAACTAATATAATTAATTCCAAAGATGAAACAGAGGTACTGCGCCTGCGACTTTGGTTACATATTTGGCATGCCCTGCATCTAGAGCCTAAAGTACCCTTGTCAGCTCAAGAAGTGGCAGAATGCACCAAGGATATATCCAAGGTATTTGCCCATGAAGTTTCAAAAATATGGTGGCAAGAGCATGCGACTCAACATAGTGTGTTCTCAAAAATCTACTGGTCTGAATTTGGTCAATATAAATTTAATCCATTCAAAAAAAATGAAATCAAGGTGTTAGATTTCTCTCAGGCTTTTTCGAAAATGTTTTCTCGCATCATCGAAGGATTAGATACAGATGAGCATGAACAAGTCCGGAAGGACTTCGGTAATCGTGCCTTAGAATACATAGGAGACCTAGATGAAACTAAACGTAATAAACTAATGGAAGCTGCCCACGTCGAAGAATTATCTAATGAGAATGCACTGAAAGTTTTACTACTTCAAAGTGGAGTGATTGGAACAGGAATCATTTCAGAATTAGCTGGATTTGCTGCTTATCTTATGGCTGCTGAAACTACTACCATTATTCCATTTATCGCAGGCAGTACATTGGTTAGTACTGTGGCTGTTTTATCTAACCCACTTTTTATTATCGCTGCCGCCATCGCCATTGAAGCTGGTTTAGGTACAAAAGCAACCAACAAGATGTCTTCTCTTATGGCTCTCAATGCTATCTCAATATTGACATTAAAAGGTGTGGTGGCTGAGAAGCAAAATGTAAGAAATATAGTGACTATGTTCACCAAGTTATCAGATCTAATTCCACAAGAGTATGTTTCTCACTACAAGAACCATAAAAATTCTGGCGCCTTAAAAAACAAAGTTACTGACCGACTAGAAGCTATTGGAACTACAGTCTGGGAAAGCTCTAAGGTTTCGTTTCAGCTCCCCAAATATCCACATATGGATCCATACCTCAGACAATGGGAACTCTCGTCTAAAGAAAAGCTATCAGATAGCCAATGAATAAACTATGACATCTCGCATTTAGATCGATATTCAGGAAGTCTTACTCATATTCTTGTCTTGACGATGCGCCAAGAGAAATGATTCTAATGCTTTATTCACCTCATTAGGTCGTTCGGCCATAATCCAATGAGACCCCCCCTTCACCTGGGTGATATATTCATCTTTAAGTTGTGGGGCAAACCGCTTCATATCGACAAGCCAATTTTTCTCTACTAAATGAGTAATCACAATATCCTGACTACCATATAAAAAACCAGTGGGCTGCATAACCACCTCGCCCTCAAGATCAGCAGTATTGTTATAATTCTCATCCAAATTCCGATAGTAATTTAATCCCCCCAAAAAACCCGAAGCAGAAAATTGATTTAGCCAGAAGCTCCGATCGCTGCTATCAATCCAATCCGGTACATCAACAAAAATCGGCAGGCGTTCAAGCATTCCACCAAGAGAATGCCTCATTTTGAGTGCTATTTTCAAACCCGAAAAGATCATCTTAACCTTATATTTAACTGAGCCACTTTTGAAATTAGAAACATAGTTTTGCATTAAACCATCGTGAAGCTTTTCAGGGTTCTGCTCATACTCCCTTTCTGCAGGTCCAGAGAAAGGACTGCCCTTACCATCGATCTGATTATGATAAATAATATAAAAGAAACCAGATCCATATTGTTTGCGTAAAGCAGCCATTGGAGTCAAAGTAGAGGATTCCAATCGGGGGATCACGGCCTTACCATCCACACTCCACCCTAACGGTACTGATAA
>PBRN01000270.1 GCA_002725955.1 Pseudobdellovibrionaceae bacterium
TGCTGATGTTGGTGATGAAATTGTGGCCTTTAACCCGCAAGCTGCCACCAGTTCCTCTATGATTACTGGTGGGACTTTGACCCGTCACTATGTAGTGGTGGGTGTTTTTCAGACAGGTCTGTTCAATTACGATTCCAAATGGGCTGTGGTTTCTCTCTCTGAGGGACGAAAGTTTATGGTCGATTATGACCCATCTCTGGACCTAGAAAAGTATGTCACTGGTGTGGCGTTTAATGTGCCAAACCCTTATGAAGTGGGCTTCTATGAGGAAGAAATTAAAAAGACAGCAGGCCTTACCACCTTAACCTGGAAAGACGCCAATTCTGCGCTACTCTTTGCTTTAAAACTAGAAAAATTCACCATGGGGTCTATACTCATGCTGATTGTCTTGGTTGCTGCGTTTTCGATCAGTGGAACGATGATGATGACTGTTTTCCATCGGAAAAGTCAGGTTTGTTTACTCCGTTCGCTTGGCATGACGCAGGCTGATGTTGGACGGATTTTTATGATCCAGGGTTTAGTTATTGGTGGTATAGGAATCATGATCGGTATGGTGTTTGGTTTGAGTCTCTGTTATCTCCTCGATCATTTCCATTTCGTTCACCTACCTCCTGGTATAGGTAATTTGAGGGCGTGGCCGGTAAAGTTCTTACCGTTTGATTATGTGGTTATAGGTATTTTTGCTTGGATATTGAGTTTAGCGGGAGCAACATACCCTGCTTTAACTGCAGCAAAGCAAAACCCTAGTAGTGGATTGAGGTATTAGGTGAGTCAGTCAGTTATATCTTTAAAAGAAGTCACCAAGGTTTATCAAATTGAGGCTCAAAAGGTTGAGGCGCTTCGAGGGGTTACCGTTGATCTAAAGGTGGGGCAAATGGTGGGCGTGACGGGACGTTCAGGTTCCGGTAAATCCACTTTACTTCATGTGGTCGGTACCTTGGACAAGCCAACTTCCGGAGAGGTGTTGCTTAATGGCACCAATATATCAGGTATGCCAGACCAGATGACATCTAATTTCCGTAATTCGACAGTGGGTTTTATTTTTCAAATGAATAATCTTTTGCCTGAATTTTCTGCTTTAGAAAATGTGATGATGCCAGGTTTGATCGCAGGTGCCTCCGCAGAGGAAATGAGCGATAGGGCAGGTGAACTGTTGAATCGGGTGGGTTTGGGTTCTAGACTCAATCACCGTCCCGGTGAACTATCTGGGGGTGAACAGCAGCGTGTTGCGATCGGAAGAGCCTTATTGATGGCTCCACCGATCTTGTTGGCTGATGAACCTACAGGGAATTTAGATAAGAAAAATAGTGATGCAGTTATGGATCTTTTGTTGGAATTGTCAGAACAAAATGGGGTGACGATGTTGTTGGTGACTCACGACTTGGATATTGCCGGTCGCATGCCTGCGCAAATGGTGATGGAAGATGGCAGAATTTTAGATACCAGGGGGGCTTGGTGAATTTTGTCAGATGTAGTGTATTAAATTTATTCTATTTTACTCTATTCACTTTATCTTTAAGCTCTGTCGCTGCAGGTTTGACAATCAAAGATATAGTGATCAGCGGTCAGGCTAAAGTTGAAAAAGCAGCGATCACAACTATTATTGGATCAAAGAAAGGCACTGAGTTAGATCCGGAAATCGTCCAGGAAGATATCGTAGCATTGTATGAGCTGGGTTATTTTTCTGACATCCGTGTTTATAAAGAAAATGTGGTTGGAGGGGTGCGCCTGATCTTACAATTGGTTGAGAAGCCAGCCATTATGGAAATTAACTATGAGGGTTTAGAAGAAATTTCTGAAAGTGATCTCAAGGATAAACTGGTTACTAAGCTTTACGGGATTGTTGATGAAGGTGATTTGACTCAAGACCTTCGCATGATTGAAAAGCATTATCTGGAAAAAGGCTTTTACCTGGCGACGGCTTCTTATGAGCTGACACCTATTGAAGATCGGGGGGATCGGGAGGTCCGTCTAACTTTCAATGTAGATGAAGGTGGCAAGGTTCTAGTGGGTGACGTCCATATATTGGGTAATGAGTATTTTTCTGATGCGGAACTGATAGATAAGTTTATTTCACGGCCCATTACTAGAAGTTCTTCGTTTTCATCTCCTGGTTCAGTGTATCACGATGACTTTGTTAATCGTGATGCTGACTTTATTGCTTATCTGTATCGTGATCAGGGCTTTGCCGAAATTAAAGTCGGTAAACCAATTAAAGTTATAGATGAAGATAGAAGATATGTGCGTCTTACCTTTGATTTGGAAGAAGGCAACCAATATAGAGTCGGTTCTATTAAAGTTTCAGGTGACATTCTGTTCGATGAAGAAGAACTGAAACAAGGTATGATGCTTAAAAAAGGGGATTTGTTTCGTTTTACTCGCTTTCGAAAAGATATTGAATATCTCTATGATCGATATGGTGACAAGGGTTATGCCAATGCGAATGTCGAGCCATTACATAATTTTGATAAAGAAAATAAGTTAGTTAACTTAGATTATCGTGTCACTAAAGGAGAAAAAATATACTTTGGTACGATGACCATAGTTGGCAATACTAAGACCAGAGATAATGTGATTCGTCGTGAGTTTTTAGTTGCAGATGGTGGGTTATATTCTGGTACTAACCTGACTAAATCTAAACAAGCCGTGCAGAGGTTGGGCTACTTTGAGGAGGTTCAATTTATAAAGAAGAGATCCCTGAGTAAGTCGAATGTTTTGGATTATCGGATTCGGGTTAAAGAAAAACCTACGGGCCAGTTGCAAGCGGCTTTGGGTTACAACCCCGGAGGAGGAGGAGGGGGAGCCTTCGCCCAAGGAAAATATAGTGAAGATAATCAGTCAGGTAAGGGCTGGCGTACCAGTTTCACAGGCAAGTGGAATGGGCAAGAAGACTATGAATTTAATCTGGGTTTAACGGACCCTCGGGTCAATGACTCCTATTGGTCCGCTGGTTTTTCAGGAACTATGAAACATACAACCCAGCAGATCACTTCTGATATTAGTGCCATTAGTGAAGAAATAGGAGGGAACTTTACTCTCGGTAAAAGGGTCTACGAGCTCATTAGGGCCTCCCTGACATATCGAGCTTCAGAAACCAAACAGACCTCCACCCAGTATATTATGCCGCGTTTTAGGGATAATGGTATTTATAGCACCCTGACTTTTGTTCTGAGTCGGAATGCCACCAATAATTTTCGTGATCCTAGCGAAGGTTCTGTTGTTAGTATCAGTCAAAGTATCAGCGGTGGTTTCCTTGGAGGCGATAATGAATATCTTGAAACTTCTTTGGTAGGTACCTACTATTATCCCATCGATATAACGGAAACCTATCGCACCTATTTTCGATTTTACAGTCGTGCTGGCTTAGTTCAGCCATATGGGGATAATGATATTCCATATAGTCGGCGCTACAAGTTGGGAGGCCCTGAAAACCTAAGGGCTTGGAATTATCTGGAAATTGGTCCTCCTTATGCATGGATGCAGAGCCCTGGTAGTCAAGCTGTGGTTATTAATAAAGGCGGTAACAAAGAGCTGCTATTTCAGTTAGAGTATTTTTTTCCAATTATTCCTGCCGCAGGGATAAAAGGTCTTGTTTTTGCTGATGCAGGGCGAGTTTTTGATGAGCCAGAAAACTTTGAAGTCAAAAAGTTCCGCCAGGACGTTGGGTTTGGTATCAGATGGCAGACACCGATCGCTCCTTTTAGATTTGAGTTTGCCCATCCATATGAAAACGGTAAGTTAGGAAGACTGAAAACAGTATTTTATTTAGGAATATAAGAATTAATCAAGTATTAGCGGTGTTGCTAACATTTAAGGAAGAGGTATTTTATGCATTTGAATTTCATTATAGGTCTTGTTGTATTCCTAAATGCTACTCAGGGTGTAGCTGTTGCTCAAGCCAAAGGTAACAAATATGCTGTGGTTGATATGCAAAAAGTCATTTTGAATGTGGAAGATGGTAAGGTTGCCAGAGCTAAGTTGGAAAAAGAGATGAAGGCGAAAGAAAAAGAGCTTCTCACCAAGAAATCTGAGCTGGATAAAATGAATAAAGAATGGCAATCCGAAGCGGCCATTTTAAGTGAAGAAGCTCGAAGAAAAAAGCAGCAAGATTTTCAGCAAAAATTTATGGAGCTGCGGAATCAGGAAATGACTTTTCAGCAGGAAATTAGGCGTAAAGAGCAGATGGCTACTCAAAAGATCGCTATGTCTGTGGGGCAGTTAGTTAATAAAATGTCTGCCAAGCGTGGATACGAAATGGTATTTGAAGCCAACAGTGCAGGATTACTGTATTTGAAAGATCCAGTAGATTTGACCAAGGAAGTAATTGCGGCATATGAGAAAGATTCGAAAAAGGGTGTTGCTAAGAAATAGTTTCGATGAGCAATCCTTAATGATGCAATTTCGACGGGTTGGATAAAGTGTCCGAGCAAGCCGTAGATATAAAAAAATGTATTCCTCATCGAGAGCCTTTTCTGCTAGTGGATGGGGTGGATACTGTTGAGCTTGGGAAGTCCATCAGGTGCTGGTGTGATGTGTCAAATTGCAATCTCTTGTTACAAGGGCATTTTCCAGGAAATCCGCTGCTGCCTGGGGTTCTCATGGTAGAAGCGCTGGCGCAAAGTGCCGGGGTTTTGGCTGCTCTGAGTTTCCCTCAATTAGACCGGGTGATGCGGTTGGTTGAAGTCAATAAAGCTCGTTTCCGTCGAGAGGTTGTTCCTGGGGATCGCCTCCATTTATTTGCTGAGATCCAGAAGCAAAGAGGAGATTTTTTCTTTTTTAGAGGGCAAGGTGATGTTGATGGTGCTGTGGCTTGTAAAGTGGATTTCACAGCTAAAATGACGTGAAGCTTTGAGTATGACATAAAAGTTCTATAATAAGGATATATTGCATTGATGTATGAATGCTCGGGTACAGTTGACCCGACAGCAATAGGTGATGAAACGACAGCCCATGCGACGGCTCATATTCATAAATTGGCTGAATTAGGCAAGGGGGTTGTGATAGGGCCAAACGCAGTCATTGGCCCTCATGTGCAATTAGGTGATGGGGTTAAAGTCGGTGCAGGGGCCATTGTCACTGGCAATACTGTGATAGGTAAAGAAACAGTGGTGTCTCCCTACGCTACCGTAGGTTCTGCTCCTCAAGATTTGAAATATGCTGGCGAAGACACTAAATTGGTCGTTGGTGAATATAATCAGATTCGTGAATACGTGAATATTTCAATTGGGACCGCTGAAGGTGGTGGTGTTACATCTATTGGTAACCATAATCTAATTATGGTTTATAGCCATGTGGCCCATGATTGTCATATAGGTAACCATTGCGTGTTAGCCAATAGTGTGCAGCTTGCAGGCCATGTCATTGTCAAAGATCATGTGATTTTTGGAGGTATGTCTGGGGCCCATCAGTTTGTTAGTTTTGGTGAGCGGGTGATGGTCGGTGCCGGTTCTATTGTGGTGCAGGATGTACCTCCTTTCTGTATGGTTCAGGGAGATCGAGCCAAAATAACGGGATTAAATACCATTGGTCTTAATCGGGCGGGGTTAACTGGTGAAGAAATTAATCACGTAAAGCTAATGTATAAGTTTGTATATAACGAATATTTAACTGTTGATGCAGCGATTCAAAAAATTGAACAAGAAATCCCGATCTCGGAATATAGAAAACAGTTTACGAGCTTCTTAAAAAGCTGTGAAAGAGGAATCTGCCGTTAAGTTTTATTTTTCTTAAGGCGAGATGGGAAATGGCATGGATCAACAGCAATTAGCCCCGACCCAGGGTATCCTGGCTAAAAAGTTGTTTTGGTGGCCCTTGTTGGCACAGAAAAGCACCTTGGCCGTGGTGGGTTTGGCTTTGATCATGCTTTCTTGGTCACAGGCGATGTTTATTATTTTAGTCGGTCCTTTTATGAAGGCCTTGTTTGGGGAAGGGGCTGGTAGGGATTTCATCACCGGTCAGGATATCTTACCTGCCGGATTCGTAACGGTTTTTCCTGATTTAGCTACACTAGTGATCCCAGTTCAGGATATTGCCTGGATGGTGCCCGCTGCTATGTTTGTTACTGGTTTCATTAAAGGGCTTTCTACCTGGATTTATCAGCTCAATCAGCAGAAAATTGCCTTAAGAGTCGCCACTCACTATCGCATCGAGCTATTTAAATCACTTTTAACATTACCATGGATAGATATAGTTAAGCAGTCTGCTGGCTATTGGATGTCATTGATTATGAATGATGTCATGTATTTGCAGCAAAGGTTTACTGAGATTGTGGGATCGGTTGTTAGAGATCTGGTGGTCATTTTAGGGGCTTTGATCGCTATTGGCTTTATGCATTGGCCCACGGCTCTTGTCTTGGTTTGCATTGGGCCTCTTCTTGCTCTTCTCTTAGGCCGGTCAGCAAAAAAGATTTCCCATTATGCTGAATTTTGGCAGAGAGAACTTGGCCGCATTGCTGCTTTGGTCCTGGACTTACGGTCTCGTTTTTCTTTGATCCTTGCTCAGGATGGGCAGAAAAAAGAAAAGAAACGGTTTGATGCATTAAATGAAGATTATTATGCGATGATGCGAAAGTCTCTGTTTGTGCGAGCGACTTTTGGGCCTACAATCGAGTGGTTTGGGATAGCCATGTTTGCAGCTACTATCTTTGCGCTGAGCCGTCGTTGGTTCGGCGAAGGTTTCGGTCCCGCTGAGCTCTTGCAGTTTTTCGCCGCCCTAGGCGTTATGATCCGTCCCTTGAGAAATTTGGGAGAACAAATAGGCCGTTTTCAGGAAACCAAAGGAGTGCTGAAACAAAGCATTGAGACCTTTAATTTGGCGGCTGCTAAATCAGGGCTCCACCCCCATTTAATAGAGGGTGAGGTTTTCAATGGCAACTGTCATATCCGAAACTTAAAGGCTAGTTATGGGGATAAAAATGAGTGTGAAAGCCAGAATATTGATATTGTCGGTGGGCGGGCCATAGCAGTTGTTGGACCCAGTGGTGCCGGTAAATCTACTTTAGTCCGAACAATTGCAGGTATTATTCAGCCTGATGTTTGGGAATCTAAAACATCTTGGCAATCCTTGGGTGAATCGGTTTCATTTGTTAGTCAGTTACCTTTTTTATTTCACGATACCCTTAGGAATAATCTCATATATGGTATTGAATCTCCTCCGGTAGATGGTCAAATTTATGATGTGCTTGAAACTCTTCAGCTAAAAGATTTGGTGACAAACTTGGAAAAAGGTCTAGATACTAAGGTTGGGGTGATCAAAAGCAATTTTTCTGGCGGTCAACTGCAAAGGTTTGTAGTCGCTAGAGCTTTGTTAAGGGGTGCTAAGATCTGGCTCATGGATGAAGCAACTTCTGCTGTTGATGTTAAGTTAGAGAAGCATGTGACGTCGTCTCTTATAGAGTCGGCACAGATACAGAATAAGGCTCTTCTGATGACAACGCATCGTTTAAGTTGTTTAAATTTGTTTGATGAAGTTTGGTTTATGGAAGAGGGAACTATAAAGCTAGTGGGCCCCCACTCAACTTTGATGGACGAACCACGTTACAGGGCATTTATTGCCCAGTCTGGCGAAGGATAAAACCACCTGTAAAAAATAGTAATATTAGGGATCTAAAGGTTCTGTGGGCACATATTGCCTAGTCGATTTCATCTTTCGTGGGCTTGTACCTCTTGATTGCGACATAGTGGCTGCATATAATAGGATATAGATGGTATAGAAGGAGTCTAATTCCCAAGTAATTTAACTAGGCAATTTTTTACCGTAAAGACTCTGTAACTTACGCCGACGCTTATAGAAGTAATGATCAAGGCGTAAGAACACCACAAGGTTATTTAATGGAGCATGGTATGAATCAGGATCCAAACAATACACAGCAAGGCGGGCAGAGTAACCCATTTACTGGTGACCTCAAAGGGGAGTTCACTAGTGACTTTGGTACTAATACCAATGCTGTATCACAGATTTTCAAGTCAGACGGTTTTTCCGGTGGTGATCGCTCTA
Organism: Pseudobdellovibrionaceae bacterium; assembly: GCA_002725955.1. Taxonomy (GTDB): domain Bacteria; phylum Bdellovibrionota_B; class Oligoflexia; order Oligoflexales; family Oligoflexaceae. The sequence continues at coordinate 7,996 of PBRN01000270.1, forward strand.
AATCGATCTTACTTGGCATCGGCTTTGTTGCCGTTATTGTCGGGGCATACATATTCACGATGGACGATGAGTTCGGTGGTTTTGAAGATGCCGGCATGGAAGAAACCTTTGATGACAATGCGGACACTGTCGGTGATGATGTTGTTGATCCAGCCGAAGAAGAAATGGGCGAGGATGCCGACGATGAAGGTATGGCCGACATGTCTAAAGATGATGCTGCAGCTGAGGATGGTGAAATGGCAGCGGAAAATGGAGCCTCAGCCGAACCCACTATGGCAAATAGCGGTTCTCTTTCTATCGTAAGTCCTGGGGATGGTGCTTCGGTTTCCTACGATGAAACCGCAGGTCCTGCTGTCTTTGAATGGGAAGGGTCTGCCGATCGCATCTTATTTTCTAGGAATGCAGACATGAACCCTGCTTCCAGATCGATTCCTTTAAATGGCAGGAGTAATTACAGTTTTCATAATCCGCATCCCGGGACTTGGTATTGGCAATTAGAAAATTCTGACGGCACTACTGAAGTCCAGCGATTTGTTGTAGCACCGCCGGTGAGGAGAAACTTTCCGATAGTGCAGCCACAATCAGGTTCGAATATTTCCAATGGTAGCGCTGTGGTATGGGAGCCGGATCGTAAAGTGGCTCATTATCAAGTTCAAATGGTTACCCAGGGTGGCAGCTGGGCGAACCCTCAGTACCGTTTTGGTACTTCTGGAAATAGTGTAAGTATTGAAAATGTTACAGCCGGTGTCTACGATGTGCGGGTGGGAGCTTATTCCGAGGTTGCAGGTCGCTGGGAGTGGCAAAGAATTGATGGGGTTAGTGTCCAATAGTTATCTTCAATATTTTTGTATACAATACCCGCCTCTTACTATAGGCGGGTTTTTTTGTACCTTTTTTACTTTGGTTGATGAAAAATGACTTTGGCAAACGATGAAGTGATCAGTCTGAAAAAAAAATTAAGAAAAGATTATATTTCCCAGAGAAATGCTCTGACCCCTCAAATGAGAAAACAATGGAGCCAGTTAATTTGCGAAAATATTCGTAAATTTGTAACCGAAAAAAATATAAAACAGCTTTTACTTTTCGCTCCTTTTCGCTCAGAGCCGGATCTATTGCCTCTCGTTTCACTTTTGACTGGAGTTAGTCATGGTTTTCCGCTGATGGGGGCGGATCGCACCATGACATTTTACTCTATTAATGATTTATCTGATTTAGTACCCAATTCTATCGGAATTCCAGAACCTCGACCGGATCACCTTCAAACCATGGCGATGATTGATACCAATTCGACTTTGGTCCTTGTTCCTGCTTTAGCTGTAGACAAACATGGTAGCCGTCTGGGTTACGGTGGCGGATATTATGACCGCTGGTTAACGGAACAACCTGATCATTTAATGACTATGGGCGTTACATTTAGTCCCTTTTTATTTGAGCCATTTTTGCCGAAAGGTGAATTGGATAGGACTGTACAGTGGTCAGTCACGAACGATGGCATTATTCCATTGTCTGTTTAAGACTGCCGCCTTAGGAAAGTAACATCCTTTCAGTGGTTTAGGGGTCATTATGTGTCGACTTTTCGGCTTTCGCTCCGTAATAAAAAGTCAGGTTCACACTAGCTTAGTAGAGGCTAAAAATGCTCTTATTGTGCAAAGTGGCCATCATTCCGATGGCTGGGGGGTTGGTTTTTACGTAGAGCAGGTTCCTCACATCATAAGATCTGTAGAAGCTGCTCTGGAAGACAAACTTTTTAAGCATGTGAGTGGAGTCGTTGCTTCTGAAACGGTGTTGGCACATCTTAGAAAAGCTACCAATGGCGAAAAGTTGATTCTCAATACTCATCCCTTTCAACATGGGCGATGGGTTTTCGCGCATAATGGCAATATCAAAGACTTTGAACAATATCGAGATGCACTCAAGTCTTGCATTCATCCAACTCTAAGCCGCTATATATTGGGGGAGACTGATAGTGAAATTATCTTTTTCTTGATTTTGACTCATATGATGAAAACAATCTCTTTTCATGAGAGCAGAATCGAGATCGATCATCTAAAAAAGGCAGTTGATTGTGCAGTTGATGAAATTGTAAAGCTTTGTGGTGATTATGAAACTTTAGATGGCGAACCCGATAAGACTTATCTCACCTTTATAATCACTAACGGTAGCACCATGTTAGCTTTTCAGGGAGGAAAGACCTTAAAATATAGTACTCACAAAGACAACTGCCTAGAGCGTGACACTTGTAGTTACTTTGCCCATCAGTGCGAAAATCCGACCGTATCGGGTTTTGTTAATCATCTGGTGTTTTCTAGTGAGTCTTTGAAAGGTCAAAATATCTGGAATGACATAAATCCAGGACAAATGATTGGCATTGATTGGAGAATGAATATTAAAATATATTAGTAGTAGAGAAACTAATGTGCGCTAACAGGAGTCTCCGTTGAACATCTTTTGCTTGTTGTTAATCATCGCCATTGATCTGATCCTTGGTGTTTCTTCTTCTGCTGCCTACACGAAGCAGATTCGTCTCGTTTCCTATGAAAATCCACCTTTTTCAGGCAAGGATCTTAAAGATCAGGGAGCTATGACTGCTATTATCAAAGAAGCATATATTCGCAAAGGCTACCAGGTTAAAATTGACTTCAAAGACTTGCAAATGGCTACGGTTATGGCTAAGCAGGGAAAATATGATGGTATTTTTCCCTTCTGGTACAAAAAGAGGCGAAAGGAGTGGGGGCAATTTTCCACCGCTTTGCCTAATAATGAACTAGGTTTTTTTTATCTCAAGAAAAATCAATTTGAGTACAATGAAATCAAAGACCTGATAGATCTTACTGTCGGCTATGTTAAATCCTACTATGTGCCAGCGAAGGTTCGAAATTTTAGCGGAGCCAAATTTAAGGTTGCTGAATCGTATGGACAGAATATGAAATGGCTGATTAAAGGTGATATTGATGTAGCGATTGGTGATCGTTGGATTGGCATGTATACCATCCAGGAGTCTTTTCCGGGAATGGAAATGATGATTTCGTGGTCAGGTGCAACCATTCATACCAGGAAACAATTCATTCTGTTCTCTAAGGGATCCAAAAAACTGAAATCGGTCTCTACTGACTTTAATGAATCATTCAAAGAAATGGTTGCGGACGGATCGCTTGAGAAAATTTTAGTTGGCTTTGGTTTTGATCAAAATTAGTTGGGCCTTATTTTCCAATTATTTGGTTTTATCCTTCATTTCCTTCCTTTCAAACATATTTGTTTAACAAAATGTCTATTTTTATCTCTCATCGATATTGAGGTATAGGCAACGGGCACCGTGAAATAAATTCCTGTTAAATTTTGAGTGCGATCACCGACTGTTGTTTTGGCCCCCATTATTTTTTTATTGATTTGATTAAGGTTTTTGGGATGATCAAGTTTCTATTTTCAGGAGGTTTGGATTCGCTGTGACGATGAATCATTTGACCCGAAAACAGAAAATTTTTACTAGCAGATCATGCATTCTAAGGCAGGCTCAATTCTCGATAAGTTTCATCGTGTGTCTACTAACTCTCTTTAATCCTTCATTTTTAATGGGAGAGACACTTACAATCAATGCCAATGATAAGTCTATTCCTTTGGGAAAGCACCTTCATTATTTGGAAGATCCAACTGGCGAAATGCTGCCAGAACAGTTTTTCAAATCAGAAGAGGCTCTCTCATTAGTAAAATCGAATACAGATTCCCCCAGTTTTGGTTTGACCAGTTCCGTTTTTTGGTTCGTTGTTGATATAGGCTACAAAGGTGATATAAATCATAGTTATATTATGGAGTTGTACCCTTCCTATCTGGATGAGGTTGATATCTATTGGATTAAAGATGGACGGATTGCAGTTCATCAAGTTCATGGGGATTTGAAAAATTTTAGCACCAGGGTCATTAAGCATCGAAATTTTATTTCTCGGATACAGTTTAAAACTGACGATAATTTTCGACTTTTGATCAGAGTACGCACGAATGCAGCATTTTTGATAGAGCCAAAACTAAGTTTAGAAAGCTATTTTTGGGAGAATGATACCAATGAAATAGCCATCCACTTTATCTACTTCGGCATTATGCTGGTTATGAGCCTATACAATGCACTTATCTATTTTACTATAAGGCAGCGCTCATATCTTTACTATGTTTTGTATACAACGACTTTAACTCTTTTCCAGGCATGTTATTTAGGATTGGATTATCAATATTTTTGGCCGGATCAAAGTTTTATCCATGAAAGGTCAATTCTGTTTTTTGTGGGTTTATCCAACTGGAGTTTGATCTACTTTTCTCTCAGTTTCTTGAATATTAACCAGACAATGCCGCAGTTTGCCAAGCTGATGAAATCGACTGCTGTTTTTAGCTTATTTATGTGTTTGGTCTGTTTCTTCGTTTCTCCCAATATTTCAATTAAATTGCTGACCTTACTGGGGATTCTGACTTGTCTAATGTGCATTACATCTGGAGTCTGGCGGGTCAAACAGGGTGGCTCAGCAGCGATTTACTATTTATTGGCATTCGTTATGTATGTGATATGTGCTGTTTTGTTTGGTCTACTGAACTTAGATATATTACCCAAGATGTTTATTACGAATTATGGTCTGCAAATTGGTTCTGCCTCGGAAGTTGTTTTGTTCTCATTCGCTTTAGCTCGATGGTTTAAAGGTCTTCAGGAACAAAATATTGAGATTCAAAAAAAGATGAATCAGCAGCTAAAGGAGAGAGAAAAAGCTCGCACCCTATTCTTTAATAATACTTCCCATGAACTCCGGACACCGCTAAATGGTATTATAGGTTTTCTGGAATTAGTTGTTAAAAATCGTTATGGTGAGATTCCTGAAAAAGCGACGGAACAACTAAATAAAACAATAAGGCTGGCTCAATCACTCACGCTTCAAGTCAATACTATTCTCGACCTAGCTAAATCTCAACGTGGTGAACTTAAGGTTCAGATTCAGCATTTTTCCTTGAGGGAACTAAAAGATGATATTGATGCCCTAGCTGAAGGTCTCAATCTCAAGGCCAGCAACGCCAGTTATGAATCACATTTAAATACCCAGAATGACAGCTTTATTGGTGATAAAACCAAAGTTTATGCAATTATTCGGAACTTGATTGGCAATGCGTTTAAGTTTGGGGCGGTAAACCGCCCTAACAAAGTGATGGTTGACTTGAAAGTCGATAGGAAAGGCTTCACTTTAAGAGTGTCCGATACTGGTATCGGGATATCTCCCGAAGATCATGGGAAAATCTTTGAAGAATTTAGCCAATTGCAGAGCGATTCCCGTCGGACTTATGAAGGTAATGGCCTTGGTTTGAAAATGGTAAACGATTACGTGACGGTCATGGGAGGAGAAATTACGTTAGATTCATCATTAGATCAAGGCACTGTCCTTGAAGTCCGTCTACCGGTGAAAAGCGAACAAGATCTTTCTATTTTTGATCAATATGATCAGGAGCCAATCAATTCCGTTGAAAGTATAGAATATTCGAAAACTGAAAAAAGTAATCGCTTTACAGATGTTGTTGAAGCAGCTCCTGCAGGGGGTGATACTGCGATCTTTGTTATTGATGATCATGAAACGAA
>PBRN01000271.1 GCA_002725955.1 Pseudobdellovibrionaceae bacterium
GAACCATGCGAATGACCCGCGCCATCCTCAAGCGGATGCGTCAGCGGGAGCAAGGAGTTATCGTCAACAATTCCTCGGTTCTTGGCTGGAGAGCTCAAAAAGAGCAATCTCATTACGCTGCGGCTAAAGCCGGAGTAATGGCACTTACCCGTTGTGTTGCTCTTGAAGCTGCAGAATTCGGCATCCGCATCAATGCTGTAGCACCTTCGCTAGCAGTACATCCTTTTCTAAAAAAGTCAGCCCCAGCAGAGCTGCTGGCCAAATTAGAAAGTCAGGAGGCCTACGGGAGGGGGGCTGAAGTTTGGGAAGTCGCAAATGTCATTATGTTTCTCGCTTCCGATTATGCCAGTTATATGACCGGAGAAATCGTGTCTTGCTCAAGTCAGCAGAGCTAAGCGTCAATATAAGCAATTTTGAACAAAACAACTGAGTATCAATATTTAGATCCAGGGAACGAAAAGAAGGGGGAAACCAGATGTCCGATCCAGATTCACCAACCATCTTAATCACTGGTGGCACTCGAGGGGTGGGCAAAGGCATCGCTCAAACTTTTCTACAATCAGGTGCTACAGTGATTGTTTGTGGCCGGGAAAAACCAAACAAACTTCCCTGCTGGCCGGATGATAGTCGAATTGCAACAAAAAGTGATCTAAATGAGGCCATTTTCATCTCTGCTGACATCCGTGATCCCGATGAATGCAAACGTCTAATCAAGGAAGTGATCAAAGCAACTGGTCGTCTGGATGTGCTAATCAATAACGCTGGTGGCTCACCCCCTGCTGATGCCGCAACTGCTTCTCCACGCTTCTCTGAAGCGATCATTCGGTTAAATCTAATTGCGCCTCTCAATCTCGCCCAGCAAGCTTATCAAGCTATGGCCAAACAAGATGGGGAATGCTCGATTATTAATATTGCTAGTGTCAGCGGTATCAGACCATCACCAGGCACATCGGCATATGGCGCCGCCAAGGCTGGACTGATTTCACTCACTCAATCACTGGCAGTGGAATGGGCCCCAAAGGTAAGGGTCAACTGTATTATTGCAGGCCCCATAAAAACAGAACAGTCTGCTCTTCATTATGGAGATGAAGCAGGGATCTCTAGAGTAGCCAAGACAATCCCTCAAGGCCGTCTGGGGGAACCCCAAGACATCGGATCCGCCTGCTTATTTCTTGCTTCATCAGCTGCTCAATGGATCAACGGAACCAAGCTTGAAATTCATGGTGGAGGCGAACGCCCCGCTTTCCTTAATGCTGCCAACGGAAACCAAGACCAGATAAGGAGCTAGCGATGACCAGGTGGGATGGAATAGATGAGTTTCGGGAAGTTGTTGAAAATGGCAGCTTCACTGGGGCTGCACAAAAATTAGGGGTATCAAAATCTTATATCAGTAAACAAATGAAGGCTCTGGAAGAGCGTTTTGGAGCCCGGCTCGTCAATCGCACAACCAGGCAGATGACTCTTACTGAAGCTGGGGAAATCTTTTTTCAGCAGTGTAAAAAAATGACAGCTCAGTTCGATGACACCGAGAGTCTGATTTCCCAACTCCAAAACGCTCCCTTAGGAAACCTCAAAATAGGACTAAACGGCACCTATGGTGTTCGTTATATGGCAACGGCTATCGCAGCCTTCTCTAATTTGCACCCTCAATTAAACCTAGAGGTGACCTCAGAAACCCGAGATGTTGACCTAACAGCTGAGGGTTATGACATGGCCATCCGGTATGGCGAGTTAGAGGACTCATCTCATCTGAGAGCGCGACGACTCGGTTCCCATAACCTATACCTCTGCGCAACTCCAGATTATCTCGAAAAGCATGGCAAGCCCAGAGGGATTAAAGAACTCAAATCACACAACTGCCTATCAGGGCCTTCACGGCAATGGTATTTTTCTAGCCAGGGAGGCACGATTAAATTAAAGGTGGAGGGTAACTGGAATTGCGAAGATGGAGCGACTTTAATGGCCGGGGTTCTGGGAGGTGTCGGCATTGGTCAGCTTCCTGACTTTTATATCCAAAAAGAAGTGGAAGCAGGTCGACTAGTGATCATCCAAGACCAATGGGCACAGTTCAATCGGGTGGCATGGGCTATCTACCCCCATAGCCGACATCTCTCGGCTAAGGTTAGGCTGCTTATTAAGTTTCTGAGTGAATATATTGACGATCAATTGAAACCCAAAAAGCCAGAATTTATCCAACAGATGGAGCCGGAAACCTTTTCTGTAGCGCATTACCAGTGATTGTTTCCCGGGGGGAAACAATCATTTGACAGACCCTATCTTAACATCCTTGCAATGATGGGTTACCAATTTAAGAGGAATTTCTTTTTATTATTGGGCGAGGAGTATGGTTATGAACCGTTATATGATGATTTCTACTGATGGCCACGCGGGACTACCTCCTGAGAAATACCGTGAGTATTTAGAATCGAAATATCACAAAGCATTCGATGAAGCTTTACCTAGACAGATTCGGATGACCGAAATAGCTGAAGAAAAGTTTCTGATCAAGGAATACAATGACAATTGGCGTAGTGGTATCGAGGAAGATCTGAAAGGTGCTTGGGATGGCACCCAACGCAATAAAGTGCTTGATGGAGATGGAGTAGTCGCAGAAGTTCTATTTCCTGACGGCATCACCGAAATGAATGCACCACCTTTTGGTGCCGGTTTGAGTCTAAAAACCTGGGGTATTGATAAGGACCTGCAGTGGGCGGGAGCGCGAGCTCACAACCGATGGATGAAGGATTTCGTCGCCGACTGCCCAGATCGCCGTATAGGGCTTGCCATTATCCCCATGTGTTATGACATAGAAATGGCTGTTAAGGAAATTCAATGGGCTAAGGACAACGGCCTAGGAGGGCTTCTCATACCTTCTTTATGGGGTGAATACGCTGCCTACAATGATCCAAGATATAATCCAATTTGGCAAATTTGCCAGGATCTTGATATGCCATTGCACACTCATGCGGGGCCATGCTGCGATATGAACTTTGATCTACCCGGAGCCATGGGTGTCTTTCTTATGGAATTTCATTGGTGGGCTGCTCGTCCTCTATGGACCATGCTTATGGGCGGTGTTTTTGAGCATTTCCCAAAGCTCAAGTTTGCGCTTACTGAAGTGGGTGAATTCTGGATCCCTGGTATGATTCATATGATGGACGTGCGGGCCTCGGTTAAACACACCAGTGGCAAGCTGGGAGATTTTCGCTCTCACCTCACTATGAAACCAAGCGAATACTTCCGGCGAAATGTCAGAGTGGGCGCTTCAGCCATGATGGACAAAGAAAGTGTTGATGCTATGCATGATATTGGCATTGACAACATGATGTGGGGTACTGACTATCCTCATCCAGAAGGTACATGGCCGCAAACCAAAGATCAAATGATCGAATGCTTCAAGGGGTTGCCTGAAAAAGAATTAGATAAAGTCTTCGGCTATAATGCTGTCGATTTTTATAATCTTGATCTGGATAAATGTTTGGGGATCGCAAAAAAAATTGGACCTGAGAAAAGTATTTTTGCATCCTAAAAAAGAAGGAATTAGGGGGGCTGCTCAGTCCCCCATCACAGGAGACTGCCCATGACTATCTTACGATATGTTAGAGACCCCCTTAAGGCTAAATCAACCAATAAAAATAATGGAAAATTGCAAAGTACCGTTCGTTCTATCCGGGCAGTCTATGAAACAGACCCTGCAATAGCTCAAGCACTACTACCAAAACCATTCACACCGATCGAACGACCAGAAATATTTGTTCAATTTGCCCATGTCAAAATGCATGTTTCCCCCGAAAGAACGATCGAAACTGGGGCGGCTACAGTTGCAGTGCGCTGCCTATGCGAAGGCACCAGAGGTGCTTATGTCATAGCCATGCCGATGGAAGGTGAATTTATCGTCATCAAGGGCAGAGAAACCTATGGGGAGCCCAAGAAAATAGCAAAAGTAGATTTCGATATAACTGATGATCAATTCAGGGTCGCCGTCAACAGACATGATATTCCATTTCTGGAAATTAAAGGCAAGATCGGTGCTTCAAAAGGCCCTGCACAATTCGAAGAACATTTTTTCTGCCATAAAGCGCAACCAGACATTTTACGAGGACCAGGTTTTGATGGAGATGTTTTTTTAACTCAGTTGGATTGGAAAAGGAACTATACCGATGTCCGTGAAGCACAGGGAGAAATTATCCTAAGGGAATCCCCTTGGGATCCCTTGATAGATGTACCGGTCAGAAAATTAGTCAGTGTTGAGTATGCTACAGGCAGCACTCAGACCAGCGGTAAAATCCTACGCACTATTCCTGATGAATGGCTAGCGCCTTTTATCCACCAACGTTATGACGACAGAATCACCGATGGCCTTGAGGTGAACATAAACCGACCGAAAGGCAGAGCAACTACAACCAACCAGGAGTCCAGTCATGCTTGAATTCAAAGACAAAACCGCAGTTGTTACTGGAGCAGCCCACGGTGTGGGACGAGCTTTGGTCTTTGCTTTCGCCAAGGAAGGCATGAATGTAGTCCTAGCCGATATTAACCAGGATTCTCTCAACAACACCCTGACAGAGCTACAAAGAGAAGGTTATAACAACTGCCTTGCGGTTAAGACTGATGTCACCGACTTGGAATCCGTCGTCAATTTGGCTAAAGAAAGCTTCAATGCTTTCGGTAAGGTTCATATCTTATGCAATAACGCTGGTGTCGGACTGGCAGAATCAAAAAGAAAAATCTGGACACTGCCTAATAAAGACTGGGATTGGGGTTTTGCCGTCAATACTATGGGTGCTGTTAATGGCATTCAGGCCTTTGTTCCAAAAATGCTTGAAATGGATGAAGAATGTCACCTGATCAATACTTCTTCATCCAATGGTGGTTTAACCTCTTTAGCAACAACCCCTATCTATGCTGCCTCTAAAGCGGCCGTTACTAGTCTAACCGAAGTCCTGCACTATCAACTATTGGAAGAAAAGTCGAAGCTCAAAGCTTCCGTTATGTTTCCTGGCCCACATCTAGTCAACACTAATATCTTAAACTCAAACATCAGTCGACCTGAGCGTTTCTCTGCCGAAAACGGGAAAAAGCCTGGAGCTTATGTTGATATGAAAGAATTAGCTAAAAGTGCTGGAATTGCATTTAAGCTCACAGAACCAGAAGAAGTAGCAACCTATACGCTTGAGGGTATCCGTCAGGATCAATTCTGGATTTTACCTCCCAGTGAGAAGCAAGATAAAAAACTGCAGGACAGGACTAACAGTATCCTGCAACGAAAGAACCCACAACTCTAATAGGTTTCAATCAGTTTAGATACAAAAGGAGGGTATATGGATCACCAGCAAGAAACAGAAAAAGATCTGGTCTTGTTCAGCAAAGAAGAAAACGTGGCTATCATTACAATGAACCGCCCCCGTTTTCGCAATGCTCAGAATGCCCGGATGACTCATGAACTAGACCAGGCTTTCAATAGGGCTATCATCGACGACGAGATCAAAGTGATCATCTTGGCTGGATCAGGTAAACATTTTTCCGCTGGTCATGACATAGGTACCCCCGGAAGGGATATCCATAAAAATTTTTCTCGGATTGCCACTAACTGGTGGGATCACGGAGATAAGGATGGAGCTGAAAATATTTTCGTCCGAGAGCAAGAGCTTTACCTTGGAATGTGCCGACGCTGGCGAGAAATACCAAAACCTACTATCGCCATGGTCCAGGGGGCCTGTGTGGCTGGCGCACTTATGCTCGCATGGGTTTGCGATCTTATCGTAGCAGCCGATGATGCTTTTTTCGCCGATCCGGTCGTACGAATGGGTATCCCTGGAGTCGAATACTTCGCTCACCCTTACATGATGAATCCACGTCAAGCAAAAGAATTTTTATATATGGGGGAAAGAGTCCCAGCTAATAGAGCCTATGAAATGGGTATGATAAACAAAGTCGTTCCGGCAGCTGAGTTAAAAACAGAAACCATGGCTATGGCAAAAAAAATTGGAGAAATGCCACGCTTCGGCTTAGCTCTGACTAAAAAGGCTATTAATCAGGCTGAAGACAGGATGGGTATGCGGGATGTAATGGACTCAACATTTGCGCTGCATCATGTAGCTCATGCCCATAACAGTCTCACCAGCGAAGATCATCTTGCTGGACTAAACCCAAAATCCATGGCTGCATCTTTAAAAGATAAGAATGAAAGAACAAAAAATGAATCTTAATTTTACCGACAAGGAAAATAAGTTTCGGCAAGAAGCACGATCATGGCTGGAAGAACATGTTCCAAAACAACAATTAGCCAGCGGTGATACCAAGCAAGGTTTCGCTGATCATTTAATATGGGAAAAGAAGCTTTTTCAGGGGGGATGGGCTGCAGTCTCGTGGCCTAAAGCCTATGGTGGCCGCGAAGCAAGTTTGATGGAATGGCTTATTTTCGAGGAAGAATACTACCGTGCCGGGGCTCCCAATAGAGTCGTGCAGAATGGAATTTTCCTCCTTGCCCCCACCTTATTCGAGTTTGGTACTGAAGAGCAAAAGTCTCGACTGCTAAAAAATATTGCTTCTGCAGAAACTCTTTGGGCACAAGCATGGTCGGAACCCAATGCTGGCAGTGATTTGGCTGGCATAAAAAGTAAAGCCATCCGCACAGATGGGGGCTGGCTTCTATCTGGTCAAAAAACATGGTGCACCCGAGCAATGTTCTGCGATGGAGTTTTTGGTTTATTTCGCACTGACCCTGAAGCCCCAAGGCATCGAGGTATGACATATTTTATGGTAGACCTTAAGGCAAAAGGCATCACCTTAAGGGGGGTCGATCGACTGGACGGTGATGAGGGTTTCGCCGAAGTTTTTTTCGATGAAGTTTTTGTCCCCGATCATGATGTGATTGGAGAAGTAAATGAAGGATGGAAAGTTGCGATGGCTACGACCAGCAGCGAGCGAGGGTTAAGCCTCCGCAGCCCAGGCAGGTTTATGGCTACTGCCACTCAGTTAATCCACCTTTATAAGCAGTCTCATCACCAAAAGCCAGAATTACGGGATCAGGTGATCGAAGCCTGGATGGAAGCGGAAGCCTATCGCCTCTATACATTTCAGACCGTCAATAAAATGGACAAAGGAATACCCATTGGTCCTGAATCTAGTTTAAACAAAATTTTTTGGTCAGAAATGGATATCAAAACTCACGAAACGGCTCTCGGGATTCTCGAACAAAGAGCCGAACTGGCAGAAGATGCCGGTGACAATGAAACAGCAGGATCATGGATGAAGGGGTATCAATTTGCTCTGGCAGGCCCTATCTATGCAGGAACTAATGAGATTCAGAAAAACGTAGTTGCAGAGCGAGTACTGGGATTACCAAGGAAATAAAATCATGGACTTTTGCTTTACTGAAGATCAGTTACTATTTAAGGATTCAATGCGGGATGTTCTAATAAAAGAATGCAGCCCTGAAATCGTCCGCAAGACTTGGGAAACCCGAGAGCCCCCGCAACAACTCTGGCCTCTTCTAGCAGAAATGGGCGTATCGGGCCTTATGATAGCAGAATCCTATGGTGGCTTGGGCATGAGCGAAACCGACCTAGTCAGTATTCTGGAAGAAACCGGGAGAGCGGCTTTACCACTGCCAGTAGTAGAAGCCAACCTCATTGCCCCCACTATCATCCAAAGTTGTCCTGATACCGATCTCCAAAATAATTGGTTACCATTGATGGCACAAGGGAAAGCACGTGCAGCAGTGCATCTGGGCAGTCAAACCTACGCCCTCAATACCAAAGACTGCGACTTTCTGCTAATAGAGGATAACCAAACCATCCACTTGCTAAAGCCAGGTCAATGGCAGGACGAAGCCCAACCCTCCGTCGATCATTCTCGGCAGCTAAACAAAATCAAATGGACGCCAGTCGAAGACACAATCATACTGCAAGGAAGTCAGGCAGAGTTATTATTAAATCGCGCCTTTAATCACGGTGCGATGGGCACCAGTGCTCAGTTACTAGGCCTGACTCAAAACTTAATCGATGTTACCGTAGAATACGCAAAAGCCAGAACCCAATTTGGTAAAGCCATTGGCAGCTTTCAGGCCATAAAACACCGATTAGCTGAAAGCCTAATGAAGCTGGAATTTGCCCGACCTGTAGTTTATCGAGCTGCTGCGTCCATGGCTGAAGAACACCCTGAAACTGATACCCACGTATCTATGGCAAAATATTATGCGAACCAAGCATCATATTTTGCGGCAAAGGCAGCCCTTCAGGTACATGGCGCCATTGGGTATAGTTTTGAATATGATCTACATTTATGGATGAAACGGGTCTGGGCACTGAACGCAACCTGGGGCGATACTAACTGGCACCGCCACAGAGTAGGACAAAATATTCTATAACCAAAGCTGAGAAAATTAACCGTACCTACCGACTACAGTGCAGCCCTTCTGCAGATCTTGGCATCTTTATAAAAGATGCCGGCTTCACATTTTGCCTTCATACCACATTCTCCATCTTCTTTACAGATACAAGTCCTTTCGATACCACACCATGGTGTTCGTGATGGCGAATCCTGATCCCTTACGGACTGCCAAAAGGGTGACAAAAATAAATCGTCGGGATCGAGACGTTGGCGTAATTCCTCAAACTGGTCGAAGTTTGGGTATTGTTTCGAGCCCAAACCTAGAAAGTAAGGAAAACTATTTTTCGCCCAGTGAGGCCTGCCATCATATTTACCAAGGGTGAGCTGAACCATTTCATCATACACATCACTTGAAGGCTCTAGTTCAGGGTTAGATGTTTGGGGGATATGTACCTCAAAAACAACGGTATCTTCCCCCCTAGCCTGACTCAAAGCTGAAGTAGCAGCTGCTGAAAAGCGCATATAAATCCCCAAAACAGGAAAACAAGCCTTTCTCTTAGCCATCAACTGCCTGACATCTTTCATCCAATCCTTGACCCGAGCAAGAGAGAACCCAACTTCTACTGTCCTGGTTTTAATGCCATTATCCCAAGAACATTTACCTGGAGAACAACTACCACCAATCATCTGATGAGAAAAACCAACAGGTCGATTTTTGTCAGAGTTTTTCACATCAAAAGAACCGCTAAAAGTATTGACTCTAGCTAGCTCCGCACCGCACTGGGCTAACTTACTAGAATTAAGAACCCCAACCGGCAAGTCTCCCAACCATGAAATATTCGGTACCGCCGTCCAGGTATTGTTAACGGAATCCCCCGGCGTGTCAGTGCTCACCTTGTCATAGTAATCAAGAATATACTTATTCTGAAGTGGAAACCAAAGAACCCTGGCATAGTCATGGGCACCAACAAGATCCTGAATTTTATCTTCAAGGCCTGTATCGCTCTCACGGATATATCCATACCTTAGTTTGTATTGAGGGAGAATTTTTATCTTAAGCTGATAAATGGCACCCAACAATCCTAAATGCACTCCACCGATAGCCAAATCATTTTTACCTAATTCAACCAGTTCCCCTTTGGAATTAACGATTTTTATACTTTCAACCCAACTAGCCACATCAGACGGTATCTGTAAAGAACTATGATGAGCACCCGTAGCCATTGATCCTGCAAGAGAAACACCATTATAATCAGGGGTCACCGGGAAGGTGAAGCCGCTTTCATGCAGTTGAGCCTGCAGATCACCCAACAAGATTCCAGGTCCCACCGTTGCCGTATTCGCAGCTTTATCAATTTCGATAATTTGATTAAAATTTTGTAAGTCCAGGATAAAACCACCTGCTTTCGGGCAAATAACCGGACTATACGAGCGTGGTGCCGTTAGAGAAACAACCCTCACATTAAGACTATTCTGATTAGCATACTTAATCGCTGTTACAATCTCTTCCACACTTTTTGGCTTAAAAGCACCTCCAGCCTGACAAACGATACTGCCAGAATAGTTCTTAAATGCAAAAGGCCCATAACCAAAATCACTATCCAGAGTAGACTGCGTCGACTTACAAGCACCTAGTAATGCAAACACCAGAAATAAAGACCATTGTTTCATCAAACTTCCTCCTGACTAGTGCCTACCGGCAGCGAGTCTATAGAGATGCCTATTCTTTCATCTCACATGTTCATGATCCTAAATACTTAAGTATCATACCCGGAAATCTAAAAGCATCAGAAATACCAATCGCATGTCATTTATTCACGCCTAGTTTTAACAGTATAAAATGAGTAATATTGAACCAGATGACGCACAAGCTGCTGGAGCTATAATCATGAGTAAAATGCTAATGATGTTCGGCCTAGGAATCTTCCTTATTGGGTTGCTATGGTGGGCAGCGGAAAAAATTGGATTTCAAGGGCTTCCAGGTGATATTCATATCCAAAGAGATAACTTTAGTTTTCACTTCCCAATCGTCACCTGCATAGTGATTAGCGCCATTCTCAGCTTGGTACTGTGGCTGGTGAGAAAGTAGAGCCTCCATTACTTATCTGAGAGGAGTCTTTCTAACATGAGCGAACGGTGGCAATCGGTTAAAACATCTATTATAAGTCACGGCGGTTATCATGACTCCTGGCAAATATCTGCTATGGTTTTAGTGAAAGGTACCGCACTTATCTACCTCATAGCTTTTAGCTCTCTGTGGGTTCAAATCCAAGGTCTTTATGGTACCGAAGGCATCCTTCCCATTCAGGACTTTATGCGGCAAATCCAACAAGTGAAGCTGCCCTTCTGGGAGTTACCCAGCATCTTTTGGATATCCCAGGAAGACTGGTTTCTCAACCTTATCTGCGCCTGTGGTATCCTTACTAGTATTTTTGCCATGATCGGACTGCTACCCATATTAACCATGGCAGTGTCATGGTATCTCTATTTATCAGTCTGCCTGGTCGGCCAAGACTTTATTCCTTTCCAATGGGATACATTCCTTTGCGAAATAGGCTTCTTAGCTATCTTTCTAAACCCTTTCAAAATATATGATTTCTCTAAAGGCAAAACCTCGCAACTCATTATCTGGCTGTTATGGCTGTTATTGTTCAAGCTTATGTTCGGTTCAGGCGTGGTCAAGATAGCAAGCAATGACCCAAGCTGGCTCAACTTAACCGCACTTAGTTTCCATTATGAATCTCAGCCCATTCCTAACCCAGGGGCCTGGTTGTTAGCTCAGCTACCAGGTTGGTTTCATACGACATCAGTGGGATTTACCTTTGTCGTTGAGCTACTGCTCCCCTTTGGGATCTTACTAGGACGAAGGCCACGCTACTTCGTATTCCTAGGTTTTTTTCTATTGCAAATACTGATCATGTTTAGTGGAAATTACGGATTCTTCAACCTTGTAACTACCGTATTACTTTTTTCACTGCTAGACGATGCAGTATTTTACTCGAGATTTCCCACACTCAGAAAAAAGCTCCAACCCCATGAGCCTTCAGATCATAGTGTCTTGCTATGGCTCAGAAGATGTGTCGCCACTATAATCGTAGGGCTCTATAGTTTTCACTTTTTGGTGTTACCTAATTTAATACCCAATCAAGATTATGTGTTAAAAGATCTCTACCGCCTTCCTAAGCGACTGATGATATTCAATACCTATGGCCTCTTTGCAGTGATGACTACTAACAGGCCTGAGATGATTGTCGAGGGAAGTCATGATGGGCAGAACTGGAAGCCTTATATCTTTCAATACAAGATCCAACAAACAGACCAAATCCCACCCATCATTTGGGGACATATGCCAAGGTTAGATTGGCAAATGTGGTTTCTACAGTTTCGCCCATGTGCTCAAAATCGCTGGATTCAGGGTCTGGTCTACCGCTTACTGATAGACTCACAACCAGTACTTGATCTACTACAAGAGAATCCTTTTGCCGGGAAAGCCCCCCGCTATATCAGAGTCAATCAGTATAACTACCGTTTCACTAGCTGGGCAGAACAAGCTAAGAGTGGTAACTATTGGGAACGCAGCTTTACCAAACCTTATTGCCCCATCATGTCGCTAAAATAGGTGGGCCTGGCCCACCCATCTCATTATCTTCAGAGAACTAACATTCTGCGGCTTTCACGAGTTCAACAGTACCTTGATGACCATCTAGGGTAATCAGATCACCTGTTTTAAATACTCTGGTACCATTCCCTAAATTAACCACCGCCGGCAAACCATATTCTCTAGCCACAACTGCTCCATGAGAAATGGAACTACCAATATCAGCAGCCAAGCCCGCAATCAAACTAAAATAAGGGGTCCAGCCAATATCGGTCACCGTAGTCACCAAAATTTCACCTGCCTCAATCGCTGCTGCTTCATCCAGAGTCGTCACGACCCGAGCCTTACCTGTAATTTTTCCGCAGCTCACCGGAGTTCCCGAAAGTAAACCATTGTCCGACAAGGTATTCACTTTAAAGGATAATGGTTCAGGCTGACCGGTAAAGACATCTGGCAAACGCACTCCCATCTGATAGTCAAGGATCCTCCGCCTTGCTACCGCGACCTGAGCTAGATTGTCATCACCCTCAATAAGCTCTCCCAGTTC
>PBRN01000272.1 GCA_002725955.1 Pseudobdellovibrionaceae bacterium
AGGAATCCTTAGTCTTCCGGCGAGGAGGTTTTTCACCCCCTTATTCGTTACTCATGTCAGCATTCGCACTTCTGATACCTCCAGCAAACAAAGGTGATGCCTACACCGCTTTTACTATTCAACAAAATACTATCGTCGATGATCGCGTTGCTTTTGACGAAAACTCTATCCATGATCTTCGCATGTATCAGCTGACTCCTTTCAAATTCGACCTTTTTCTTTCAGTCAGGACATTACAAACTCCCAGTGAGCAATTTAAGGTTGCCACCGTCACTCGAGTCAGCTTACAAGATCCTAACAACGCTGATCAAACTATTTCAGTTGCAGTACTCAATTTTGAGATGAATAGCCGGGAACGCCATGAAACTGTTATCACAGCCTTTCAGGGCTTTGTCGAATCCGATTTAGAATCTCTTGTTAACTTAGCAAAAAGCGAATAAGAATGGGACTTGACATATTAAAGTCCAACATAAATCATTTTTTTACCGAATAAAAAACAATGCTGTAACCACTACGCCTTTGGGTCAAATCTGTTCCTACAAGATGAATTTTCAATTGCAAATCCATCATTATTAATGAGTAGTTTGCACCATAACTAGAGATCAACTAAACAAAATAACCCCCTACCTTCTATAAGCTTACTCTTTTTTTTAACTAAAAAACCAAAATTCATTTTTAATACTGATTTTTATTCTACCGATATGCCCTGCAGCGAATGTTGATTTTTATAAATCTGTACTCTATTAGTTTCAAGACACGGATCACGATGAACCTTTGTGGCAAATATTATCTGAGTATAAGTCTGGCTATATTGATGCTCAACAGTGCTTGTGCGGACCATCAACGCAAGCAACAGCCTATCGCCAAGGATGGAGTGATTGATCTGTCCCGATGGGACTTTGCCAGCGATGGTCCGGTTGAACTACGGGGAGAGTGGCGTTTTGCCTGGCAGGAATTCGTAGAGCCGGCATCAATCGAGGATTTGATGACCAAGTACCAAGGAAGCATTCAACTTCCTGCTGTATGGACTTCGCAACCAAACCCTTTAAAAATAGGTGAATACTTACCGGCCACTGGTTATGGGACTTACATACTAAGAGTAAAAATGGGCTCACAGTTCAATGTTACAACTGAACCCTTCGGCATTAAATTAAATAATGTGTTTGGTGGCGCTGAAACCGAAATCCGCGATCAACAAGGGATTACCTTGCTCACAAGTATTAGCAATGGAAAGCCATCAGTCAAAAAGGAAACAGAAATACCAGTCATGATAAATAATATTAGCAAAATAGTGAATGAAACCTCTGGCGATTTGCTTATATTAATGAAAGTAAGCAATTACCGAGATATCAGAGGAGGCACATACTGGGCTCCACAATGGGGTACCTTCGCAGATGTTAAAAGAGAGTGGCTCAGCCAACTACTCCGGAGTCTATTCCTCATCGGGGCCCTGGTTATTTTCACCCTATACCATCTGATACTCTACATCCAACGGAAAGAAGATACTGTATCATTGGCCTTCTGCTTTTTTTGCGCAGCCATCTGCATCCGCGAAATAATAATGAGCAACTTGTTCCAACACTTAGGTATTGGCAAATCAACTACTGGTTTTGAAATAATCCAAACCATCGAATACCTAACCATGGAGTTTATGGTTATCACTGCCGGATTTTTTATTTTAAGAATGTTACCAGGTAAATTATTTAGTCAGATCTACAAGATCTGGTTCGTTTTTTTCGGCGTCATCCTTTCTATATTTACTTTATCTGTATCGTGCTTAACATTTTCTAATTATTTAACATTATATCAGGCTTATCTATTATCATCGTGTCTACTGGCAATCGGCCATGTCAGTTATCAATCATTTCAAAATAATCGAATAGCACAATGGATCTTACTCAGTCTGTGTATTATCGTACTGGGATCCATCAATGACATTCTTCATGCCAATGGCATCATTGAATCCGGGTTTTATGGACCTTATAGTTTTCTCGGCTTTGTCCTACTGCAAAGTGCTATTATTTCAAAAAAATCAGCCAGAGCCTATCACAAGGCTCAATACCTCAGTGAAAACCTAAAAAAAGAAGTAAAAGATAGAACTATCGAACTTGAACAAAAGACGGAAATCGCCATCGCTGCCAGAAAAGATTCTGATCAAGCTCGAAAAACTGCAATCTGCGCAAAGCAAGAATCAGATCAGGCCAGAGAAGAGTCCGAACAACTGAGACGACAGGCTGAAAGCCAAGCTGAAAAACTAAAAGAGCTCGACCAAGCAAAAACATCGTTTTTTCAAAACATTTCTCATGAACTACGCACCCCCTTGACTTTGATCATGAACCCTCTGGAACATCTGACCCAAAAAAATCCTGAAGACAAGGATGCTCAAGTTGCGGCAAAGAACTCTCGACGACTACTGCGATTAGTGAATCAACTGCTTGATTTCCAAAAACTAGAAGCTGGCAAGAAAACTCTAAAACTATCACCCATTAATCTAAGTGAATTTATTCTGGTCTGCGCTAATTATTTCACGGCGGCATGTAGTCATAAACATATTGATTTCCAAGTCAGTATAAACGGGGACACATTAGACCTTGATTCGGTGCCAGAACCACTCTGGATTATGGGTGAGATTGATGCCCTAGAAAAAATCACCTTTAACTATCTTGCCAATGCTCTCAAGTATACACCTTATCACGGTAGCATTGAGCTAGGTCTTAATCGTATCAACAGCAGGATAAGGCTCCGTATCACTGATAATGGCTCGGGGATTGCCATCAAAGATCAGGAAAAACTATTCCAGGTATTCACCCAAGTCGATGCGTCTACTACCAGATCCCACGAAGGGACCGGACTCGGTTTGGCTTTAGTCAAATCACTGACAGAAGAAATGGATGGAACCGTTGGGGTCGATAGTGAACTAGGAACAGGTTCCAATTTCTGGGCAGAATTTGATTTGTTAAAAACAGCTGCGCCTATCATCCGTGTATTGATTGTTGAAGACGATGAGACTCTACGTCAAACACTTATGGATGAAATTGCTGAAAAGCTGGACCTTGAATATAACGAGATCTATGGCAAAGGTAATGCCGAAGAGGCGCTGGCATGCATGGAAGAGAATATCGTATCCTGTGTCATCATCGACTATAATCTACCGAGCACAAATGGATTAGACCTTTTAAACAAAATAAGTAAAATTTCTCCGAAAACCTATCGAATTCTAATCACAGCTGATATCACATTTGATCTAATAGATCGAGGAGCTAATAACCACTTGGTAGATCAGTTCTTTCATAAAACCACAGATCACAATGAACTTGTTGCAAATTTACTGGACACAGTCAAAGCCCATACTATCGATCATTCTCAAATGTTGACTCCGGCAAGGCCAGTGATTGACCTGCTAATCGTTGATGATGAAGAACAAATATTGCACACACTAAGGGAACTATTTGTAGATCAACTGGCTCTGGATATGACTAAGGTTAAAGTAGCCACGAATGTTAAAGAAGCTGTTCGATTAATGAAAAAAAATGCTGTTCGTTGTGTTATTTGTGACTATCACATCGGCGGTGATGATGGCTTGACTCTTCTAGAAGATATCGGACATCAATATCCTGAAACCAAGAAAATCTTGATGACTGGACAAGCTGATATCAGTGTTATCCAATGGGCGGTAAACCATGAAGCCGTGGATCGTGTTTTCTATAAGCCTCCTGATCAGGATAGTCTGATCGATACCGTCGGAGGTTTTATCAATAACAGTACTATTGAAGAAGAGCAAGTTGCCAGCGATTTCATCGTCAAGCCATGGCTGATACCTGAAACTGCATCCCAAATTAAAGGTGATGAAACTGACGGCAATGAGCCACCTGAACTTGTGTACAGTGATGGTGAGGAGACAAGAGAACTCATTCTCGTGGTTGATGATTTAACTGATATGCGAGATTTGATTAAGACTAATCTGAAAAGCAAAAACTACCGGGTGATCACTGCCGAAAATGGAGAAAAAGCTCTAGTGAAGGCAAAACAATATAACCCTCATCTGATCATAACCGACTGGATGATGCCGGTGATGGATGGACCAGCCTTGATCACCAAGATCAACGAGGATCCAGAACTCAGTTCGACCCCAACGATTCTGCTCACGGCAAAAAGTGATGAGGAGAGCAGATTAATTGGGACCGAAACGGGAGCTGATGGTTTTTTAGGTAAACCGTTTAATGAAAAGGAACTCACTAGCCTTGTGAAAAACCTGCTTTCTCTTAAGGCAAATGAATATGAAGTAGAAGCGCTAAATATTAAGCTGACTGAGAACGTGCTAAAACGTTATTTGCCACCAGATTTAGTGGACCAAATAGTCACGGGAAAAACAAGCTTTGAAGATAAGCCAAAAGCTGTGACTGCTACTATTCTATTTTCCGACCTTGTCGGTTTCACTGATTTGAGTGGTGAACTTAGAGTCTCTAGAATATCTGACATACTAAACAGCTATCTGGAAGCTATGAACGAAGTCATCTTTGAATTTGGTGGTACAATCGATAAATTTATCGGTGACTCGATTATGGTGATCTTTGGAGCACCCACCGAAACTGTGCCCCGTGAGCAGGCTAAGCAAGCCGCTCAATGTGCTCTAGCCATGCAAACGGCTATGGAAAAACTCAATCAGGAATGGCAAAGACAAAACATACCGGAACTACTAATGCGGATCGGCATCCATCAGGGACCAGTGATGGTAGGAAACTTTGGTTCTAAACGCCGTTCTGATTACACCGCCATTGGCTCTACTGTGAACAAGGCTTCCCGAATAGAAGGTAGCTGTGAACCAGGACAGGTTTTTATCTCAGCCGAAGTATGCGATTTCCTGGATGATTCCATGGCAAAGCAAATTGGTGTTTTTAATCTCAAAGGGATTAAAGGCAGTCATAACCTGTACAAGCTAGTGGGTTAAAACATAATATATGTAAAATTCTTTCTGCCCTGAAAATGTTAGCTCTCACTTTTATCAAAACAACCAAAAGTTTTATTACGTACCAGAGAAAAGCACTCTAAGCCGTATTAACAATGTAATCGTATGAAATCTATCCTGGCTAAAATAACTTGGTTTCTCCGCAAAATTTGACTACGACCACTTATTTTAAACCCTCGTGATCTGCCCCAAGTTTGTCGTTTTTTAGCGACTATACAAAGCCAACCTGTAATATGGAAATCTCAAACACCGATAAAAACAGCAGACTAGTACGTTTATTAAAAATCTTAACTTTCTAGTAAATTTGAACTAATAGCGAAGTTTAAACAGCAATGAGCCTTGGCAAAACAAATAAACCTAGAATAGTTATCAGCCTTATGATGCTTATGCTGATGATGGGCTATGCCTGCGTGGATAAGAATCGAAAGCAGCCACCCGTCGCTAAAGATGGGGTGATTGACCTATCTCAGTGGGATTTTAATCGTGATGGACCGGTTGAACTGCGCGGAGAATGGCGATTTGCCTGGCAAGAATTTGTCGAACCTATGCCCATCGGTGAATTGAGAGATAGGTATCAAGATCAAATCCAAGTTCCAGCAGTCTGGACATCCCAACCCAATAACCTGAAACTAGGAGACAATCTACCCCCAACAGGCTTTGGTACTTACATGTTGGAAGTCAAGGTAGCTCCTAATTCTCTATCTGGAAAGCTCCCATTTGCAATAAAGTTAAACAATGTATGGAGTGCCGCTGAGATCGAAATCCTTGACAAGGAAGGAAAAACAATCCTTGGCCAAACCAATCTCGGATTCCCTTCGGAAAAAGCAGAAACCGAAGTCCCCTTTCTAGTCACCAATATCGGTAAAGTGGCCAGAGCCGATGATCATACCCTAATGGTATTCATGCGTATAAGCAACTATCTAGATATCAGAGGCGGCACTTACTGGGCTCCTCAATGGGGAACACACCAAAGTTTAAAACTAGAATGGGTTTCTTCTTTCGTTAGAAGCCTTTTCCTAATCGGTGCTTTGATGATTATTGGCCTATATCATTTAGTTCTATACGCTCAGAGACAGGAAGATAAAGTCTCGTTAGCTTTTTGCTTTTTTTGTGCTGCTATGGCTTTGTACGAAACTATTATGTGTAACTTGTTTCAGCATCTTGGCTGGGGACAATCATCCCAAGGTTTCCAAATAATTCAGACCATCGATTACCTGAATGTACCCTTGATGATCATAAGCGCAACGATTTTCATTTTACGTATGTTCCCAAGTAGATTATATAATCTTGTCTATCTTTTAATCCTTGCTGTCGGCGTCAGCCTATCCGTGTTTACTCTATTAATGCCTACCCTAACCTTTTCAAAATATTTAATTCTATATGAAACTTATATTATAGCAGCCGGCCTTATCGCTATCGTTCATGTCGGCATCCAAGCCTTTTACAAAAATAGAAAAGCTCAATGGATGCTCGTCAGTCTTTGTCTCATCGTACTTGGAGCAATCAATGATATTCTTCATGGCAATGGAGTTATTGAAACGGGGTACTACGCAACCTATACGTTTCTTGGTTTTGTAATGCTACAGAGTAGCTTGATCTCGAGCATGGCCGCTCAGGCTTATCGCCAGGCTAAGTATCTGAGTGAAAACCTCAAAGAAGAAGTCAAGCAACAAACAATCGCCCTTGAGCAAAAAACTGAAATTGCCGTTGCTGCCAAACAAGAGTCTGACCAAGCACATCAGAGAGCGCTGGCTGCCAAACAAGAATCTGATCAAGCCCATACGACAGCGATCAATGCCAAACGGGAATCTGACCAGGCTAGAGAGGAGGCAGAAAAGCTACGCCGAAAGGCAGAAAATCAAGCAGAAAAGCTAAAAGAACTGGATATGGCCAAAACAACATTTTTTCAAAACGTTTCTCATGAGCTACGAACTCCTTTAACACTTATTCTAAACCCTTTAGAACATCTGACTAGAAAAATACCCAATGACAAGGATGCTCGGGTTGCAGCAAAAAACTCAAAACGACTACTACGACTGGTAAACCAGCTTCTTGATTTTCAAAAATTAGAAGCCGGTAAAAAAGAACTAAAATTATCACCTGTAAACTTAAGACAGTTCATTAATGTTTGTGCCGATTACTTTTCTGCCGCTTGCACCTATAAAAAAATCAACTTCCAGGTCACTATGAACGGAGAAAAATTAGACTCATCTTCGCAACCAATTTGGGTCATGGGTGAAATCGATTCATTAGAAAAAATTACATTTAACTTTCTCGTCAACGCTCTCAATTATACACCGCATGAGGGCAGCATTGAGCTAGGTCTCGACCGCATTGAAAACCAGATAAAAATTCGGGTGACCGATTCCGGGCCTGGTATTTCCGCCGAGGACCAGACGAAACTATTCGAGGTATTTAGCCAGGTTGATGGTTCCACCACCAGAACCCATGAAGGTAGTGGCCTGGGCCTAGCTCTGGCTAAATATCTTGCTCAGGAAATGGACGGTGATGTCGGAGTCGACAGTGATACTGGCAAGGGGTCAACCTTCTGGGCTAGCTTTAGTGAGCTCATCGAAGCGAAACCTCCGGTACGAGTTCTTATCGTTGAAAAAGATCAATTATTACTTCAGAACTTGATGGATGAAATTGCAGAACAACTAAAACTTACACCAGATGAGATCTATGGTACAAACACAGCAGAACAAGCAATGGAATATCTGAGCAAAAAATCGGTAGGCTGCGTTATCACCGACTATGATTTGCCGGACCAAAATGGTTTGGACCTTATGAGTGAAATCAGCAAAAATTTTCCGGAAGCATACCGCGTTTTGATCACAGCTGATATAGATTTCGGACTAGTAGAAAGGGGGATCAATGACCATCTGGTCCATCAACTTTTTCATAAGACAAATGATAATGATCAACTGATAAACAACTTGGTCAACATTGTAAGAGCGAACACGTCGGATCATAACCAAATGTTAACTCAAAATACTCCGGTTATCGATCTTCTTATTGTCGATGACGATCCTCGCATACTCGATACCCTGACAGCATTATTTTTTGATCAACTACCAGCCGGCAAAGACCATATGAAAGTGACTGATAATGCCCACGATGCTGTCAATATTATGAAAAATCATGCTGTTCGCTGTGTGGTTTCCGACTACCAAATTGGAGCCGATGATGGTTTAACACTCCTCGAAGACATCAGCAAAAAATACCCTGAAACTAAAAAAATATTGATCACTGGTCAGGCCGATATCGACATCATGCAAAGAGCTGTCAATGCGGGAGCAGTTGACCAAGTTTTCTATAAACCAATGGATCATAATGATTTTGTACATGCAGTGCAGGAGTTTATCAATCAGAGTCATATTGTGAAAAAACAAACAACAACCGATTTTGCTGTCAAACCATGGCTTATACCAGAGAGTGCAGTTCATAGCCAAAATGGTGATCCGGAAAGCACAGAACCATCGACAGAAGATACTGATACCGATTATAACAACAATGCGCTGGTCCTAGTCGTTGATGACTTAGATGATATGCGCGATTTGATAAAAACTGACCTAAAAGCCAGGCACTATAGGGTTATTACAGCTAAAAATGGAGAAGAGGCTCTAGATATGGCTAGACAATATCTGCCTGATCTAATCATCACAGACTGGATGATGCCTGTAATGGATGGCCCAACCCTTATTACGAAAATAAACGAAGACTCTGAACTCAATGCCACTCCCACTATTCTACTTACGGCTAAAAGTGATGAAGACAGCCGGATGCTGGGCACAGAGACTGGTGCTGATGGATTTTTAGGGAAGCCATTTAACGATAAGGAACTCACTAGTCTAGTGAAGAATTTACTTTCACTCAAAGCACGGGAGCATGAAGTAAAGGCTCTTAATACCATGCTAACAGAGAATGTACTCAAACGTTATCTCCCACCTGATCTCGTCGATCAAATCATCAGTGGAGAAACCAATTTTGACGACCAGGCTAAAACAGTGACCGCTACTATTCTATTTTCTGACCTGGTCGGTTTCACCGAATTAAGCTCCGAAATTAGGGTTTCCAAAACATCAAAAATCCTGAATAGCTACCTAGAAACCATGAATGAGATTATTTTTCAGCATGGCGGTACTGTCGATAAGTTTATTGGTGACTCGATTATGGTCATCTTTGGAGCTCCAACTGAGTATTCAGCAAAAGAACAGGCAAACAAAGCTGCTGCATGTGCACTCGCAATGCAAGCAGCCATGGATCAGCTCAATCAGCAATGGATGCAAGACAATATGCCTGCACTGGAAATGAGGATCGGTATTCATCAGGGCCCAGTGATGGTGGGTAATTTTGGTTCCAAAAGACGATCCGATTATACTGCCATTGGTCCTACAGTGAATAAGGCTTCCCGCATTGAAGGCAGCTGTGAGCCTGGGCATGTTTTAATTTCCGCAGAAATGTATGATTTTCTGGATGAAGCCATGGCCGAAAAAATTGGTGTTTTTAATCTTAAAGGGATTAAAGGGAGTCATAACCTTTATAAACTAGTTGGGTGAATAGATTCCATTAAAAGCCGATAAAGCGCCAGTGCGGAAAAGACGACCCCTCAAATTAACACAATAAACCATCGTCACAAATAACTACATCAATAAGCTTTTTTGAATATTTTTTCAATTGAGCAAAATACCTTTTTCAATAAGTCCTCTTATGTGCCGATAACCCTAACAGACGAAGCCAGGTACTAGACTTTCTATAGGCTATAATAGCTAAGGCCATATTGCGATGAAGCCTCGAAAAATATATCATCTAGCCTTGATCATTAGCCTCATGGGCGTGATGCTAAGCTGTGGCAAAGCTAATAACAAAACTAAGCAACCGCCGGTAGCTAAGGATGGTGTCATAGATCTATCCAACTGGGATTTTAACAGCGATGGGCCAGTTGAATTGCGAGGGGAATGGCGATTTGCATGGGAAGATTTTTTAGTAGCAGAGTCCATCGGAACATTGCGGGAAAAATATCTCGGAACGATTCAAGTACCGTCTATCTGGGTACATCAGAAAAATAGTCTAAAGTCTGGCGAAAATTTACCTGAAACCGGCTTTGGAACCTATATCCTAGAGATCAAAATCGATCCTCAAATGATATCCGTAGAGACCCCATTTTCTATATACATCAAAAGTATTTGTTGTGCTGCCCAAATAGACATATGGGATCTATCAGAAAAAAAAATCCTTAGTCGCATTCATCAAGGCAAACCTTCGAGCAATCTAGAAAATGATATACCAATCTATGTCGACCAGGTAAGTAAAATAAATCAGACAACCGCTCCAAGATTAATGATTCTCGCACGGGTCAGCAATTACCGAAGTTATTTTGGAGGTATCCGGACCGCACCTCAATTGGGTAGCCATCACAACCTACAAAAAGAATGGTTCAGTAATTATACCAAAAGCCTTTTTCTAGTGGGTGCCCTAGTTTTTATCGGGATTTATCATCTGGTTCTCTATATCCAACGGCCCGAAGATAAGGTCTCACTAACTTTTTTCCTTTTCTGCACCAGTATATGGATACGAGAGCTGATGGTTAGTGAAGTCATTCAGCAGTTAGGAATTGGTCATTCCGCAATAGGCTATCACATTTTAAATACCATTGAAGTCCTTACTATACCATTATCTGTTATGGCTGGCGGAAGTTTTTTCTTAAAAATGTTACCAGGAAAATTATTACAAGTTAGCTACAAATTTTTTGTCCTGCCTGTGGGACTCGGTCTTACCATCTTCAGCCTATTTATCAATACCGTAACCATGTACAGCAATCTTTTAGTTTACGAATTTTATGCGTTGATTTCATGTCTCATCGCCGCAATTCATATTGGCAAGATGGCTTTGGATAAAAATCGAACTGCCGGCTGGATGCTGATCAGTATCTTGGTCATGGCAGCAGGCATTACCAATGACATCCTTCACAACAAGGCCATCATTGAAACCGGGTATTACTTGTCCTACGCTTTTCTTAGTTTTGTTCTGTTACAGAGTGCTCTCATCTCAGGAAAAGCAGCCTATGCCTATCGTAGATCCCATTATTTGAGTGAAAACCTAAAAAAAGAAGTACAGGAACAAACCACAGCGCTGGAGCAGAAAACCGATATGGCCATCGCTGCAAAGAAAGAATCTGATCAAGCAAGAGAGGAGGCTGAGAAACTTCGTCACCAAGCAGAAAATCAGGCAGAAAAATTAAAGGAACTAGATCTGGCAAAAACAACGTTTTTTCAGAATATGTCTCATGAACTGCGCACCCCTCTCACCCTCATCCTTAATCCTCTTGAACACCTAACCCAAAAAATGCCAGATAATAAAGAAGCTCAGATGGCCTCTAAAAATTCTAGGCGACTCTTACGCCTAGTAAATCAACTCCTTGACTTTCAAAAACTAGAAGCCGGCAAGAGAGAAATCAAACTAACGCCATTAAATCTAACCCAGTTTATTCTGGTATGTGCTGAATATTTCGCTGCAGCCTGTGCTAATAAAAAAATCAATTTTATGGTGACAATCGATGGACAAGAATTAGAGCCGGATCCGGAACCTAAATGGATCATGAGTGAAATCGATGCACTCGAAAAAATTACCTTTAACTACCTTGCCAATGCTCTAAAATACACCCCCGATGGAGGCATGATTGAACTGGGGATTCAGCAGATAAAAAATAGGATTCGTATTCAGGTGAAAGATACAGGGTCCGGCATCTCTGTGACGGACCAAGAGAAACTATTCCAAGTGTTTAGTCAGGTGGACGATTCTACAACGAGAGCACAGGAAGGGACTGGACTGGGACTTGCTCTAGTGAAATCTCTAGCTGGAGAAATGAATGGCGATGTAGGTGTTCATAGCGAACCAGGTAAAGGTTCATGCTTCTGGGCAGAATTCGACTCTCTAACGGCCAAGCCACTGATACGAGTACTCATTGTTGATGACGATGACAGAATACGTAACAACTTATTCAGAACAATCTCCGCAAGCCTTGATCTGGATGACAACGAAATTATTGCTAAATCTTCAGTAGAGGAGGCGCTAGAGACTTTGAACAATCACGTGGTTTCCTGTGTCATCAGCGACTATAATATGCCTGGAAAAAATGGCCTCGACCTTATGAAAGAAATCAGCAAAACATCACCTAAAACCTATCGTATTCTGATCACTGCAGATATGGATTTTGATTTATTGGAACGAGGTGCTAATGACCACCTAGTGGACCAATTTTTTCATAAAACCACTCATGCAGATCAACT
>PBRN01000273.1 GCA_002725955.1 Pseudobdellovibrionaceae bacterium
ATTACCATGAGCTTTTACTTGTTTGCTGAGGATATCTTTGTTGATAGCAATTTGCATCATACCTACAGGGTCGAACAACCAGACATTCGTCCCAGATGAACCGGGCGCACCATTTTTCTCCGCATACCTTAGAAATCTGCGAATATTGTCGGCATAATCTTCTTCCGTTGTAACTAAATGGCTAAAGCGGCCACAGACATCCCCACTAGTAAATTGGACAATAATATCATTGGGCAATGCACCATCCGTTCTTTGTAGAATTCTATCTAACTGGACGATAGCCGAATTACTGCGCGCACCGTCCTGAGCGGCGATCAATATCTGAGAACCTTGATATCCCATTTGCCGGGAAAGTAAATAAGACCAACTAAAAGTTTCATAGTCTAAAAAACGATGCTGAACACCGTGCATCAAGGTTTTTAATATCCAGTCCCCTCCTCCAACAAATTCCCGAGGGCTAGCAGATAGCCTAACCGGAGGCGCTAAGTCTGATGCCCTGGCAAAGCCCAGTTCATTAATAAGTGATTTCTGTTCGTCAGTTGGCTGCATTTTTTCTTTGCCGGTAAATATCGCCAGCAAGGCATCGGCGTCATAAGCTGCTGTGGACCATGCCGCTGCTCCCGTAGTGAGGTCGTCACCAATGATTCCTATCTGATCACTGCCATATGAGGCTGTCGCTGGTGTAAACGGTAGCAAAGTAAGTACCAAGTAAAACCGATATTTTTTAAGATTCTTGAGCTTAAGTGTCATAGTGATTTCCTTAGATCAAAACATTCCAGATTATGATCAGAAATCGTTATCTCCACAATAGAAATGGCGAGTGGGCAGCTAAAAATTAGTCAAGGGTTACATTTCACCTGTTTGACATAGGCCTTTACCGGTAAGACTTATGGTCTTCTTGATGAATCTATAGACAGTGAACGTCAATTAAGCATGTTATCAAAAGCTGAAACCCATGTAGGCACGTGTGTACAAGGTTTCACCACTGTATTTTTCAGAGGATGCGGGTACCACCAAATTTTCATTTTCGCTGGAGTCATTGATAACATTATCAGTCGAGCTTGCCCTTGTTAAAGAAACCATGGCCCCAAACCAATCCACCCCTAGATTAAAATTAGAAAACTCCCACTTATTGCCTACTCCTAAGTCAATCACCAGGTCTCGTCTATCCTCATCAAATAGAGGACTTGCATTAGCCCCCTTCTCTGCTTCAAGGGAACCCGAGCTTTCTATTTGCCTATAGCCAATACCTGAATTCGAATAAAAGGTATTCGTCCAAAACTTCTTCAGTCTGATGGAGGCTGATCTGGTTACTAACTTGGTTGTCACGGAACCTACCGCTGCGTTTTGTACAGGCTGTGCTGCTAGAAAAGTACTGCCAGTGGCGGTATTCATTTCTAACAGCCACCGCGGTTTTATGGAAATGCCAAAGGTGATTCCTAAAGTTGGAACTGGGGCGACGGCCGTACCCAACTCCATATCTACCAAAAATTTTCTACTCCCAAGCCATGCTTTTACTGAAGATGGCGATGTGAGGTTTACTTTGTTTTTGGCATAGAAATCGGCAATGTTTGATCCCGTAGCCGCGACTAGTTTCAGTTTTTTACTATTTTTGATATTTTGCCAGCCATGCTCTACCCTAATCACAGCACGATTTGCTCTCACCTTCCTCACCTCACCAAGAGCCTGTTTGGCGCTTTTTTTGTCTGTCATCAAAAGTCTCATGCCTTCTGGAACTAGAGATTTCTCAAATTTTTTTAATCTCACCACCACCAATTGGCTGGATTCTCTGAACAGGCTGACAGTGGCGGCGAAACTGCTAACACTAAGTATTTCGACCAGACAAAGGGTTAGAATCAGCTTTTTAAAAACAAACGAAAGGATAGACATGAGCAAACTCCTGTAAAAACAGCTTATGAAAAACTATTCGACAAGTGGCTCGGTTTCTCCGGCTGGAAAATTTAAATATTTTTTATCAGGACAATTTATCTTTATTTATTAGTAGGGTACAACCATGTAGTCGCTTTTAATTCATGCTAGAACGGATTTTCTCAAACGTATTCAATGTCTTTCATGAAGCCCAAGAAGGAGTCTAAATATGGCCCGTTTATATAAAATCTGTTTTTTCTGCCCTCCCAGCCATACGGAAATTGTTAAAGAAGCTATGTTTAGTTCTGGCGCAGGTAAGATCGGTCAGTATCAACGTTGTTCGTGGCAAGTCCTAGGAACCGGTCAATTTGAGGCTTTAAAAGGAGCACAGCCTTTTTTAGGTCAAGTAGGAGATCTCGAAACAGTTGAGGAATATAGGGTTGAAATGGTTTGTGAAGAGGCTTTTTTGGAAGACACTAAAAAGTCTATGATTGATAGCCACCCATATGAAGCTCCCGCATGGGAAATATATGAAATATTTGCGGGAGCTCAGTAATGATCAGAGCTGTCACTGAACTTTACTCAGCCCAGCCACCCTCGGGGCGCTTTTCATAAACTCCCTTTAGGAAGGTCGTACAAACGAACTGAGGCATCCCATTGGTATACATAGCAACCACACCGTTACTCTCTCCTTCGTTAGAGATGACACAACGGGTGTCGTAGTCGACTACGGCGCATACTTCAGTATTATAAGATGGTGGGATATCCTCTTTCGACTGGCTCTGACAATAATCTTGCTTCTGACCTTCGGTCCATTCACCGTCAAAGTTGGCACAACCAGCAGCCCACTTACCCTCAAATTGACAACTAAGGATAGGTGCTTCTTCCGCTATAGCTGACAATGAACCAAATCCTAAAAATAAGCTGATACCCAAAGCACGGGTGATCGTGAGAAGATTTTTCTGCTTCATCATGATTCTCCTAATGTATTATTTGTCCTGCCGTAGTTAGAATTGATTCTGTGCGAACTGTCAAGTTCAATAAGTTTAGTAGTATAGAAAAATAGACATTACGGAAAGATGACAAAAAAACTAAGCTCAGATCAAGAAATCGAAAAATAATTTAGCACCGGCCTTAGATCGCTTGCATGCCATCATTTATAGGATCTCATCACCATGAAGACAACATCACAAGAGAGCTAGTTTGCAGCTCCTTAAAAATTAAGTTGCTATTAACATTGTAATCTTTAAAATCTGAGTGTCGAAATCTTTTGTTTTCAGATAATTGCCTAAGGAGAACTCAATGGATGCCCGCAAGAAAAAATTATTAGTTACCGCAGCTCTCACTGGTATTTTTGCTGCAGGAGGACTATCTTCCCCCTTGATGGCTAAAAGTGTTAAAGGTCAATGCCACGGTGTGAATGGCTGTAAAGGTAAAGGCGATTGCTCAGGCAAAGGCTATACTTGTGCAGGAAATAATTCATGCAAAGGCAAAGGCTGGAAAAAAATGACTGAAAAACAATGTAACGCCGAGTTAAAGAAAAAAGGCTTCTATTTTAAGAAGGGATAACCCTTGTTTGGAGTTGGACTTAGACCAACACATTATCCATATTTAGAGGAAAAGCCCAAGATCGAGGTTGATTGGTTTGAGGGCATTTCTGATAATTTTATGAATACTGAAGGGCGACCGATGACGATGCTTGAATTAGTTCGAGCAGATTATCCTGTCGCTCTTCACGGTGTAGGCCTATCCATTGCCGAAGATGGCATGATCAACCCGGTTTACCTGCAACGCCTCAAGACCCTGGTTGATCGCATTGAGCCCATACTAGTTTCCGATCATTTGTGCTGGACCCGCGGGGGCAAGCACCATCTCCATGATTTACTGCCTGTACCTTATACCACCAGTGCCATTGATATTATCGTGGAAAGGTTAGAGCGTGTTCAGGAGTATTTAGGTCGCCAGATTATAATGGAAAATGTCTCTAGTTATATTGGTTTTGCCGAGTCTGAGATGCATGAATGGGAATTCATTAGCGAAATAATCCAGAGAAGCGGCTGCGGTCTTTTACTTGATGTAAATAACGTTGTCGTGAATGCGCGAAATCACAGATTTCTACCGCAGCACTTTATTGATGGGATACCTATTGATGCGGTAAAACAAATTCATCTTGCTGGTCATGAAGACCTAGGAGAGATTCTTTTTGATACCCACGGCGCACCTGTTAGTAAAGGAGTTTGGGACCTTTGGGAATATACTAGTGAAAAGCTAATGCAAAATATTTTTGACACTGAACCTTGTCACTTAAAAGCTAAACAGAAAACGATTCCTGTGATCGTTGAATGGGATCAAAACATTCCTGATTTTGAAACCCTGCAAAATGAAGTCATATTAGCTAAAAGAATTTGGGAACGCACCTATGAGGACAGAACCATTAGCCCAATTGCAAAAACAGTTTACACAGGGGATTCTTTCGGGGAAACCCAGCACGGATTTACTTAATGTCCTAGTACCCGGCGGTTCAATAGCATCTGCTGAACAGGCTTTCAATGTATACCGCGGCAACTATATGGCAACTCTGACCGAAGTCCTAGGAGAAAACTTTCCCGCTATTTGGCGTGTCGTTGGTGATGATAAATTCTTTGAACTCTGCCGTTCTTATATAGAAGTTAATCCTTCAGTTTCCTACGATTTGTCAGACTATGGAGATGACTTCGGTCAGCATATACAGCAAATTAGCGGGGACGAATGGCCGTTTCTGGAGGACCTCACTCAATTCGAATTAAACTTCAAATATGTTTTCCATTGTTTATATGAAACCTATGACTTATCGAACCAACCTTTGGGCCAAAGCAGTGAAGTTACCCTAGCTAATCACTGTAGGCTTTCGGCTGGCGATATCAAAATATATGATATTTGGCTGGCGAGAGACCTGGATGATCCAGATTGGGATAGCATAGGCTTAGAGCCAGGTTACTATTTGATTTTCAAAACATCTGCTCAAAATATGAAAGTAGTTGAACTTGAATCATGGCAGTTCCTATTGGGCCAAGCATTAGAAAACTATCCTTTGGGTGAAGCTCTTGCTGTCGTCATGGGGGATTGCCCAGAAATGAATCAGGAAGACATTGGACCATTTTTTTCATTTCTTACCGAAAATCATCTGATAAACTTAAGATGATATAAATATAAGTCCCCTATAACTTATCCCTGTCTAGTCGTGGGCCTTATATCTCTGTAGCCTCAACCTTTTCCCACATCTTAATAAAACCCTCGGCTGATCGAAATAATGGAGCTAGGTCTTCTTCGTTCATACCGATGTTGCTCATGTCAGCAATAAAATCGGGGATCATGCCCACATTAGACATACCATCGAAATTAATATCCATCGCCTTTTTGCCAATTTGAAGCCTGTTAAAAGAAATGCTGCCATCATAGGAAATAAATGGATACTCAACGGGGTTTCTTTGTTCGGCAACTTGCTCGGCATTTCCACCACAACCTTTTTCACCAAACCTAGCTGAAGGCATGGTAATCATACCGTTGAGATCTGAACCAAAAGCAACGGAAGGGTATAGGCTCCACCTTTCACTTTTGTCTTTAGCGTAAAGATATGACTGAGCCCAGCTTCGGATGGAGTAGTCGCAATTGTGATCAATTTTACCCCAGGCAACACTATTCTTCTGGCTTGTCTTTGGGAAAATAGGAGCGACCATACCTCCTAACTGCAGAATCCTTTGAGTCTGTTCTTCGGTTTTTTTGTTTTCCGCTCGGCTAGATCCTTTTGCTATATCGAGGAAACCGGTATGTGAAGAAACTAATGGATAATTATGATCTTCTGCTAAATTCAAAGCCTGATCTATTCCATACTTACTCATATGATCAGTATCAATAATCATTTTATGTTTCATCAGAAGAGTCAAAAAAGACCTTCCAAAATCTGATAAACCGCGGCTGTTGCAGTGCCCATCAAATTTGCCCAAAGATGTAATTTTAAATTCAATACCCTCTGCTGAGCAATCCCGAGCCTTAAACAACTGCCCTTGACCAAGCAGATTACCTAAGGTCAAAACCCCTGTTTGATAGATGGCCGCTCCACTGAAGCCATTATCAAATAAATGGACCGGGAAGACATGACTCACCCCTTTCCGCTTATATTCCAACAAGGATTTTTCTACTTCTGCGAAATTGCATTTTTCTAATTTACAATCAAATAGTGAATCAACTTCAATGCCTAAAACGACTGCTAATTTACCATTCTTAATAACATCGCGAGCCTCTCTCGATGATTTGACAATTCGAAACCACCCTAGCCCTTTGCCCCCTGCTTGTCTATCAATGTAATCTTGTAGATCATAAGCCGCTTCTATTTGCCGATCTACCAGAACCATATCATTACAACTTGATTTTTTTTCTTTTGGCACCAGCTTACAAAGTACTTCATTATTTACAGCATGGATCACAAGTAAACGCAGCCCGCCCCGAAAACTACGTTCAATCCACTCGTAATACATAGTTTGTCTATTGACTTGATCATTCTGTGACCAATTACCCAGGTTTTTCCGATCTGATTTTTTACCATTGGGTCCATCTCCCAAGGCAAGTTCGGCAACTCTGACTATAAGACGATCAAATATCGAATAAGAACTATATGACAGTGCTTCTTCTATACCTTTCTCGTCAAAGGGTTTCCCCTCAAAAAATTTACCGCCGAATGCTAGATTGGCAAACAAGTGAGTATGTATGTCCGCATAGCCGAATATTTCTTGCTCGAGACCACTTCCATCAATAGATTTCCCGAGACTTGTGATAGGTAGAATTAAGAACACAAAAAATACAAGCCGTTTCACTTGCCCGTTTGGTTTTATTCTTATTGTTTTACTCATAAATCATCCTTGATAAATGGGTCAGACAAGTAGGAATATGATATTTAAATCACTCCTGCTGCGATTAATTTTGCTCTAAGATCTTGCCCGACGGTGCAGCCCTGTTGGTAAAAAACAGGGGGTTCTCCTACCGGTGCTTTGACTTCATACCAACGACCTTTTTCGGAAGAGTCATAGAGTTGATTGGACCAAAGGTTTATCCAACGACCTGCGGGTAAGTAGACCTTTCTTCTTTCAATATTTTTTGCCACCACGGGCGCAACAATAAATTTATCTCCAAATAGAAATTGGATACGCCGATCTGGTAAATTGATAAATACTTTATCATCCGGAAAATGCATTGCAGGATGCCGGACCACAGGCCAACCTAAATTAGCTGCTTCTTCAAACAGTTTTTGCCGATATTCGCTCAAAGCCACATACACTTTGGAAAAACGATCAAATTGCGCATAAGTTTCTTCATCAGAGTAAAACTGGAAATTTTTCTCAGGCATATTTCCTTCATGCGTTCGGTAGACGGGGAAAAAGGCCGATGCTTCTGCCCAGCGCATAAATAAGTTTTTTTCTCGAGAAAGGCCAAGACCAGCTAATTTAAACGTACTGTAACCACCGATATCGCTATGATTTAAAGAATAACCTGAAAATCCTCCACTTATCTGCCCCTTTAACGCACTAATAAAACCATCATAACGATCCCATGTGACCAGCTGATCTCCCAACCAAAACAAAGTAGTCAAGCCAGGGGATTGAGTAAAACCGGATCGGCTAAAGAATAGCATTTCCTTTTCACCGCCAACC
Organism: Pseudobdellovibrionaceae bacterium; assembly: GCA_002725955.1. Taxonomy (GTDB): domain Bacteria; phylum Bdellovibrionota_B; class Oligoflexia; order Oligoflexales; family Oligoflexaceae. The sequence continues at coordinate 7,554 of PBRN01000273.1, forward strand.
TCTTTTATAACCTCTCGATTGAGTCGCGCCCATTCTTCTGGATATTTATTATGAAAGGTGGCAGGAGAACCTTTATGGAGTACGGCATCCATAGGCAGCGCTTCACCAAAATCGGCCATCCAACCACTTAGGCCTATGCCTACCATTTCTTCTTTAATAATTGTCTTAATCCACTCTCGGGTTTCAGGGTTAGTTATATCTAATAGGCCTGCCGCAAAATCGGTATTCACTATGGGATAGACTTGATTATTTTTATCAACCACCAACAGACCTTTAGCTGCTGCTTCACTGTACATATTGCGCTGAAAACTCTGCTTGCCAGAACTTTTTACATCCACCAGGAAGGGGTTCACATAGCCTAAAACCCTAATATTTTCCCTAGCAAAATCTGATAGCATGGCTTCCCAGTCTGGATATCGTTTCCTGTCTAGCTCCCAATTCCACCAGAGCTGTGATCCAGTTGCAGTTTTTCTCTCTCCCTCCCAGTCTTGCAACCAAAAGGCAGAAACCGGTGTCTTTCTTTTCTGCAACTCTTTGTAAATTTTGCGGACAAAGCTGGTACCACCCTGCATGCCAACGATTGCCCCCTGGTGTACCCATGATGGTAGCGGTTCCATTCTGCCAGAATATTCTGTAAAGCTAGTCACTAAGTCCAGAATACTATTACCATGCAGCAAGCGACCGGTTATCGCTACCTCGGGGCCAAAAACGGTAATAACGGTACGATTCGTTTGCAGGTCGAATGTAGAATATTCTTTATTTTCGAGAAACAGACTATGTAAGTCGCTAGAAATATAATGGGGTACAGGAGCGTAAGTAGAAAACTCATTACCTCCAGAGCCACGGGATCCCCAATTCACAATGGTTGTGATCAAGGGACGCCCCCTACCAATGCCTCCCTCTTGGGTTAGAATAGGTATTTTACGCCCCTTGAGTTCCATATGACTAAACTGTTCCCCAAAGCCATAAAATTTTTCATTTGGATGAGAGGCAAGAAAGATCCTAGCATAGGTCACGTCTTTTCTACCGAACTGAAGCTTGAACTGCAGATGTCCTGCTTGCACTACTTTAAATGTGAGCTCATATTTAATTTTAGGTCGCTTTTTACTGCAATTAAAAAGCTCACCTTTGAGCTGTAACTTTTCTTCGACTTCAACTAAGTTAATCTCATCTAGAGACTGATTTTTACAAGTCCATCGAAATTTTTCCTTAATACTAAATGAACCACGCTTTTCGGTGTAATCAACTTCCGCATGACCAGCTTCGACAAAGCTGCGGTTTGGAATCGAAGACCAAAGTTTCTTCTCAGAATCATTCTTATGATAAATTTGAAGAGCCTTGTCAGTATTGCTCCAGACAAGGACAAAGTCATTAAGTAGCCAATTTGAAGAAGGCACCTTGCTTATTATGCTTCCCCCGAGAGCCTGGGTAGTCAATGTAAGAGCGAGGCAGAAGATCAAGTAAAATGTGGCTTTGAAGTCAACAAGATACCTTGACATAAACGAGCCTCCATAAAAGCGAGATAGCCAAGTGGTACTATTCGTGGCATTTATTGAAATATAAATAATTATAAATACTAACTTTTATTAGGATACCCGGTGAAGACCTTTGATTAAACTAGAAAAAAAATTCTTGTTAAGATTTGTTGTCGTGTCTCATTCAGAGAAAAGTTAATAAAACAGAGCTAAATTAGACCTAGTCTATATGTCTGTATTTACATACAATTAAAAACGTTTAACAGTAAACACCACAAAAAAGCTTTTCTCACCGACCATCAATCATGCGTTTGATTATTCTCAGAAAAGACACTGAATAGACAGATGATATGCAATGCATATTTATCTATTCATCATGATTTATAAAAACGCATCATTCATAGAGTTCATTTAATAATCACATTTTATTTTACGATCGACAGACTCAACTAGGTGCCATCTAATTACGCAAACACGACAAGACATACTATCTGCTTAGGAAGCAGATCTAAGTTCAGGTTGCCTAGAGTAGAGTTAGCAGGGTATCCAAGACCGAAAGTTTTACTGAGTCTTACGATTGAATGAGATTCCGCAAAGATCCAAGCTAAAAGATTCCTATCTTTGAGAAATTCACGTTCACTAAGATGTTCCTGGTTACCCAAAGATCAGAAGTGCACAAAACATCAAATTGATACCGCTAACGAACAAAATGACACCTTTTTAAGCAAAATAGCTCTTAATTCGATAATTTTATGCAATCCCGAAGGTGGCATGAAAATCGCATAGCTTCTTCTTTAGAATGACAATTCTGCGGAGGAAACCATGAAATTAGCCACCAAGAAAACGACATTGATCATGTTGAGCACCATTTTCCTTCCCGTTGCTGCTAATGGTCGTTACAGCGATATCAAAAAATTTAGTGTGCGAGGGAGTGGCTGCGGATTAGGCTCAGTTTCAGCAGAATTATCGAATGACAATAAACTGCTTTCCATATTTTATAAAGACTTCAACACCAGTAGTGATGATCGCAACAATCGACGTTCCCGCAAACATTGCAAAGTAAACGTCTCGTTAAACGGACCATCAAATCATTACCTGAAAATTAAAGGTATTGAATTTGCTGGCTCTATTAACCTCCCCAAGGGAGCCAGTGCCTATGTTAGCAGTGAGTATTTCTTAGATAGAAACAGAATTGGGAAAAAGTTCTTTAAGAAATGGGGGATTGCTGAAAGAAAAACTGACGATGACTTTGAGTTATTCTACCCTACTGACGTAACCTCAAAATGTAGCGGGAACGCTACTATAACTGCCAACAATACCATCGGGGTTCTTGCGGGAGATAAAGATGATGGTTATATAGAAGTTAGCAACGTTTCTAACCGACCAGGATTAAACTTTATTTTCGAATGGAAGAAATGCAATTAACCAATTAAATATTTTGTCAGGATGACTCAGTTTACGAAGATTATAACCCTTCATAAGAATTCAATGTCATCATCATCATCAGACTTTTCTTCACTTTTCTTTTCTAGCAGAGTTTTAAGTTGATCACTCTCCCATGGATCTACTTTGGCGAAGAATATGACGCCTCCTTCTTGGACATACATATTCCAAATGAAATCCCATTGGTGCTTATTTGCATCAAAGGCTTCTTCATATTCAGGTAACCCCAAGGTCATATTGATCCCAAATTTAACCATTTCAGCTTTTATACCACCCGCAATTCCATTGCAAAGTTCTCCCATAAAACCGATTGCTACATCCATATTGACATCGGAGAGATCCCGCCGAATACCTTCTGAAATGAGAAGCTTCATATTGTAGGGACTCCAGAAAACTCCAATTGTCACCACAAAACCCGAAGCGTTTACAGTTAACTGACTTACCAACTTTTCATTGGTAAGAGACTCTTCAACGCCTTCTTCGAGATCAGCCATCTCTGCTTGAAATTCATCATGGCTGCGGGAAGCCTGGAATATAGTTTTCATTGCACTACTTAAAATGATATCAATGACTTTACATTCCAGTTTAAAGAGTTGATCCATCTTATTCCTAACGTTTTTGTGGCAATCCACAAAAAGATTATCAAAGGTCTTAACTTTATCTAAAACCCACTTCATTAATCCTTTCGGCTTATTTGATTTATAAATTTAGCAATAAAAAAGGCCACTTGCTTGTGCTATAGTTAACTATGGCTATATTCTTCTTTATTAGTTCTTTAGGGGCAAAAGCAGAAGATTTTAACCCTTTAAATTAAATTACTTTCATGTCTATTTTTTAACTATCAAAAACAAAAATTGAGAATACCATCAGGAAATAGTAAAAGCACAATAATAAAATAGCGCTGCCAAAATCCATTCGGATAGGTAAATATTCAGTAATTTGATGAATAAGATTAGAGGGATCACATTAAATTGCTGTGATTTTGTCTATTATAGGAACGGCAAGTGGCTACGACTACCTGCCCCAATGAGCTAAAAGAACTATATGAATCATACCCATCACCTTATCGTTTAGATTGGTTCTTTTTTAGGATGACCCAGTTTCATATTCAAGACCCATTTTCTTTAACTCTTTTTTATAATCTAAACGGCCGAGACGCTGATAACAAACTACGTTAGCAACCGTGCGTCCTAAAGTTTTCGGAATATACTTTATCAGATCATCATGCTTATTTTTTGTAGTCTCACGTTTCATCAACAAGAAATCAATCAAAAATTCTTCCGATTCTTCGCAATATGCCGTTCCAGTTACTTTTTCTAGATCGGTCTCCAAATCACCGAATCGAATTTTTATTTCTGTAGCAGAACCCAAGTTTTTAAATTGAGCATATTTAGCTAAAGATCGGCCAAATTTGACAGCTCGATTGGGCCATTGAGTTTCAACCATCCGTTTAGATTTGCCATCTCGAGCTTTAATAATAAACTGAACGAAATCTGTGAGCTGCTGGACACCTTCAACTTGAAAAACTTGTTTTTTCTTATCTTGTTCCACTTCTTTTAACAAAAGACCGGAATCGAGAAAGGTTTGTCCCAACACCTTAACCCGACCTACATTCATTCCAAGAGTTTCTGCAATTAAATTATAGACTTTATCAACGAGCACAAACTCTTCATTATCTACCGTTACGGAACAAAATCTTGATAAACGATTTAATGCTGTACAAAAAAGCCTTCCATCATATACCGGAGTTAAAGCCTTCGACTTATATTCGTCCACGGTTATACACTGTTTCATATAATCATCTTCTATATCATGAAGCCTAATCGAATATTCTTTTAAAATAATTAAGAACCATTTCGGTAAATCGCCTATCGCTTGAAGAATCTTTTTATGGCTAATCACTTTGAAACGAACATCTGTTTTGGCTTCAGCACTAGCTGTTCTTGGTTGATCATTTAAACAAGTAAACAGTCCTATGAGTTCACCGTTTTTCATCTCTGCCAATGGAACCCTAGTATTCTCAAAAGTTCGATAAATTTCAACTTCACCTGCTTCTATAAGGTAAATATCACCACCTTTATCATTTTCTTGAAAGATGGTTGTTCCTGCTGTGAAAGTCAGTATATTCTTGTCATCCTTTGACATTTCTTTTTTTAATTCTTCTGACATCAATATCCTCTTTTTTCTAGTGCAGCCTAAAATCACGAAGTTTGATCAATAAAAATGACAACTAAATATATTTACATCATATCTCAATTTAATAAAAAATTCTTGAACGTCTGCTATTTTTTTGCCACTGCAAAGTTAGCATCATGAGAGAAAGGTGTAAAAGAAATATAAACGCAGAAAAAAAACACAACCTATTGTATTAATATGGATATAATGTGTTCTGTTTGTCCAGGTACACTAACTTGTTGTGCTTTTACACAAGAAGACCGTCTTTGATTCAGTTATATTCAACCTTAACTGCAGATAGATTTGATTAGAATTTTTCACGAAGAGCAGCTATTCATGGCCACATTTTTTTCTAGAGCCCAATCTGGTGCCACACTCAGAAGATCTTCTTCATTATCCCAATCATCAAAAGGCCTTTGAATCATCTCATTCACTTTCATGAATAGAGTATGATCTCCTTTTTCTGTTGATTCGATCACACGATGTAAAAGATGATTTCTCAGAATCACTCTTGGGTTTACCTGGCATAGCTTTGTGCCAATATCCTTCCTATTGTCGCCAATAGCATTAAGATACTTTTCGTACCAAAGTCTCCATTTGGCGATGATATCCTGTTGTTCAGTATCAACAAAAATCTTTATAAAAAATTCAGGATCTTCATCCCTAAGGGACCTACCGAGAGACCTAAATCTTTCGTTCAAATCTAGCGTATGACCCTGCATCAATTCGTACCATTCATTCAATAAATTCTGCTCTACTTCTTCAATCTTAGTGAAACCAAACTTCCGTTTCATTATTTCTTGCCAACTATGCAGAAAGTGTTCTTGATAATGAGCCAGGACGGATTCAGCAGCAGGTTGGGGTATCAGTACGCTTAGAGACTCTGCTAATCTTTGGAGATTCCAGGCTCCCACAGCATATTGTCTACCGAAACAATATCTTTTTCCTGGTAAATCACTTGTGTTGGGAGTATATTCAGGGTCAAATTTATCCATGAAACCATAAGGTCCATAATCAATTGTAAGACCGAGAATCGACATATTATCAGTATTCATAACTCCATGAACAAAACCAACAGACTGCCAAAGAGCAATCATTTCTGCCGTTCTTTCCACAACCCGTGCGAACATTCTTACATATCTATTAGCACCGTCTTTAATATCGTCGGTATTTTGCATTAATTGCGGAAAATGCCTTTCAATAGTAACGTTAGCTAGCTGCTGAAGAAACGGGTATTCTTTGCGATGAGAAGGTAAATCGAAACTACCAAACCGGATAAAGCTTGGAGCTACACGACTTACGATAGCGCTTGGTTCCATCGCACCAAAGCCATTATAAAATTTGTCACGGTACACCGACTCTCCTGTCAGAGCGATACTCATAGCGCGTGTTGTTGGAATTTCTAAGAAAAACATGGCTTCCGATGCCAAATATTCTCTGATCGAAGATCGCAGGACAGCTGCTCCATCACCCATACGTGAGTAGGGAGTTAACCCCGCACCTTTAAGCTGAATCTCCATAGACAGGCCATCGGCACAGGTTAAAACGCCTAGATTTATAGCCCTACCATCACCTAACTGTCCGGCCCAATGGCCGAACTGATAGCCTCCGTAGCATTGCGCATATGCTTTTGCATGCGCAGATTGCCTTTGTCCAGAAAGGAGCTTGAGATTGCTTTCGTCTTCAATATTAATATGCCCTAACCCTAATGTCTCCATAAGCTGCTTAGAGTAACAAAGAAATTTAGCATCTGGAAAACTACAATTTGGTTCCACAAGAGAGCCAAAACACCCAAAAGTCTGCCGCGGAGTGTTTTCCGCACTCTCATCCATTGGTAATTTACGTCCAAAAAATTCATTTAAGCGGTTCTCAAGTAGATGTTCTGACACTGTCGGCTTTTCCTTATCTGTTTAATTTATTTGCCTTCAACATATTCAGTGGTTTGAAGGTTGAAGCGTTTGAAATCACTAAAGATTGAAAAACATTTCGCTCATTATATATAGGAGTTTGAGAGCCAGCTCAATAGTTGACAGCCAAATTGAAGTGACCTTAGTGGCAATTTTTGACGGGGAATGATTATCGTTTCTTTCGGAACTTGTTCCTGCGATTCTGAGAGGGGTTTGGTTGAGGGAGCACTTTATCCTGCCTCAATTGACAGGGAGTCGATGTCATTTCAAATACTTTCTCATCGGGGGGGCCAGCAGTCATGAAACCATACGCCTTACAACCATGAGGGGTATTGGCCTGCCACGTTACATAGTAAAATCGACATTGCACGCATCGTCCCATGAGCCATGCATCCTTCGGCAATTTCCAGATTAATGCCTCTATCTTATCTCATACGCACCAAATTAAAATCAGCAGAAAATACCTAGATGGCATGCCCACCAAGGTTAGCGTATCAATTTCAGAACCATAGCTATCCATATGGCACTTGGCCTTTCGGAGGGGTGGAAGGTAAGTGTGCAAAGTAATCAAATATGGCGTTGCTACTACTTATAAAATTGATTAAACCAAGGCAGACAATATGGCCTTGAATCAGCACATTGATTGTAAGTTCAATCGATAATTCTGATGGAAAAAGGCCCAGAATGAGGGTGTCTAAATGACCGATGAAAAGACTCAGATGACTGAACGTCGGCAGTCTTTGCTCACAACGATGCAGCTAAAGTATGATGCAGGTATCACCTGCACCAATTGCAGTGGTTTATGCTGTTCTTTTGTGGCGAACTCGATGCAAATTACCCCTTTAGAGGCAAAGGAGCTCTGGACTTTTCTAAAGCAACAAAAACGATGGAATAAACACCTCAAAGATACATTGCAACAGACGATTAACGATTATGGACTCGATAAACCGATGCCTGGTAATGGCAAAAGAGTGTTTAGCCGTCGTACATATACATGCCCCTTTTATCAGGAAGGCCCCTTGGGCTGCAGTATTAGCCCTAAGGCCAAACCCTATGGTTGCTTAGCTTTTAATCCTAACCGCAAAGGGGCTTCCGAGGGTAAGGGGTGCGCCTCGGATCAAATTACATTGCGTGACAGAGAAGAGAAATTTAAAGAAAAAGAACAGAGACTCAATCAAAAATTAAAAAGTGATCTAGGTCTATTTTGGGACAAGACTAATATTCCAGAGGCCCTTCTGGAATTAGGCTCAAAATTAGAAACAGATACAAAATAAAAAATTCCTATGATCATTTTTGGTAGGAAGCTAATGCCAATCCGATTACATTCTATTCCTCATCAGATTAGAAAAATTGATGCTTATAAAATATGATTTAGATTGCGAAATTCAATAGATGTTTTTTAAATATTCTCGTATCAAAATCTGATTTTAGATCACATCCCAAAAAACAAATAACCTGTTGTTCATTTGATTCAAGACACCACCAATGATAATGATTAAATTCTGTCTCATCTGCTTTAGACCAGATATTTGCAAAGCCTCTCGTGGTATAGGGCAGGCTAATACCAGAATCTATGCCGCACTTACCAAGTCCGGTTTTGACGGTACCAATAACCATCTGACATAATTTTTCATATAGATTGAATGCATCTTCGCTAAAAAGGGCTTGAGGTTCGATTTTATTTTTAAAAAAAACCTTAAATAACATTTTGTCATTAAATGAGTGCAGTGTAATCATTGAAAACCAGAAATCCTCAAAATTAGGCATTTTCATCAGATTGTATAATTGAATATCGCCCTCTTCACACATACTACTGAAAAAAATACGTGAATTTTCTTTAAATAAGTCAAAGACGAGATCTCTTTGTATTTGGTTCAAGCGGCCTCCTTGTTATTCTCATCTAATTTACGCAGAGGAGGAGTTAAATCGTCATAAAAGTCATTTACACTATGAATAGAAGTGATAAATCCAGATAGATCATCCAAGACTTTGAAAATAACCGTCCTATTATAATTATTATCCCGTGTAATTTCTTCGACTAAATTAAGCATTTTTTCTATGCTAATATTAAAATCCATGGAATATTTATTAATACGTTCATTAAGACATTGGTAAAGAATGACATTATCATTAATTTCTTCTAAGAAAAGAGTCGTCTTTTCTTGAACTTCCTCAATTAGTTTTGCAGTATCCTGCACCACTTTTTGACTAGCGGCAGATAAATCGATAAATGAATTAGCAACAACAACGAGCCCACTACCCTTTGCCCCCATTCTTTCTGCAGCAATGGCTGCATTGAATGAAAGCAATTTGTATTTATCAGATAGATTTTTAATTTCTGCTGTAAATGTTTTTAAGCCGATGAAGAGAGCTTTCAAATCGGCCAAGGTATCGATCGAATTAGTCATATCTGCTACAGCTAACCCTTGGGCAGATAAATATTTTTGTGATGACTTGTTCTTTATATCAATTGCGATTATTTTCTTCTTATACCTTTCAATGGTCGAAGAAATATCAGTATTCATGGACTGGAAGTTCTGCAATAGTTTTTTGGTTTTAGCTGCTCCTATATTTTGTTTATCTTGATATTCAGCTGTCGAGCTAGATATTATTTCTGAATAATCATCAATTTTTTGAAACCAAGGTTCTATATTATCCTTATCTCGCTCAATAGATTTTAGAGCTGCTTGATGCTTGTCATGCAATAGCTCACAGCTAGATTTCTCTGATAATTTTAGCTTCCTAAAATATAAGAGAAAAATAATCGTTTCAACAATGAGAACAAATGATATCAAGTCAGCTCCTGGATCTAAATCAAGACCTAAAGCTTTTCGGCTTTCTGCTACGGCTATTCATTCCATTTCGGTAAAAGTTGGCAAAATCATTGAAATATACTAAAAAATATAAATAGCTCTTAGTCATTTAGTTAAAGCTACATGTTTCACAACCCGAAGGAGTGCCTGGGAATCGGTAAAAGCTAATGACAGAAATATAGACATGACTAAAACAAATCAAACAGCCCTAGATAATAAATCTCCAGACTCTGATGAAATAGTTCAGTCGAAAGAGAAAAAGTTGGCTTTTATGAATGATGTCCATACGCCAATTCAAATCACTTTAGCATTGGTTACAGTCGGTTCTTGGAGCCAGCTAGGACATGAGGATTCCAAGGCTTATATTACTGTAATTCCTTTATCATTATTATTTATTCATCAAATATACCTGCTATTAGACTTTAAGAGTAAAAATCGCCAGAATTACAACAATATGAGTAGTTCTTTTAGAACTCAGATTGTCAGATCAAAGAAAGTGGTAAGCAGATTTCATACTAATACAGCCAAGCTTGTCAGTGGAATACTGGCTTCGTCCAGTAATATTGACCTCAGCGCCAAAGGGCAGCTCAAATACTTGCGTAAGCTATTATATGGATTCATGAACTACACATCGAGATTATCGATGTTATGCGAAAAATGTGAAACATCTGTCGTAACTGCAGCTAATATTAACAACATTTCAAAGCAGTCTATCGAAAGCCTAGAAAAACAAAAGGATACAGGTTCTGAATTATTGAAAATCACTAAGAAACTAAGTGTTATAAATTCATTTATTGAGGAAATTGCGAACAGCACCAGCAAGTGCACTGAGATAGCACTCAAAAGTGAGATGCTTGCTTTTAATGCTTCGATGGAAGCAGCGGCTGATGAAGCAGGTGGGGAATTCGCATCTATCGCCAAAGAAATGGACGCTTTAGCCAAGAAAATACATGAAAAATCAGCTACCATGGACAAAATTATTAAAACTACTAAAAAGACTAAAGCTTCTCTCTCCGAAAAATTAAACCTTAGGGCAGAGGAAGAGATGGGGCGAACTCAGATCATTATTGATAAATATGTCAGTGTCGCTGATGAATTACTGTTAGCAATCGATGATTCTGAGTCGGTGATCAAGAAAGTTACTGTACAAAGGAAAAGAGGAGGACAGTTAATGGCCTCACTTCAGCTATTACAAGAGGCAACTGTTGTTTTATGTAAAGATCTTGACCAGATGGAACAAACAATAAAAGGAGATAGCACTTCTAATTCTAAAGAAGCTGCTTGATAATGCATAACTTAAGCCACAACTTCTGCAGTATCTTGAAAATTTTGTCTAACAAATTCCTTCAAGCTAATCGGCTCTCTTTCCATTATGTCTCGAGCAATTTGGTTAATCTCAGAAGTTAAACCAGCATTACATAATTGATAAATACTCAATAGTTGTTGTGCTAGATCCATTTGAATACCGCTTTTCTGAAGTTCTTCGACTAAATTAAACTCCTCGATATCCATATAGGATATCTCACGCTTCATATGTCCAGTCATGATTCGAGATACGTCTTGATAACTTAGAGACTCTGATCCCGTGAGAACCATTGTTTTTTTCAAATATGGCTTTGAATTAATCAGTGCCTTGGCTGCGATGGCTCCAACATCATCAGCATCAATAAAACTAGTTTTGGAATTGGCTCCGGGTATATAAAAAAAACCTTGTTGTTCTATACAACTTTTATAGAATCTCGTGAAATTCTGCATCAAAATGTTAGGCCGAAGAATAATGTAGTCCAGACCCGATTGTTCTAGCAATTGGTCAATTTCACCATGAAATTTAGCTATAGAATGGACCGAATTTGGGTCTGCAGCAACCATCGAAGTCCGCACTACAGTCTCTATTTCGGCTTTTTTTGCAGCATCAATAATATTTGCGGCATATTGTCTGGAGTGAATATCAAAAGGCAATATAAAGAAGAGTTTTTTAAAGCCACTTAAAGCGCGACACATCTGATTAACATCATTATAGTCAAAATAAGTCGTGCTCTGAGCACCTGTAACAAATGTATTTGGCGTATTCAGTCCAACCGTGAAATCTATACTATTTAGTACCAAATGATCACATACCTTTTGTCCTATTGTTCCGCTTGCGCCTGAAACAAATATAGTCCCGAACATAATGATCCCTCTACTTCGTTCTAATGAATGAGTATCTATTTATTTGGAAGCTATTAGAATTATTTTAGAGTTAATTGTTTTATTTATCAATTTTTTAGTTATGTTATTCGACGTTAGAATCCAAATGTCTTGTTGGTGACGCTGACCCAACATTACTTTATAAGGCAATATTTTTATTGAGGCATGCTTACATGTGTGTTGTTCTATAAACCAACTGACATTGACATGTAATATCACGATAACCATTTAACTTAATTAGTATTTTGGTGGTTTATTTATTTAAACAACTATAGTTAACCTCTAATGTATTCTAGAACGGAATCATTAGATCTATCGAAAAGTTAAGACAAAAACCACATTGGCAATAAGTCATATTCAGTCTAAAGAACTAATAATATATGAAGCTAATCCCCCGCGAATAGCATACATCTAACGGGAAATTAGCGGCACTTGTCGAAGCAATATACAGTGAGTCATATTAAAAAACATCAGAATAAATAATCAGATAAAATCTTGAATATGGATAAAGTCATTTTATTGCTGTAAAATAAAAACAGAAATAATTAACTATTCTTAATGCAGGACAATAATATAAATTAGCAGGAAGTCTAGATGGCCTTTGAGAATAGATTCAGAGTATTAAAAGAAGGCAGTACCCTTTACCTACATGGTGTCATTAGTGAGACCACTAACTTTATTATTATAGATGAAATGGTTAGAGGGACTAAATATTTTAATTGCGAAAACCTTGAAAGTGCTTCTTGGAATGGTCTTTTAGCCTTTGAACAGTATCTCACTAATTTAGATGAAAAGATTACGTTAACTAAAGTGCCATGGAAAATATATAACTATTTACGCTTATTCCCACAGGTCAATAAATCATATCTGTTAGATTCTATCGAAATTCTGATATGTGACCCTAAATACGATAATTTAAAAAACGCAGAATATCTCTGGTTCAATCGAACTCAATTAGAACAGCTAGGTCGAGAGCAGGGTGTTTTTATTAGTTGGGAAGAAAAACTTATTGTTAGTAAAGGTGAATTCATTTTACCTAATTCAAACCAAGATATTGCTCACAAGGAAAAAGCCTGGTACAAGAAAAATCAGGAAGAAGTTGATTTTTGGCATAACTACTTCTGTTTCGCAAATGTCACCGGCTACCTCGTGTTAAATATGATTCAATCCCTGCAGGTAACTTTGGAAAACTTACTCAATGATCTAGAGTTTAGAGTTCAAGAATCTGAATCGGCTCTGAACCTTCTTCATGCAAAAGAAGAAGATGTTCATTGTCGTGCAGATCAAATTCATATGATTATCTTCGGTTTTCATACAAAGACAGATAAACTTTATCGACCAATCGAGGATGTTGCTACTGGCGGGAGTGATTTAGCGTGGAAATTGCAAAAACTAGCTTTGTCTGATGATAACGACAATGATAAGCAATTGGATAAAATTATCGAGGATTTTTGCGCCAATAGCCTTACCATAGAAAAGAACCTCAGTATTATCGAAGAAGCTGGGGCAAAGTCTGGCGAAGAAATCAGTATTTTAGGTGTAACTAAACAACTCAAAAAAGAACTTGATGAAGTAAATGATGACAAAGTTACCCCTGAAATACTCGAAGAGGTCAGAACAAACCTAGCCATCTTGGATCCTATATCTGATGGTGATTGGCCAGCAACTAAAAAATTATTTCTTGAGCATATTGAGGAAATTGATGAGCTAATTGAGAAGAGTACAGTTCTATTACAAGGATTCGATTTGCTCAGACAGGTTTTGGAACATCGATTAGAAGAAGGTCAAGAAATTCTTGAATTCCGTGAAAGGGATTTTGACTTCGAAACCATCAAGCAGTCAATACACATGCATATTAATGAGCACCTAGTAACAGTTCAGGAAAAGTATGCCTGTAGATTTTTTCTTCCTGATGCAAGTATTATCGATCAGGGCGCTACACCTGGTCAGACCATCGTATTTTAATCAAACAGCCCAGCTTTCGTTCATGTAATACCCGAAAGATCTAATAGCAAACATTGATATTAGATCTAGTCTTCAACCTATCTCCACGCATACCCCGTCTATCCGAGTCATTTTTTCATAAGGAAAAGATTGTATCAAATAGCCTATAAAACCAATGCATTTACCCAAAAAAATTACATAAAAAAATATCAAGGCAATTTTTTATAAAGATAATTGATTTAATCCTTCCAAATATAATCAAATTTTCATCTTTAACCGGTTACTATAACAATAGATTTGGGTGAAATGACCTCTGTTCAAAGTAACGATTATGCAACATTTTTGTCTTTGACATATTGAGAGATGAGCCTATTCTAGAGGAAGGAAACTAATTGTCCGGACTTAATTTCCTTCCGAGTATACTTTCCAGCCTTAAACTCAGTGCTTAAGGCTAGGAACAATCATTCCTTGGAGGTGAACAATGGTATTTAGTACAACTTTTATCCACATGGATCGAACGGAATCATTAGAACTGTTCGCTAAGCAAAAAATCACCAAAATTATTGACAGCCTTGCATCCCAGCCAATTAACACCCATGTAACTTTTTCCGTTAATGGCAATCGACATCGAGTCAGATTAACTTTAAAAGATCGCAAAGGAGAACAGGTGGTACTCCATTATGAAGCTGACAGCATGTATAAATCTGTTGCTATACTCTGCGAAAAATTAAAGGAGAGTTTACGTCGTAAAAAAGACAAAAACACGAACAGAAAGTTCTTTATACCTGAAATTCCAGAGCAGATTCATCCTTCTTAAATTTCTAATGGGAAAGCACTTAGGGACGAGGGCTTTCCCTTAAGTTATCCGCATATAATAAATGAACAAATTTTGTCTATAATGATTTTTTAACTAAACTTAAAAAATTCAACTATTGAAGAGAAATACTCATTCAAGACTATCTCCCGGCCATACTCAATCATTGGAAGAGACATAGAATTTATGCAGGATCCAATCACAAAAAAGCATGATCTTTTCTTTTTTTATGGCAGTTTAAGAGACGTCGATATTTTATCGGCAGTCATTGGCAAAGATCCAAAATCAAACTATGAAGGACCTCAAATCATCACTGGTTGGCAAGCAGTTTTTGTAGCAGGAGAAAAGTATCCCGCTTTAACAAAGAACGCTATGGCTACCTGTGCGGGAGAAACTTATAGCAATTTTTCCCTCCGTGACCTCGCCAAAATAGATTATTTCGAAATAGAATATCACAGAGAAACGATAGAAATAGAAAATCAAACCTCATCCGCTTGGCTTCCTCCTGCCTCCATGAAGATAACAACCAAGGCCTGGAACTGGGATCATTTTCTCACCTTTGAAAAAGCCGCTTTCCTCCAAAGAACTAAGCATTACATGAAAGACGGCCGATGGTAACTTGCTAACGCAACTCACTTGCCCAAGCTGGACTAGAGTGTTATTGTCCTTGCCTTCGTATCTTGAAATCAATTTAGCTTTAGGGATCAGATGAATCGTCATATTAACGAATTGTATCGTGGGGTTGAACCTTTGGCTCAGAATATTCTGAACTTTTGGTTTGGTGAATTTAATGACAGTATGGAAGTCGCTCCCGAATACACCGATCGATGGTTTAGTAAAAACCCCTCTTTTGATACTACGATAAAAAAAGTTTATGGTTCATATCTAGAAACCGCCTACATGGGATCACTAGATCGCTGGTCTAGCACTTTAGCTGGCCTCACAGCATCAATCATCATGCTGGATCAATTTCCAAGACATATTTTCAGAGCTGATAACCGTGCTTGGTTTTACGACAAAAAAGCCATCTCTCTATGCCTATTAGCCATAGAACACAAGGACTGGGTCAATGCCCCGACAGCATGGACAAAGTTTCTACTTATGCCACTTATGCATGCCGAAGATATGTCGTTTCAGGTCTTAGGTTTGAAAAAGCTGAAAGAAGTTTTAGATCGTACCGATCCACATTTACGCTATCTTATTGAAGGCTCTGTTGCCAGTGCCAAGCGCCATCAAGACGTCATTCGTAAATTCGGAAGGTTTCCCCATCGCAATCTTTTACTCAAGAGAGATTCAACACCTGAAGAACAAGCTTTCTTAAAACAACCGGGATCAAAATTCTAAAAGATATAGATCATCTAAAAGATGTCTTTACGTCGACGAATCTCAGCAAAAACCTCTTCATCTGTGGCTTCAATCATCTTTAAGTTCTGACGGATGCGGAGGTCATCTGCCCGCAAAAAAGGATTGACCTTTTTTTCTAAACCTAGATTCGAAGGTATGGTCATTAAACCTTCACTTCGCAATCTTTTTACCTCAGTCATATATTGAACTAAATTCTCATTCTGGGGATCCACAGTCAAAGCAAATGCCCCATTTGCTTCTGTGTACTCATGGGCACAATATACCTTTGTGATATCTGGCAATTGTTTGATCTTAGTGAGGCTTTCCCACATTTGAGCAGGGGTGCCTTCAAATAGGCGCCCGCAACCCATTGAAAATAAGGTGTCTCCGCAAAATAGAACATTATTTTGTGCAAACCAATAAACTATATGCCCTTTCGTATGCCCAGTGGTGCCAATGACATTGACCTCTCTATTTCCGAAGGTAAATGATTCCCCATCGCTCACTTTAAGGTCGATTCCTGGAATTCTTCGTTGATCAGCTCCATGGCCAATAATTTTGCAATCATATCGATCTTTGAGAGTTAGATTACCTCCCACGTGGTCTGGGTGGTGATGGGTATTAAAAATAAAATCGAGTTTCCATGATTTTTCGTCTAGTATCTTGATGACTGGTTCTGCAGTTCCTGGATCTATAGTCCCCACTTGGCCTGAAATCAAATCTCTAATAATGTATATGTAATTATCTGAGAATGCTGGAACCTGAATCACTTCTAAATTTTCATCAAGCATAGAAAGTTGCCTTTCTGGTTGTATTCGTTACATGAGGACCTTTAATCAGCAGATATTGTAGACTGACACAAGAAACATCAAGGTGGAATACTAATATGTTTTTTGACAGCCTAAATGACCCTTGTCTATTTTACACCTATCTAAACCAACCACAAAACGACTGAACCCCCTCTTCCTGATTGCTTGTCATAGCTTTGTGATGGAAATCTTTGTGGTGGATAGCGCAGCAATTTTTTCATCTTCAGACATTCACATGATCGTATTTTTACCCATACATTGGTTGTTTGTTGATCAACAAGCATTCGCCCTAACCTATCGCAGCGCAATATCGATATAATTTTTGTTAATAAATATAGCTTTATGGAGCTTTTTATTTGGTTCTAGACGTTTCCTTTAGGCTTTAATAACTGTGAACCTAGCTATCTATTGCAACACAAGAAAACATAAAAACTAGCAACAACTATTGAGATAATTGCTATCGTAAGCATGATTCTTTCGATACTATCTTGGTTTATATTTGATCACAACTGCTCAGGAGTTAAAACACTATGGGACTGTTCTCATTGTCTAATGTAAAACCAATCCTTTTTTCTGCTTTGGTAGCCGGTACTGCACTGAGTGCTAAAACAAAAACAATTAAGATTGCGGTAGCAGGGCCTCATAGTGGCGCAAATGCATCCTTTGGTCTACAGCAATGGCGTGGCGCTACTAAAGCAGCAGAAACTATTAACAAAAATGGCGGTATTGACGGCCGTAAAATAGAAATCGTTAAGGCTGATGACGCCTGTGAACCAAAACAAGCGGTATCAGTTGCCAATCTGATGGTTGACAAAGAAAAAGTTGTTGCCATTAATGGGCACTTCTGTTCGTCATCAACCATACCTGCCTCCGAAGTATACGATGATGCCAATGTACTTATGATTACTCCTGCGTCGACTAACCCTACGGTGACTGACCGCGGTTTACCAACCCTACTCCGCATGTGTGGACGGGACGACCAACAAGGGGTTGTTGCTGGCGATTTTATAGCTAAAAAATTGAAGGCTAAGCGCGTTGCCGTTGTTCATGATAAAACTACCTATGGTCGTGGCTTGGCAGATGCAACGTCTAAGCAATTAGGCAAATTTAAAATCAAGCCGGTTTTGTATGAAGGCCTTACTCTTGGCGAGAAAGATTTCAATGCTCTGGTTACTAAAATCAAGAGTAAAAAAGCTGAGGTAGTCTACTTTGGAGGCCTGCATACCGAGGCAGGATTGCTACTAAAACAGATGAGAGACCAAGGTTTAAAAGCCAAATTCGTATCAGGAGATGGCGTTGTATCAGGTGAATTTGTTGCTTCAGCTGGTGGCAAAAAGTATGTTGATGGTGTCTACGTGACCTTTGGTCCTGATCCACGTAAACTTGATTCCAGCAAGAAAGTGGTCGCTGATTTTAAGAAGGATGGTTATGACCCTGAAGGTTACACCTTGTATTCATACTCCGTAGTTCAAGCGGTGGCTCAAGCGGTAAAGGCTACTAAGTCAACTGACGGCAAAGTTCTGGCTCAATGGCTAAAAAGCAATAAAGTAGAAACCGTAATGGGAACCAAAGGTTGGGATAAAAAAGGTGACCTGACTGCCGGTGGCTATGTTATTTATAAGTGGAATAATAAAGGTACATACGACGAAATATAATCAATGTATGGATGCATGTCTCCTAGGTTAAAGGGGACATGCAGCTCACGCCTCCCCAGAAGATCTACATGAAAATAAGAACCATCCAGCCTCAAGATAATAATCAATTGAATCGGATTATCACTCAATGTGCTGAGGAGTTCAATCTTATTGGTGAAGGATATGGACCTTCTGATCCAGAAGTATCGAAAATGTTTGAAGCTTATCACCGACCTGGTTTCTCTTATTTAGTCATCGAGAGTGATAAGGGTGAAATACTTGGTGGGGCGGGAATTGGCAAGCTAATAGGGGCTCCTAATCATTGGTGTGAATTAAGAAAGATGTATCTCGATCCCTCTGCTCGCAAGAGAGGTTATGGAAGACAGCTTCTAACAGCTCTCCTGACTATAGCAAGCAAAGATCATTATACAGTATGCTACCTAGAAACTACCGCTATCTTAGCCAATGCAATTCGTTTATATGAAAATTATGGTTTTATCAGATTATCAGAACCTATCAGTTATAGCGTCCACAGCTCATGTGAAGTAGCTATGGTGATGGATCCGATCATTTAGGATATAAAAGGCACTCGTATCTGCCCACAACTATGTTCTGCATATTCATCCCATTAGAATTATTAGTTGTTGGTTATGATCTTGCTACTAAGACCCTTCTGAATTTAGCAGGTAAATTTGAGATCTATCGTGATATATTATTATCACAACAGACGCACATGGCGTTAACCGAAAGGAAGACTCATTCATCTGTATTTTTTGCTATAACAGCAGATTTTTGTTCTAACCAAAACCTAAGGCGTAAAATTGATTATAAACTGGATCAATTCAAGACTTTCTAGAAAACTCAATTTATACATAGTAGCCACATTTAGTTTGGCCGTCGTCGGCTTGTCGTTCATGATTGTGTCAACAAATTTTGAAAACTCTAAAAAAGATTTGCAATCACGAGCAAATCAGGCAGGTAAACTAGCCTCAAGAGCATTAGCTCAAGCCATCTGGGACATGGATATCAATTCCATGAATAAAACAGCTGATGCCTTAATGCTCGATGAAGAAATGATCTATCTGCGTATATATAATGACTTTGATCATGAGACCGTACGAACCCGTGGCATTGGAAAGAAACTATCGGTTGATATGCTTAAGCAAAGCCCTCGCTTTCCTACTTCGCAGATAGCAATAGAGAGAAATGATCAAAACATAGCAAATGTTGAAATTGTAATGGGAGATGCAAGCATTGTCGAAAGGGCTAAAAGAAGCGCTATTTCTATAATCACCCTAAGCATCTCGGTTTTAATCATTATCGCTCTGGTCATGACTTGGGTGCTCAACACTGTGATCAAAAAGCCACTTTTGGTGCTTGGTGCACATGCAGCGCGGGTTACTACTGGGGAGCTGGAACATGAAATTGACGTGAGTAGAAAAGACGAACTTGGAAATCTAGCTCGGTCTTTTAAAGAAATGCAAGGCTCAATTCGTAAGAAAATCCAAGATCTGTATTCACTTAATGAAGCTGGTGAGACTATCATGGATTCCAATTCGGAATCCGGCGTACTTACCTTTTGTATTAAAAGGCTTGAAGAACATAATAAATTTTCTGAAGGGTCAGTCTATTTATATGATAAAACAATAGATAAGCTAAAATTGTTAGCTAGTGATCAGGAATCTAAATCCTTGAATGAAGAGATCCTTGTAAACACGACAGATGGGATCCTTGGGGCTGCTGTAACTAACAGAAAAGTGATATTTGTCCACGACACTAATACAGATAGCCGCTTTCCTGAACTAAAGTCGACTATGAAAGAAGCCCGACTAGCCATACCGATGATTGATGCTGGACAATTATTTGGAGTTATGACCTTTTCCGGAGACAGTTCTAAAGTAAAATTTGAAGATACTGATATGGATTTTTGTGCCACTCTCTCACGTCTTTCAGTAAGCCGAGTGAAGAGTATACATATGATTGGTGTTATTGAGGAACACAATAGAACATTGGAAAAAAAGGTAGAAGAAAGAACGCAGAGCTTAAAAACTAAAACCAATGATATCAATGCGATGTTGCAAAACATGAAGCAGGGTATTTTTACATTTAATGGTAACCTCAAAATACATCATGAATATTCCGCTCATTTAGAAAAGATTTTAGAACATAACAATATAGCGAATCAAAATCTATACGACCTTATTTTAAGTCATACCGAACTCGGATCCGACCAAAACTCGCAAATAACAGCATGTTTACAGTCCTGTTTTGGGGAAACTGCTTTAGCTTGGGATTGTAATAGTCATCTATTACCTAGAGAAGTTAATTATACTTCACTAAACGAAGAACGTAAGATTCTTGAATTTGACTGGAACCCTACTTTTGACGACGACGACCTAATTGAAAAATTTATCGTTACGGTAAGAGATGTAACTGTTCTCAAAGAACTTGAAAAAGAATCAGAGCATCAAAAGCAGGAACTTAATATCATTAGCGAAATTATAAATATTCCTCAAAATCGTTTTAATGATTTTATTAAAAACTCTAAGAATTTCATTCTAGATAATCAAACCATTCTAGAGAACTACTCCGATAAAAAAAATGATGATATAAAAAACATGATCGAGATTCTATTTCGCAATATGCATACCATTAAGGGTAATGCTCGCGTTTATGGCTTTCGCTTAATTTCTGATATTGTTCATAATGCCGAACAATTTTATGACCAAATTCGGCAGGGTGTTGAACAATGGGACACAGTTAAGCTCAAAGCTGATCTGCTAGAGGTAGAGGCGGTGATCGATTCATATGAAAAGATTAACGCCGATAAATTAGCGTCTTTGTCGACTCAAGAAAGTGATAAAGGGCTCACGGTTGAAGATTTACAGAATGTACAAGATATTTTTGATGCGCTTAAGCCTAAAATAAAAGGCGAAGATCACAGTCTATTAAATAAAGTGTCTCAAATGATTGATATGAAGGAATACGTCCCTGTCGAAGAAGCAACAAATCAGGTCATTAAATCGATGCCGCATCTCGCAAAAACTTTGGGCAAGGAGAATCCTGAAGTCATCATAAATAATCCAAGGATCCGTATTCCATCAAAATATCAATCGACTATTGAGGATGCTTTTACCCATATTTTAAGAAATTCGTTAGATCATGGCATAGAAAAGCCAGAGGTCCGCAAAGGAAAAGGCAAGAAAGAAGCCGGCACAATAAATATTTTGTGGTCAGAGACTCAAAATGCTATTACCGCTACAATTCAAGATGATGGCCAAGGACTTAATTTAAACAAGCTTAGACAAATCTTTAGTAACAATGGATCTTCTGATACGGCTAGCTCTGTTAGCGATGCTGAGCTAGCAGAAACTATTTTCCGCTCAGGTATGTCAACAGCTGAAACAGTCAGTCAAATTTCAGGCCGTGGCGTTGGACTTGAAGCAGTTCGAAACTTTATTCGTAATTTAGGCGGCGATATTGCCGTTAAGTTCAATGGTGATAAAAATAATAAAGGTTATCGTCCAATAATCTTTGAAATAGAAATTAAGAAGGCATGAACATATACACCGAGCATAGTTAGTAAATTATTATTGACAGCATCAGAAGATATCCTAGTGTACCGAATAGAATAGCCGAATAATATTTATAAATATATGTATGGCGAGAAATTTATCGGGTGGTCGCAGGCATTGATACCAGCATGATCGGATATTAGAGAGGATCAGCTGGCTTTAGATGGCGCAAATCTATCCAAAATCTGTTCAAGAATTTTTGTTTCAATCGGCTTCACTACCCATCCATTTGCCCCCAAACTTCTAGCTTCGTCAACATAGGGTTGAGTGTTTTCTGTAGAAAGAACAAATATAGGAGGCTTCTCTATTTCGTCTTCATGTTTTTTGAGATCCCTAAGAGTATCTAAGCCATTCATTATAGGCATATTGATATCCAAAAACATCAAGTCTATATCATTGGACTTTAATGTTTCAACCACTTTACTGCCGTTTTCTAGTTGCATACTTTCGTAACCGTAACCACGCAGAAGAATACTCAATTGTGTTCTGATTGTGACTGAATCGTCTACCAGTAAAACCATTCCTTTAGACATAATGAAAGCCCTTTCGCTTCTGCGGCAGCTTATCCGCTTTTAATCAGCGTTTTTATCGGAGCCACCTATCTAAACATTAGAAGCTATTTTACCTAGAATTTAACCACCTGATATTCAGGGATATTATTTCCAATAGTGCCTTTGCAGACACTGACTTACAGTGGGGGAAGAGGTGCGAATTAAAAGCAGGCTTTTGCAATGAACTGGGTGATCCGCTAAGTCTCTAGAATAAAGCGCTGAAGCAGAGAGTGGTTCGAGACTTTCGCATTGGCTAAAGAGAGTTAAGAAAAGCTAGTAATAAAGATCGTTCTTTAGGAGTTAAATTACGGTAATGATCCCGAGCCGCAAGCGCTTCACCGCCGTGCCACAAAACAGCCTCTTCAATATTCCTCGCCCGCCCATCGTGCAGCAATTGGGTGTGGCCACTAACAGCTTCCGTCGCACCTAAACCCCATAATGGTGGAGTGCGCCACTCTCGTCCTGTAGCCCCCCCTTCACCTCTATGGTCAGCGAGGTCTGGCCCCATATCATGCAGGAGTAAGTCACTCCACGGCCATATTTTTTGGTTAGAGAGAGCTTTTAATTTTTTATCATTTCCCGTTAAATAGCCTGGGCGATGACATCCTGCGCATCCACTGGCAAAGAAGATTTTCCTTCCAAGCTTTACTTGCTTATCTTTGAATTTAGTCCGCACAGGAACAGCTAAATGACGACTATAGAAAAGTACCAGCTCTAACATTTTAGGTGTCACTTCAAAATCTTCTTTTTGATTGGACTGTCCATGAGGCGATGTAAGGCACTCTTTTTGACTATCTGTACAATCTCCAGCCGGCGAAGGGGTTAGTGGCGCAGAAAGGCCAATATCACCATTGAATGCTTCCTGAATTTGCTGATTCATAGTGGGTTGACCAGCTTTCCAACCAAACCTACCCGGCATAATTTTCTGATATTCTTTACTCCAGACAAGATTGACTCGTCCTGATACGCCATCCTTATTTTTATCTTCTGGATCCGCTTGAGCAAGTATTGCTTCCACTGGAATCAATTCTAATAAACCAAGACCTATCATCGGAGGAGCTATGCGAGGAGACATCAGCACATTTTTATGCAATGGGCCGTAACCTAAATGAGTGATTTTATAAGAGGGGACTCTAAGTACAACTGATGGAGCACCACGTAATGAGACTTTCCTCTCGTGGTAAGTAATGTTTATCCGGCCTTCTGCATTTTGACCTGCGACGGCCATATCTTGCAATTGCTTACCATAATTAGGCTCAGGAATGACATGCACTCTTCCACTTTTAAGCTGAGCAAAGTCCTTTTTGGTTTCCGGTTTTATACTTAATCTGAGCAGCATCGAAACCGAATTATCTTTGGGCCAGTTACCTTCAGGTGTGTGGCCTCGGCCATCTTTTAGATGACAATTTTGACATGATCTAGCATTGAACAGTGGCCCCAAGCCATCAGCAGACTTAGTTGAAGAAGGAGATGAAACCCACAATCGGGTAAAAAGGCTATCACCCATTGCAAAATCAGCCTGTTGTATGAAAGTTATATTGGCGGCTGGCTGTGAAAAAGCATTCCGGTTGCGCTTTCCTCGAAAGGTTGCGGTGCCACCCGGAAAAACTTCACTGGGATCTTCTATCAAAAATTTTTTCAGATTATTAGCAAGAGAATCATCGCTAATCAGGCTGAGAATCAACATAATCTGTAAGGCGCAAATAAACTTGCGCCCACTAAATAACACCAATTAATTTACCTTTTCTGGATGATCTAAACTGTCAGATCCCTCAAACTCAACTCTATCAAGTTTCAAAGTCGCTACTACTTTTTGAATAACCTGCGTCTGATCAGAAAGTGCTTTCACAATATCGGAGATAATCTTTTCTCCTTTTTTATTACCAGGTGCAAGTAACTGATCATAGGCGGTACCTGACTCAGCCGTTTTGACTAGTACATCCATTTTTTGTTCAGTATTCGCCAAACTCCTCCGCATGTCTTTATCGACTTTAGGAGCTAGTTTCTTTAATAGGTGAGTCAATCCATAACCCCTAAATATCTTACCGTTAATATCCTTATACTCTCCCAAGTATATGTTCTTGATACCAAGAGCGTCATAATAATGGGAATAATGGGTATTGTCTGAAAAGCAGTCATGTTCTTCTTCGGGGTCGTTCAGCATTAAACCGAGCTTGATCCTTTCCCCTGCTAATTCACCGTAAGCCAAGCTACCCATTCCGGTCAAAATAGCTTTCAATGCTTCTTTTTCTTTCCCTTTTTTAGTTATTTTGGTCCGAGCATCCCCGTTCTTATCCCATTGGGCAACTATATATTGAAGGTCTTGGACTAGGAGATCACCTGCAGCCTTGAGATATTGCCCTCGCCGATCACAGTTTTTGTTAGTACATTGCTTGATATCATAATCTGTGTGAGATCTTTGCCCCGCTCCCGGCTTATGGCCATTCAGGTCTTGTCCCCAGAGCAGAAACTCAATTGCATGATAGCCTGTAGCAACATTACTTTCGACCCCTTCATATTCGTGAAGAGACTGTAATGTATGAATCGTAATCTCGGGTGATTTTAACACAGTGCTTCCCAGCTTTAGTTTGGGGTTAGCTACAACGTTGGCTTGGAAATAAGGGTTCTGATCAGATTTTCCATAACTGGTATTGTCTACATAGTCGATAAAACCTTCATCAAGCGGCCAGGCATTAACTTTTCCTTCCCAGTCATCGACAATTGAGTTCCCAAAACGATACACTTCACTTTGTTGGTAAGGAACCCGGGCATCAATCCATGCTACTTTTGCCGCTTTTAAAGAAGCGGCGGAAGGTTTTGAAATCAGATTGTCAATGGCTTTTTGTAAAGTCTTAGCACTGTTTAATGAGTCAGAATAGACTTTCAGAGCTATATCACTATATGTTTCTACTACCTTGGTATTGGTCACATTCATGGCTTTATGGTCGTCGTGTTTAGATCCACCAAAGCCCGTTGTTGAAACCATCAGACCGCAAATTAGCGTTAATATTTTATTCATTTTTTATCCTACTATCGTTATCAACTCACTAAAATTTACTGGTGCTATTGATTGACCTACGGGTCATCATCACACACGCCGCTTTTCAAAAATAGATGGGCCAGTGGACCATTGTCAACCTCAACTTAGAAGTAGTCCATCACTCATAAGTGAAGGTCAACTGAGTCAGCACAGCCAAGTGCTTTTCAATAGATGATTGCAGATTGTACTTGCAATCATAACTCTTGACCTATTAAATCTTTTCGTTATTAGACTTACACAAAGGCGCAATAAATGAAGTACTTAATCTTAGCTTTAGCCTCATTTTTTCTAGCTGGTGTTGTAGCGCTAGCAGGTGCAAGGGGTGGCTTAATGACGGGTTCATGGCCTATTTTGACGATCGTTTTTCTAGTTACGTTTCTGATTCAGTGGATTATGTATGTGCCTTCATATATTTGGCAGACGGAAAAGTTTTTTGACCTTACTGGCAGCCTTACCTATATAACAGTTATCTTCCTAAGCTTATTATTAATCGATGCGACATCCATCAGAACGATCCTTTTGGCCACGATGATTACTTTTTGGTCTGTGAGACTAGGAAGTTTCCTGTTCTTAAGGGTTATGAAGGATGGTGAAGATAAACGTTTTAAACTGATCAAGACCTCGGGGGCTAGGTTCTTTATGACTTGGAGTCTGCAAGGATTATGGGTTTTCTTAACTGCAGCTTGCGCCTTAACCGCCATGACTTCTGGTAAAACCATTGCAATGGGGTTCTGGGGTTGTTTAGGGACATTACTTTGGGTTCTCGGTTTTCTAATTGAAGTCATTGCGGACCGGCAGAAACAGCAGTTCCGGACTGATGAAAATAATCAAAACAAATTCATTACCAGTGGATTATGGTCAATATCACGCCATCCCAACTATTTTGGTGAAGTGTTACTCTGGACCGGTATTGCCTGCATCGCTTTACCAACTTTATCCGGAATGCAATGGGTCACACTTATTTCCCCTGTGTTTGTCTATTTACTGATTCGTTATGTAAGCGGAGTTCCAATGCTTGAAGAAAGTGCAGATCGGAAGTGGGGAGACATAGAGGCGTATCAAATGTACAAAGCTAAAACCGCCATCTTCATCCCTTATTTTATAAGGGCAAAACGTTAATTACCGATCCCATGAAAAATGGAAACTAGAGCAAAAATAAGCATTAATGTTACCAGCAATCTACCTAAGACTCTTTTGAATCTGGATTTCATCATTGGATCCAATTAGATAACCCCTTATTAAGGCGTAGCATTGTGATTTACTCACTAAATTGAACATTATCTATCATTCGATATTCACTAAAACCGAGTTTTATGAGGGCTGCGGCTATAATATAGTCATCGGCAAAATTGACCTAGATACAGTAAAGGCTAGAGCATAGGAGATCAACGACTTTTATTGCGCATGCTAGATATTGAGACATACTATATTTATCAAGGTTAAGAAGATACGCTGCCCTTAGCAAAAACCAGTTATGATTGTTAGAAAGGTCAACCTTGCTTGAATCAGCAATAGACTCTCCCCCTACAATAATCGATCCTAACGACAAAACTATAGGTTCAATGAGTGATCATAAAGACGCAGCCAAAGAATATGGTTGTTATCATTATCTGCGCAGTGATGAAAGTAAACCTCATTATGTCCAGACTGGCATAACTGAATCATTTTCTATTCACGATCGACTGGATTATTCTGGTTTTTGTATCAAGAGCACAAGAGATGCCTCTCAACATTTTTCACAGGCTCAGATTACCACTTGGGCTTACTATTCAAAGTTGGGCGAATCCTTTGCGAAACCTAAACAAGTTGATCTTTTAGCTGATTTGCCTCAGGCGGAATCAGTTATTAGCTGTAGATACTATTTAAGATCGAACCAACTGCGTGTATATCGAAAGGTCAATAGTGAAACCTTAAAAGTCTTTGACTACCCCTATCGCGGCGAGTTGCCTATATTACCACTGATGAGGTGCTTTCTGGGTCCATTGATTTATCTGATGAGTAAAAGCGAGAGGGGGACATCTGAAATGATCGTACCTGATATTCGTGACCCTGCGTCATCTGAGTTTGCTCTCCCGTTATTTGAAAAGCGCAACGCACAGATTTTACCACAACGAAAGAAAAAAATAATGATCGACTCCCAAGATCGATGCGCACAAGCATATAGCTTCCTTGGGGGAAACTATGATCATAACAGTATTTTTTGGCTAGATAGAAGCAACCAACTATTACTTTGTTACGATTATAAGGCTCCAAATGGAGAGAAATGGAGGACTTGGCTAAAGAATCACAGATCGGAATCTATCTAATTTTTTCTAACATTCACCTAAATACATAAAACTTTAATAAGACTGAATCCTTCCCGAATATGGGTATTTCTTTTTATATGCCTCTAATAAAAAGAAATTTCCATCCGTATTACTTTGGTTCAATGAAGTAATAAACTTTTTGACTTATCATTTATATGATAGTCTTATAATATTAAAAAATTAAAAACAACTTATGGATGGTAGAGTATGGAAGCTAGTATCCTCTCTAAAGTAGTTCTGCCCTTGTCGCTATTTATTATCATGCTTGGGATGGGACTATCTCTAAACATAAATGACTTTAAGCAGGTCGGAAAAAGCCCAAAAGCAGTTACGATAGGACTGATTTGTCAGATGGTCATGCTACCGTTGATCGGTTTTTTTGTAGCTATTGGCTTTGGCTTATCCCCTACTCTTGCTATCGGTATTTTTATTTTATGCCTTTGCCCGGGGGGCGTGACGTCTAATCTATTTTGTTATCTATCAAGAGGCAATGTGGCTTTATCAATTAGCTTAACCGCTATAGTTAGCCTGATAACTCCTTTCACTATTCCAATTTTTGCAGCTATCGGCATGACTTATTTTCTTGAGGGTGGCCGCACCATAGAGTTGCCATTGGTTAAAACCATTACGACATTGATTGCAATTACCTTAGTACCTGTGGGGCTTGGCATGACCATTAGAAAGAAATGGCATAATGTGGCTCAAAAGGCGGAAAAACCGGTAAAAATATTATCAATGGCATTCTTATTCATCATTATTGGCGGCATAGCCCAGCAAAATTGGGACAATATTCCAAGCTTCTTCGCTCAAATAGGTATGGCAGCCTTTATTCTCAATGTAGTTACCATGCTATTAGGTTATTTTATACCTTCATTCTTAGGATTGGAGACAAAGGATTGTGTCAGTATTGGTGTCGAAGTTGGTATTCAAAATGGTACCACAGCTTTGTTCATCACTAGTACATTATTAGAGGACCCTGTGATGTCAATTCCCGCAGCTACCTATAGTTTGATCATGTTTGCGACCGGTGCTGCCTATGCCTATTTCTGGCAAAAAAAGATAACTTGACTAGAAAAAACTAGATTAATAGAGAGATCAAACGAATAGTTTGCTCTCTCTATTTAAAAAAAATTTGTAATTGATTACTTAAACTTTTGGTTAGTGGTGATGCTTGTTGTAAAGATCTCTGAAGAGTTCAAAATTTTCCCTGAGTGCTTCTAGGTTCTTTAAATCCGTGGTTTGTTTGCTTTTCATGGCGTATACCGTCATACGATGCAGTAGAACCAATTTGCTAACTAATATATTATATTTTTCCTTTTCTTTGGTTTCAACCAGCTTTATTCTCTGTGCGGAAAAATATTGTTGTAACTTGTCGGCGAAGTGATCTGCATGAAATTCCTTATTCTGAACCCATCGAACTGTTTGGTTTGGTTCCGTTTTACCATTGCCAGCTAGTTTATTAATCTCATTCATAGACTTCTCAATAGTCCGAAGGTCTAATTCTAGCTCTCTAAAAACATTTTCATCATCGTACAAACCACATGGAATTTGGCAATGAGCATTAGCAAAGGAAGGGAGAGCGAAAAAGGCAAACAATGTTAAAAACCCTAATGTACCATTCATAATTTGCTCCTAAATAAAGCGAACA